>NZ_JBGCCM010000017.1:0-250659 GCF_041262085.1 Catenulispora sp. GAS73
GATTCTCGCGTGGCTGCTTGCTGATCCGCCTTGCCGCGCCGCCCAGCCCGCCGCCGAATCTGACGTGCCCACTTGCCGAACAACCTCGCCGCGCCCAGCCAAGCCGCCGATTCTCGCGTGGCTGCTTGCTGATCCGCCTTGCCGCGCCGCCCAGCCCGCCGCCGAATCTGACGTGCCCACTTGCCGAACAACCTCGCCGCGCCGCCGGCCAGCACCTCCGCCTACCCGCGCCCCAACCCGCCGTCCCCCGCGCCCAACTCGAACCACACGATCTTCCCGTTCCCCGTAGTCCGCGTCCCCCACCGCGTCGCCAGCTGGTTCACCAGCTGCAGCCCCCGCCCGCCCTCGTCCGTCTCCTGTGCGCGGCGGACTTGCGGCACCACGTCCAGCGCGTCGCCGACCTCCACCAGCAGCCGGTCCGTCTTCAGCATGTCCAGTGACACCGGCGACCTTCCATACCGCTGCGCGTTCGTCACCAGTTCGCTGACCAGCAGCTCCGCCGTGTCCGCCAGGCCGCTCATGCCCCACTCCGCCAGGCGCTCCCGCACCTTCCGGCGCGCGTCCGACACGGCCGAGGGGTGCGGGTCGAGCTGCCAGTGGGCCTTGCGGTCCGGGGGGATGGACTGGACTTGCGCCAGTAGCAGTGTCGCGTCGTCCGAGGTGTCGCCTGTGATGCCCAGGACGTCCGTCACCGCGTCGCAGCATTCTTCCAACGAGTCCGGGGGGCAGTTCGCCAGCAGTGCCGCCATCACGCCGATCCCCTCGTCGATGTCGCGTCCTTTGTCCTCGACCATCCCGTCCGTGTAGAACGCCAGGCGGGAGCGGTCCGGGATGTCGAACTCCTTCGTCTCGAACACCCAGCTCCGGTACGCCCCGCCGCCCACGCCCAGTGGCGGCGACGGCGGCACGTCCAGTCCGCCGACCGTCCCGTCCGGTGCCAGCAGCAGTGGCGGCGGGTGCCCGGCGCGCGAGACGGCGAGCTTGCCGGTCGCCGGGTCGTAGACCGCGTAGATGCACGTCGCCAGGTGGTTCTCCGACAGTGACGCGCCCAGCTCGTCCAGCTGGTGCAGCACCTGCGCCGGCGACAGGTCGAGCCCGGCCAGCGTCCGCGCCGCGGTGCGGAACTGGCCCATGATCCCGGCCGCGCGCACCCCGACGCCCATCACGTCCCCGACCACCAGCGCCACCCGCGCGCCGGAGAGCTGGATCACGTCGAACCAGTCCCCGCCGACCTCGGCCCCGACCGACCCCGGCAGGTACCGGTACGCCACCTGCACCCCCGGCAGGCTCGGTATCCGCTGCGGCAGCAACGCGCGTTGCAGCATCAGGGCCGTGGTCCGCTCCCGGTAGTACAGCCGCCCGTTGTCGATCGACACCGCGGCCCGCGTCGTGATCTCCTCGGCGACCTCGATGTCCTCCGGCTCGAATGGCGGGCTGTCCGGGTGCCGGTGGAAGTGCACCACCCCCAGCAGCGCCTCGCGGGCCCACAACGGCACCAGGATCGAGTCGCCGCCGGTCGGCTGCCACAGCAGCGTGCCGTCCACCGCCCGGATCGGTTCCTTCGCCACCGCGCTGATGCCCGCCGACGAGTGCCACGCCGCGCCGCCGAGCATCCGGTCGCTGATGTCCGCGTCGGTCGACCACGCGCTGAAGCCCTCGGCCCGCACCGGGTCCGGCACCGCCCCGACGCCCTCGTGCACCAGCACCCGACGCCGCCGCACCGGGGCCAGCCACACCGGACCGACCGGCCCGATCCGCTCGTCGAAGACCTCTTCCTTGATCTCGATCACGATCGCGTCCGCGAAGTCCGGCACCGCGACGTCGGCCAGTTCCCGGGCCGTCCGCTCGACGTCCAGCGCCGTCCCCATCCGCGACCCGGCCTTGTTCACCAACGCCAACCGCCGCCGCGCGCCGGCCGCCGCAGCCGCCGCCCGATGCCGGTCGGTGACGTCCAGGATCAGCCCCGACAGCCCGATGACCTCGCCGTCCGGGCCGTGCAGCCGGTTGTAGCTGACCGACCAGACCCGCTCCTCGTCGGAGGCCGGCGTGAACCCGCCGTACTGCTCGTCCACCACCGGGATCCCGGTCCGCAGCACCTCGTCGGGGATCTCCTCCAGCCGCGGATCGAGTCCCGGCAGCACCTCGCGCACCCGCTTGCCGATGTGGTCGGAGACCGGCAGCCCGTTGATCTCCTCCAGCGCCCGGTTCAGCCGGACGTACCGCCCCTGCTCGTCGTAGACCACGATCCCGACCGGGAACTGCTCGAACAGCGAGTCCAGGACGGCCCGGTCCCGCGTGAACCGGATCAGGTCCTCGGCGGAGTTGGCGTACCCGAACACCACCACGTGCCCGTCGCCGTCCCGCAGTCCCATGAGATGCGCGTCGACCGGCACGCTCGCCCCGCTCGGCGTGACCGCGTCCAGCGCCCCGCGCGCGTCGTCGCCGGACTGCACCGCCGCGACCATCCGGTCGGCCGCCGCCCGGTCCGCGGGCCGGAACATGGCGTGGAACGGCTTGCCGATCATCTCCGTACGCTGCCATCCCAGCAGCTCCTCGGCGTTGAGCCGGAACTCGCGGATGGTCCCCTCGCCGTCGAGCATGAAGGTCGCCGAGCGCACCCGCTCGATCACCCCGGCCATCCGCCCCAGCTGCCGCTGCGCGTCGCCCTCGGAGCCCTGCCCGAACACGGACGTGGTCATGGCCCACCCCCGGCCACGCCAGCCGGGATTGTCCTGCCGCTCCCGGTGGGGCTGCTGCTCCTGCGGCGTGTCGGGCATCGGGCGGACTTCGATTCTTGTTGTCTGAGAATCTGCGCTGTCTGAAGATCTGTGCTGTCTGAGAATCTGTGCGGTCAAGAACCCCGTGTTGCGGATCCGGGTCTTCCGTGATCCTTCCCGGAATGCCGCACTCTCAAGCAGTTGATCCGACTTTCACACTATGAGAGCAGTCACAGCCGTCTCCAGGTTTCACCAGGCCATATACCCCAATTGAGCCACGATCGGCACGTCCGGCGCCAGCCAGTCCAGGTCCAGCAGCTCGCCGCGCGAAACCCACGCCAAAACGTCGTGGTCCTCCAGTGGCGAAGGCTCCGGCTGACCGGGCTGCATGCGGGCCAGGAACACACGCAACGTGAACCGGTCGTCGATCCGCGCGTCCTCACCGACGCGGGCTCCGACCGTCACCTCGACACCCAGCTCCTCGCGGCACTCGCGCACGACCGCGTCGACGTCGCGCTCCCCCGCCTCGACCTTCCCGCCGGGGAATTCCCACTTCCCGGCCAGATGAGCCGGCGCCGACCGGCGGGCGCACAGCACGGCTTCGCCGTCGCTCCGGACGATGGCCGCGCCGACGACGATGACAGGTGTCCCAGTGGTCATTCCAGCGAGTCTAGGACACCGGCGGGCACCGGCGATCACGCTCCGTCACCGTCTGCCGACGCCCTCTTGGCAACAGGACGACAATGGGGACATGCGTATTCTCTCGCAAGAGGAGATCTCACCCCTGTTGGCGGACCACCCCGAGTGGACCGGCGGCGCGGAGCATCTCACGCGCGTGTTCACCGCCGGCGACTTCGCCGCGGCCATCGCCGTGGTGAACAAGGTGGCAGCCATCGCCGAGGACATGAACCACCACCCGGACATCGACCTCCGGTGGGCGACGCTGCGGTTCCGGGTCTCGACGCACTCCGCCGGCGGCGTCACGGACCTCGACCTGGAGTTGGCCCGGCGGATCGAAACGGTGCTCGCTGCGGAGACCGCCTAAGAAGCGTCCAGCCGGCCCGGCCGCCTCGCCCGCCCTACCCGAAGATCGCGTGCGTGGTCCACCAGACCACCGCCGCGCACAGCCCGGCGGCCGGCAGCGTGAACAGCCACGCGCCGAGAATGTTCCGCGCCACGCCCCAGCGGACCGCGCTCCGCCGCTTCGTCGCGCCGACGCCCATGATCGAGCCGGTGATGATCTGTGTGGTGGACACCGGCGCGTTCCAGACGAACGCGGTGAAGTACAGCACCCCCGAGGCGACCGTCTCGGCGGCGAATCCGCGCGGCGGGTCCAGCTCGATGATCTTGCGGCCCAGCGTGCGCATGATGCGCCAGCCGCCGGCGTAGGTGCCCAGCGAGATCGCGCACGCGCTGGACAGCAGCACCCAGTTCGGAACGCCCGACTTGCTGGTCGCGTGGCCGCCGGCGATCAGCGCCATCATGATCACGCCGATGGTCTTCTGCGCGTCCTGGATGCCGTGGCCCAGCGCCATCGCCGCCGCGGAGATGGTCTGCGAGATCCGGAAGCCGCGCGTCACCCGTCCCGGGTGCGCGTGCCGGAACGCCCACAGGATCCCCACCATCAGGAAGAAGGCCAGGACGAACCCGACGACCGGGGACGTCACCATCGGCACGATGACCTTCTCCCAGACGCCCTTCCACTCGACCGTGACGCCGGCCGCCAGGCCGGCCCCGATCATCCCGCCGATCAGCGCGTGCGAGGACGACGAGGGCAACCCGAAGTACCAGGTCGCCACGTTCCACACGATCGCCCCGACCAGCAGCGAGAACACGATCCACAGTCCGGCGTCGCCGCCGGGGGTCTTGATGATGCCCTTGGTGATCGTCGAAGCCACACCGCCGCCGAGCCGCAGGCCGATGTACGAGCCCAGCAGGTTCATCACCGCGGCCATCAGCAACGCGGCGCGCGGGGTCAGCGCCCGGGTGGACACCGAGGTGGCGATCGCGTTCGCCGAGTCGTGGAACCCGTTGGTGTAACTGAACCCCAGGGCGACGGCCACCACCGTGACCAGGCCGATCCAGTGCACCGGTCAGGACTCCTTGACGACGATGGACTCGACCGTGTTCGCGACGTGCTCGAACGCGTCCGCCGCGGCCTCTAAGGAGTCGACGACCTCCTTGAGTTTCATGACCGTCAGCGCGTCGTACTCCCCGGAGAACAGGTGGGCCAGCAGCTTGCGGTAGGACTGGTCGCCGGCGTTCTCCAACCGGTTGACCTCGATCCAGTACTCGGACAGGTCCTTCATCCCGCGCAGCTTGCGCATCGCCTCCGCGGTCAGCTCCGCGGCCCGCACCAGCGTGTCCACCTGCTCGGCCACCCCGGACGGCAGCGTCTGGATGCCGTAGAGGTTGACCAGGTCGACGGCCTCTTCCATCTCGTCCATGACGTCGTCCAGAGTGGAGGCCAGGGCGTAGATGTCCTCCCGGTCGAACGGGGTGATGAACGAGGAGTTCAGGGTGTTGTAGATCTTGTGCGTGGTGTCGTCGCAGGCGTGCTCGGCGGCGCGCATCCGCTCGGCGATCTTGCTCCGCTCGGCACCGGCCCCGGGTCCGGTCGCCCCGAGCAGCTCGGTGAGGATGCCGGCCCCGATGACGAGGTGGTCAGCCTGCTCGGCGAACAGGTCGTAGAAGCTGGTCTCCCTGGGGGTCAGACGCAGTTTCACTGGAAGTCTCCGGGTTTTCGGTTGCCGTTAATCCGGGCAGGGGCTGATTGTTCTGGCTTGTTCGCCGTAAGGATGCTAGGTGCTCAACCTACCGAGCGCACAACCGAGCCTCTGTCGTCACGGCCGTGAGCGGGGCCGTGTCCCTGGGCAGGGGCGATCTTCGGACCCGCAGATGTGATTTTCGCCATCCTCGCCGACGGCGCGGGCGGGGCTCGCCATGGGGACGCGGCCCGGTGGCTGCTCTGGCTGCTCAGGATGCTGAGGTGCCGTGGTTTGCCCTGGGATCCGCGGGGATGCGCCGGGTTGCCCCGGGACGCCGACGACGGAACGTCCGGGCCCTCGACGGGGCCCTGGGCCGGCGTCGCGCTAGTTCCGGTCCCGCTTCTGGTCCGTCGGCATCAGCCCGAGCGCCCGGTCGATGACCGCCCAGTCCAGCCGCTTGTCGCTGCTCGGATGCTCGGCGACGACCTGCAGCAGGTCGCCGTACAGCCGGATCTCGTCGAGCGCGGGGCCGTCGTACACCGAGGGCAGCGCGCCGTAACGGCCGTACGCCGAACCAGAATCGTGCTGGTAGAGCGTCATGGCTGATCACCGCCCGTCATCGCGACCCCTTAGTCCCCGACCGACGAGCCTATTGGGTGCCGAGGCCTGCGGGTATGGCCCAACAGGACTATTTGTGTGAGCGAGGGGGGCTAGTCGGATGGGCCGACGGGGCGGTGGCGCGGTGCCCGGGAGTGCTCTCCGCCGGGGCCGGAGTGGTGGCGGGCGTGGTCGCGGGCGTGGTCTTCGGCGCGGCGACGGTGACCGGCGTGCCGAAGCCGTACAGCTCCGTGGCCGAGGTCACCTGTGCGACCGGCTTGGTCGGACCGCCCTCCAGGAACGAGAACGTGGCGACGAAGCGGCGCAGGCGCCCCTGCGCGTCGAGGTACGCGTCGAAGGGCACCTTGGTGGTCGTGAACGCGTGCGCCGCATTGGTCAGCGCCTGCTTGTCGGCGGCGGCGTCGGCGACTTCAGCAGCGTCGGCGGCGGCGCCCTTGGCGGAGGCCGGACCGCTCAGCGCGGACGCGGCCTGCGCCAGGTCCAGCGTGCCCTGGTAGTGCACCACCGGAACGCCCCGGACGACTTCCTGTCCGACGTCGCGCACGCCGGGCTGCACGCCGCCGAGCATCGCGAAGATCAGCGCGGGATCGGTCACGCCGCCGGAGATCACGTCGCCGTCGGGGACCTCGGCCGTGGCGGTCCGGCTCCAGGCCGAGGCGGGGACCGCGGCGGCGGTCGCGGTCGCGGCGGTGGCGCTGCGGCGGACGTACACCGTGGCCGGCGTCAGCACCTCGTCGAGCGCGCCGGTCGGCACCGTGAGGCCGACCGATCCGACCTGCTTGGTGAAGTCGAACAGGCCCGCGCCGTGCATGGTCAGCGTCTGCGGCGCGACGGCCGGCGTCCTGCCCTGCGCCGGGACCGCCGGATTGGCGACGGTGACCACGGTGTCGGTCTGCGCGGTCCCGGCCCGCGCGGTGACCCCGGCCGCGCCGGTGACCGCCGCGACCGGCGCCGCGTGCAGGTCGACGGCGTTGGCGGAGCCGCCGGAGCCGAACATGCTCATCGCGCCGGCGGCGACGACGGCCAGTCCGCTGACCGAGGAGACCCCGATGGCGATGCGGCGACGGTTCACGGCTACCCCTGGTGGGTTCGGAAGGCGGCGGGTCTGTCCGCTGCCCAACGAGCCACACAGAAGGTGGTTACGTGATGACGCGCCGATACCACCGGATCGGACGATCCTGTGCTAGACGCGGGCCGCGTACTCCCGCAGCGCCTCGCCGGTCACTTCATCGGCCGGGAAGAACGTCTCCAACTGCATGTCCGCGAGCGTCAGATCGGCGGCCGAGCCGAACACGGTCGTGCAGCTGAAGAAGGTCAGCACCTTCCCGTCCCGACGGAAGCGGAACGGCAGCACCACGCCGGCGTACAGATCCGGCTCCGGCTCGGGTTCCGGATGCGGATACGCCACGCACTCCTTCAGCAGCGCGGTCAGCTCCGGATCCCCGGACGCCGCCGCACGCCGGCTCAGCGCGCGCAGCAACCGATCGCGCGCCTCGCCGTGGTTGACCAAGTGCGGCGCCAGACCCTCGGGATGCAACGTGAGCCGCACCGTGTTGCCGCCGTCCGCCAACAGATGCGGGGCCACCAGATCGGTGAAGATCCCGACCGTCTTGTTCGTCTCGATGATGTTGGAGCGCTGGTCGTGCATCAGCGCCGGATACGGCAGATGCCCGGTGAGCACCACGTCGATCGCCCGCCGCACCGCGGCCATCTCCGGGCTGGCCAGCGGCCTCGCCTTGAACTCCGGCGCGTACCCGGCGGCGACCAGCAGTTTGTTCCGCTCCCGCAGCGGCACCTCCAGCTCGTCGGCCAGCCGCAGCACCATGTCCCGGCTGGGCTTGGCGCGACCGGTCTCCATGAAGCTCAGGTGCCGCGTCGAGACCCCGCTGGCCGACGACAGATCCAGCTGGCTGACGTTGCGGGTGCGGCGCCAGGCCCGCAGCATGGCGCCGAAGTCGGCGGGAGCGGCCGGCGGCTGCTTCTTGAGCTGGGCCGCGGTCGGGTCGGTCGGGACGGTGGTCCGGGGCGCGGAGATCGTCGCGGTGCTCATGACCTCACGATACGGAGCCCGGCGTGACTGTTCGACCGGAAAGAACGGCGCCCGGGCCCGAAGCCCGAACGCCGCGCGAAAGAGAGCCCTTATATAAGGACACGATGGCGCTCTACATCGCCGCCAGCGACACCCCGATGAAGTGCAGCGAGAACGCCGCGATCGTCAGCGTGTGGAACACCTCGTGGAAGCCGAACCAGCGCGGCGAGAAGTCCGGCCGCTTCGTCCCGTAGACCAGCGCGCCGATCGAGTACAGCAGCCCGCCGACGACCATCATGACCACGATCGCCACGCCCCCGGAGTGCAGGAACTGCGGCATGAAGAACACCGCGGCCCAGCCCAGCGCCACGTAGCACGGGGTGTAGATCCAGCGCGGCGCCCCCAGCCAGAAGACCCGGAAGGCGATGCCGGCCAACGCGCCGCCCCAGACCGTGTAGAGCAGTGCGCGCTCGGCGCTTCCGTGCAGCAGCAGCACGGTGAACGGCGTGTAGGTCCCGGCGATGATCAGGAAGATGTTCGCGTGGTCCAGGCGCCGCAGGATCGCCTCGCCGCGCGGGCCCCAGTTGCGGCGGTGGTACAGCGCCGAGGTGCCGAAGAGCATGACGGCGGAGAAGGCGAAGACGGCGGAAGCCGCCCGCGCCCGGCCGTTCTCGGCCAGCGCGATCAGCACGATCCCGGCGGCCAGCGCCAGCGGCGCCGCGCACAGATGCAGCCAGCCGCGCAGTTTCGGCTTCATCGGGGCGACGGCGTTCGATACGGCATTCGTAAGCGGCGGCGTCATGTCACCGACGGTAACCTACGGAACCGTAACTTCGATAGGCCCGGGCGCCGTACGCCGGTGGTACGCCGCGAGAACACCGCGCAAACCGCCCAGAACCGGACACGACGGCGAACCGAGTGTGACGAACTAGCCATTGCCGACTATCCACCATGTGGACTGCTCTGGGTACACTCCGAAATACCCTCATACATCGACCGGGGCCGCCGACCAGTGCGGATGGGAAACGACCCCGGTGTCTTAGGAGCGCGCCATGACTGACGTGTCCACAAAAACCGTGCCCGCGAACAGCCCTGCGGCCATACCCGGGCTGGACCACGCGCCGACGGGCCACGCGGCCCTGAAGGCCTGGGTCGCCGAGATCGCGGAGCTCACCCGGCCCGACGCCGTCGTGTGGTGTGACGGCTCGCAGGACGAATGGGACCGGCTGACCACCCTCCTGGTCGAGCAGGGCACCTTCACCCGGCTGAACGAGGCCAAGCGCCCGAACAGCTTCTACGCCAAGTCGGACCCGAGCGACGTCGCGCGCGTCGAGGGCCGCACCTTCATCTGCTCCGAGGACGAGTCGGACGCCGGCCCCACCAACAACTGGATGGCCCCGGCCGAGATGAAGGGCATCCTGGGCGGCCTGTTCGCCGGCGCGATGCGCGGCCGCACGATGTACGTCGTGCCGTTCTCGATGGGCCCGATCGGCTCGCCGCTGTCGGCGATCGGCGTGGAGCTGACCGACTCCCCGTACGTCGTGGTCTCCATGCGCGTGATGACCCGGATGGGTCAGAAGGTGCTGGACGAGCTAGGCACGGACGGCGAGTTCGTCAGGGCCGCGCACACCGTCGGCGCCCCGCTGGACGCCGACCAGGCCGACGTGCCGTGGCCGTGCAACCCCACGAAGTACATCACCCACTTCCCCGAGACCCGCGAGATCTGGTCCTACGGGTCGGGCTACGGCGGCAACGCCCTGCTCGGCAAGAAGTGCTACGCGCTGCGCATCGCCTCGGTCATGGCCCGCGACGAGGGCTGGCTGGCCGAGCACATGCTGATCCTGAAGCTGACGCCGCCGAACGGCCAGGCCAAGTACGTCGCCGCCGCGTTCCCGAGCGCCTGCGGCAAGACCAACCTGGCGATGCTCACCCCGACCATCCCGGGGTGGAAGGTCGAGACCGTCGGCGACGACATCGCGTGGATGCGCTTCGGCCAGGACGGCCGGCTGTACGCCATCAACCCGGAGGCCGGCTTCTTCGGCGTCGCCCCGGGCACCGGCCGCGAGACCAACTCCAACGCGATCGACACCCTCTACGCGAACTCGGTGTTCACCAACGTCGCGCTGACCGACGACGGCGACGTGTGGTGGGAGGGCCTGACCGAGGACAAGCCCGCGCACCTGACCGACTGGAAGGGCCGCGACTGGACCCCGGACAGCGACGAGCCGGCCGCGCACCCGAACGCCCGGTTCTGCGTGCCCGCCGCGCAGTGCCCGACCATCGCCGACAACTGGGAGGACCCGGCGGGCGTCCCGATCTCGGCGATCCTGTTCGGCGGCCGCCGGGCCACCGCGGTCCCGCTGGTCACCGAGTCGTTCTCCTGGCAGCACGGCGTCTTCCTGGGCGCCAACGTGGCCAGCGAGAAGACCGCCGCCGCCGAGGGCACCGCCGGCGAGCTGCGCCACGACCCGTTCGCGATGCTGCCGTTCTGCGGCTACAACATGGGCGACTACTTCGGCCACTGGCTGCGGATCGGGCAGAAGGCCGAGGCCGACAAGCTGCCGAAGATCTACTACGTCAACTGGTTCCGCAAGGGCGAAGGCGGCAGGTTCCTGTGGCCCGGCTTCGGCGAGAACTCGCGCGTGTTGAAGTGGGTCGTGGACCGCCTGGACGGCACCGCCGAGGGCGTCGAGACCCCGATCGGCGTGCTGCCGACCAAGGACGCGCTGGACCTCGACGGCCTGGAGCTGTCGGAGGCCGACCTGGACGTGCTGCTGAGCGTCGACAAGGACGTCTGGAAGGCCGAGGCGGCGCAGATCCCGGCGCACTTCGACCGCTTCGGCGACCACCTGCCGGCCGAGCTGACCGCCGAGTACGAGGCGCTCGTGTCCCGGCTGGACCGCCTGGAGAGCTGAGACACCGCTCACACCTTGTACCGGCAGGCCCGTTCCCGCTCGCGGGAACGGGCCTGCCGGTCTTCACGAAACCCGCACCCGAAGGTTTGCTGAAGGCCGTGACGAGACGCGCCGGGACTCCGATAACCTCGATGCGTCCACTTCTGACGCCCCCTGTCCCTTAAGAAAGGCGCCGTGCTGTGAGCATGCGTGACGTCGCCTACAGCGTGTACGAACGGCGCCTGGCGGCCCGGCTGCACTCGGACGTCCAGCGCGGCAAGAAGAAGGTGCCGCGGCACATCGGCGTCATCATGGACGGCAACCGGCGCTGGGCCAAGCAGATGGGCGAGCAGATCGCCACCGGCCACCAGCGCGGGGCGGACAAGATCCACGAGGTCCTGGACTGGGCCGAGGAGGCCGGCGTCGAGACCGTGACGCTGTGGCTGTTCTCCACCGACAACTTCAACCGGCCCCCCGAGGAGCTCACCGACCTGCTGCGGATCATCGAGGGTTCGGTGCGCTCGCTGGCCGACACCGGCCGCTGGCGGGTGCACCCGCTGGGCGCGCTGGACCTACTGCCCGCCGATTTCGCCCGGCACCTGAAGGAGATCGAGGAGCAGAC
Source organism: Catenulispora sp. GAS73 (assembly GCF_041262085.1). NCBI lineage: Bacteria > Bacillati > Actinomycetota > Actinomycetes > Catenulisporales > Catenulisporaceae > Catenulispora > Catenulispora sp. GAS73. The sequence continues at coordinate 11,589 of NZ_JBGCCM010000017.1, forward strand.
CCGGGACAACCCGGGGATCCAGGTGAACGTCGCCATCGGCTACGGCGGCCGCCAGGAGATCGCCGACGCGGTGCGCTCGCTGCTGGCCGACGCCGCGGCGCGCGGGACGTCCATCGAGGACCTGCTGCAGATGCTCGACGTGGAGCACATCACGGAGCACCTGTACACGCAGGGCCAGCAGGATCCGGACTTGATCATAAGGACGTCCGGGGAACAGCGGCTGAGCGGTTTCATGCTGTGGCAGAGCGCGCACAGCGAATTCTATTTCTGTGAGGCGTACTGGCCGGCTTTCCGGAAGGTCGACTTCCTGCGGGCCCTGCGCGACTACGCGAATCGCCACCGGCGCTACGGCTCATAAGCCGCGCAAGGCACGCAAGGCGTGCGGGCGCCGCACAGTTCCCGCTCTGCCGCCGATCCGCCGCCGATCTGCCGCCGCTTTGTTGCCGCGATGTTGCCGCACAGAGCGGATGCACTCGCACCCGCACCCGGCCTGCGCGAATGCCGTATTCACGTGCGTGCATTCTGTTACGTAGCGTCATCACTACAGGTCAGAACCGTGACAACACGAAGGACTGCGTTTAGCCCCATCAGGTGACGGGAACTTTCCAGACGTGCCGGTGGAGCAAGGTCGACTCACACAGATGGCTGTGACGGGTCTGCTCCCCGGCATTTGTCGCTTCTGGGGAGACAGACAACTGTGGCAGCTACCCCTCGCCGCCGCGCCTCCAGCAAGGCCCGGCGCCGCACCTACGTCCTCGACACCAGCGTCCTGCTCGCCGACCCGTCGGCGCTGACCAGGTTCGCCGAACACGAGGTCGTCGTCCCGATCGTGGTCGTGACTGAGCTGGAGGCGAAACGGCACCACCCCGAACTCGGCTACTTCGCCCGCAACGCGTTGCGGATGCTTGACGAGATGCGTGTCGTCCACGGGCGCCTCGACGCCCCGATCCCCGTCGGCGAGTCCGGCGGAACCCTCCGTGTGGAGCTCAACCACACCGACCCCGAAGGTCTGCCGCCGGGCTTCCGGCTCGGCGACAACGACTCGCGCATCCTGGCGGTGGCCTGCAACCTCAAGGCCGAGGGCCTGGACGTCACGCTGGTCAGCAAGGACCTGCCGATGCGGGTCAAGGCCAGCGCGGTGGGGCTGCCCGCGGAGGAGTACCGCGCGGAGATCGCCCTGGAGGCGGCGTCCGGCTGGACCGGCATGGCCGAACTGGAGGTCACCGCCGAATCCGTGAACGAGCTGTTCTCCTCAGGGCTCGTCGACGTCCCGGAAGCCGCGGGACTGCCCTGCCACACCGGACTGGTGTTGCTCTCCGAGCGTGGCAAGGCCCTCGGACGCGTGACGCCGGACAAGAAGGTGCGCCTGGTGCGCGGCGACCGCGACGTCTTCGGACTGCACGGCCGCTCGGCGGAACAGCGCGTGGCGCTGGATCTGCTGCTGGATCCGGACATCGGCATCGTCTCGCTCGGCGGCCGGGCCGGCACCGGCAAGTCCGCGCTGGCGCTGTGCGCCGGCCTGGAGTCGGTGATGGAGCGGCGGCTGCATCGCAAGGTCGTGGTGTTCCGACCCTTATACGCCGTGGGCGGCCAGGAGCTGGGATATCTGCCGGGCACCGAGAACGAGAAGATGTCGCCCTGGGGCCAGGCGGTGTTCGACACGCTGTCCGCGCTGACCTCGCAGGCCGTCATCGACGAGGTGGTGGACCGGGGAATGCTCGAAGTTCTCCCGCTCACCCACATCCGCGGCCGGTCACTCCACGATTCCTTTGTCATCGTGGACGAAGCGCAATCGCTTGAACGCAATGTGCTACTGACCGTTCTGTCGCGTATCGGCACCGGTTCCCGGGTCGTTCTCACCCATGATGTAGCGCAGCGTGACAATCTGCGTGTGGGGCGTTACGACGGCATCGTCTCCGTGGTGGAAAAGCTGAAGGGACACCCCCTATTTGCCCACGTAACTCTCAGCAGGAGCGAAAGGTCCCCCATCGCCGCTCTGGTGACAGAGTTGCTGGAGGAACTGGCGGTTTGAGTGCGTACCCCCCTCGTGCTGGGGATATCACGGAGCGTGCAACGTGATGCAGGACACGCCCGATTGAGTTGAAAAGGGACCAAAGGCCCTGCATCGTCGAATGCGTAAGACCCCGCGTCTGGCAATCGCATTCGACGATCCAGGGCCGAACGGCCGCCGGCGCCGAAAGCGAGAACCGGGAGTTTTCCCGGCTCGACTTTCGCTCTCGACCGCAATGAGTCGCAATGAGTCATTGCATTGTCGCTGTCTGTGAACAGACGGTGAGTCGAGCCGCAGCGGGGTGAACCCACTTCGGAAGGCTCCCTTTGTTCTCCGTGCGGAATTCTGTGTCCGGTATGCGTATTTCCCGGACGAAGGCCCTCGCCGTCACCGGCGCCCTCGCCGTGACCGGCGCGCTCGTGGCGACCGGTGTCGCCGCCCACGCCTCGTCCGTCAACACCGGCAAGGCCGCCTCGGCCGACGCCGCTGTCGTCTCCACCATGAAGGCCGACCAGGCCAAGAGCGCCGCGGACATCGTCGCGCAGCGTGCGGCCGCCGCCGACGCCGCCAACCGCAGCGCGCAGCGCGCCGCCCTGCCGGCCGCCGCCCCGGCCGCCGACACTGCCGCCGCCGCTCAGGCCGCCGCCCAGAAGGCGGCCACCGACAAGGCTGCCGCAGCCGCCGCGGCGAAGGCCGCCGCTGACAAGGCCGCGGCCGACGCCGCCGCCAAGGCCGCCGCCGAGAAGGCCGCCGCTGACAAGGCTGCCGCCGCTCAGGCCGCCGCCGCCCAGGCGCAGGCCGCGGCCGCCGCGAAGGCCAAGGCCGCCGCTGCCGCCGCCACCCCGACCTACGCCAACAACCTGGACGGCTGGATCAAGCAGGCCGTCTCCATCCTGGACTCGACCGGCACCCCGACCTCCTACAACGCCGTCTACCAGGCCGCGATGCACGAGTCCGCGGGCAACCCGAGCGCGGTCAACGGCTGGGACTCCAACGCCGCCAAGGGCACCCCGTCCATCGGCCTGCTGCAGGTGATCCAGCCGACGTTCAACGCGTACATGCTTTCGGGCCACGGCAACATCTACAACCCGGTCGACAACATCATCGCCGGCGCCCGCTACGCCGCGGCGACCTACGGTTCGCTGGACAACGTGGTCGCTCAGCGTTGCGGCGGCTCCTGCTGGGTCGGCTACTAAGCCGCTCAAACCAGCAAGAATCCGGCGTTGACCCGGTGCTGTTCCGAACAGTGACCGAATCATAACTCAATGTACTGTGACATTTCCGACCCTCTCCCGGCTTGAGTTCGATCTCAGTTCCGGGAGAGGGTCGATTTTTGGAAGACCCCGCGCTCGGGCTCGCGGGACCAAGGTCCTTCACGGACGTTGATCCACCAGGGGGTGGATGTGGCGGCGAGGAAGCCGCCTATCCGTTCGCCCATGCGCCGCTCCATGAGGGAGCCGGTCGTCTCTTCCCACACGCCACGGACGACTCCGTGCTGTGCGGAGACGGCTGTCGAAAAGGGGTGAGGCACTGCGGAAGGCAACTCTTGTCCAGCCATACTGGCCCTGAGCACGAGCACAACCCCGAGCACAACCCCACCTCGCAGGACCCGAAGACCCTGCAGGACCCGAAATCCGGGATCGCGGGCGCCGCTTCGACAGCGGCGGGCAAGACCGTCTCGTTCATGACCGCCAAGCTCCCCACCAAGACCTCCCGAATAGTCGCGGCAGCCGCCGCCGGCACGATGGTCCTGGCAGGCGCGGGCACCGCGTACGCGGTGCACTCGAACGACGTCTCCACCCACAACAGGCAGGTCGCGGCGGCACAGTTCGCGGCAGAGCAGAAGGCTGCGTCCGACAAGGCCGCCGCCGACGCCGCCACCAAGGCAGCAGCGGAGAAGGCCGCTGCCGACCAGGCCGCCGCGGCAGCGGCACAGAAGGCCGCAGCCGACAAGGCAGCAGCCGACGCCGCCGCGAAGGCCGCGGCCCAGAAGGCAGCCGCCGACAAGGCGGCAGCCGACCAGCGCGCGGCCGCAGCGGCCGCCGCGAACCGCGACGAGCAGCGCCAGCAGCTGCCGACGAGCACCACGAGCACGCCGTCCGCGCCGACCACCACGCCGACGCAGACGCCGACTCCCAAGCCGACGCCGACGACCCCGAAACCGCCGGCGCCGACCGGCTCGTACGGCGACGCGTACTCCATCGCCCAGTCGATGGTGCCCTCCGGCCAGTTCGCGTGCTTCTCGAACATCGTCGAGCGCGAGTCCGGCTGGAACGTGCACGCGACCAACCCCTCGTCCGGCGCCTACGGGCTCGGACAGGCGCTGCCCGGCGACAAGATGGCCTCGGCCGGCTCGGACTGGGAGAACAACCCGACCACCCAGATCAAGTGGGTGCTGTCGTACATGGACTCGCGCTACGGCTCGCCGTGCGGCGCGTGGTCCTTCTGGCAGTCGCACAGCTGGTACTAGGCCGACCAGCACTCGTTTGACCCGGCGCTGACACGGCGCTGATCCGGCACGCCCAAAACACCGGCGCCCCGTCCATGTCGCACGACAATTGCGACTGGACGGGGCTCCGGTGTTCTTTAATGCACCTATGCCGTCCACCCCCGTCGCCATCATCATCCGCCCGATCCGGCTCCGCGACCCCAACGAGGAGGGCCGCACCTCCACCAACCTGGAGCTGTTCTTCGACCTGGTCTTCGTGGTCACGATCAGCGCCATCGCGCAGCAGTGGCACCACGCCGTGACCACCGGGCACCTGCAGCACGGGGCCATCTCGTTCACGGAGATGATGTTCGGCGTCTGGTGGGCGTGGATGGGCTTCACCTGGTTCGCCAACTTCTTCGACCCCGACGACGTGCCGTACCGGCTGATGGTGCTGGTCCAGCTGCTGGCCTCGCTGGGGCTGGCGACCGGCATCCCGTACGTCTTCCAGAGCGACGACTTCCGCATCCTCGTGGGCTGCTACGTCGTGATCCGCCTGGTGATGTCGGCCCAGTGGTTCCGCGCCGGCCACGCCAACCCGCCGCTGCGCCAGTTCTGCAACCGCTGGGCCTACGGCATCCTCCTGGTCCAGATCGGCTGGGTGGCCTTCGGCTTCGGCCTGCGCCACCTGACGCCCGCGCAGACGATCCCGTACTTCGTCCTGGGCGCGGCCGTCGAGCTCCTGATCCCCTGGTGGGCCCAGCGCGCCGAGGAGCCGGCGATCCCGCACTCCGAGCACGTCGAGGAGCGCTACGGGCTGTTCACGATCATCATCCTCGGCGAGATGGTCCTGGTCGCCTCAGAGGCCTTCAACACGGCGCTGACGGACCACAAGCACCTGGCCACCCTGATGGTCGGCGCGATCAGCGCCGGGATCCTGGCCTTCTGCCTCTGGTGGCTCTACTTCGGCTTCCTCGGCGAGTACGACCTGACCCGCATGCGCACGGCGTTCATCTGGGGCTACGGCCACTTCTTCATCTACGGCACCCTGACCGCGATCGGCGGCGCGATGGCCGCCCTGCTGGAGCAGGTGGCGCGCGACGACGGCGAACTGGGCCGCACCGTCATGGCCCTGATGCTGGCGGCCCCGGTGGCAGCCTTCCTGGCCACCATCGCCTTCCTCCGCACGGTGAGCGAATGGGCCAACTGCACCCGCTGGCTCCTGGCCGCCGCGGCGATCCTGGCGATCGGCACCGGCGCGGGCGCCGCGTGGGGAGCGATGTGGACGTTGCTGTCCGTATGCGTCGCGACCGCCGCCTTCCTGGCTTCGGAGATCGTCACGAAGTGGAAAGCGGCGGTCAGACGCCGGCAAAACCAGGGTGCTGCTTAAGCCAGCGAGTCTTCCGCCTCCAGCGTCACGGAGACACTGTTGACGATGGCAGCAATCTTAACGGCTTCCTGGACCGTCTCACGGGAGGCACCGGCCTTCACAAGAACTTGCTCATGCGATTCCAGACACCGCTGACACCCGTTGACGGCGGACACGGCGAGCGACCACAGCTCGAAGTCGAGCTTGTCGACCCCGTGGCTCGCCATGAAGTTCATCCGCAACCCGGCACGCAGATTCTGGTACTCAGGATCGCCCAGCAGGTGCATACCCCGGTAGTAGACGTTGTTCATGGCCATGATCGCCGCAGCACCCTTAGCCGCGACATAAGCGACATCGGACAGATGCCCCTTGGCCTCCGCCGAGAGCTCCGCGACGACCTTGGCGTTCCGCGAGGCGATGGCCGTACCGAGAATCGCACCCCACAACTGCTGCTCACTCAATTTTGAGGTATTGACCATCGAGCTGAGGTTCAGCTTGATGTCCTTGGCGTACTCCGGCAACTGCTCCTTGAGAACCTCGTACCCCATCAGGCGTTCAACAGCTCACGAACGACCAGCGTCTCATCGCCGGCCTTCCAGTTGCACGGGCACAGCTCATCAGTCTGCAGCGCATCGAGCACCCGCAGCACCTCGTCCACGTTCCGGCCGACAGAGCCGGCAGTCACCATGACGAACTGAACCTCATTGTTCGGGTCGACGACGAACGTGGCCCGATCCGCGACCCCATCGGCGTTCAGCACACCACACGCGGCGGCCAGCTCCCGCTTGACGTCCGCCATCATCGGAAAAGGCAGCTCCCGCAGATCCTTGTGGTCCAGCCGCCAAGCACGGTGCACGAACTCGTTGTCCACCGAAACCCCCAACACCTGCGTGTCCCGGTCCTGGAACTCGCCGTTGAGCTTGCCGAAGGCGGCGATCTCGGTCGGACAGACGAAGGTGAAGTCCTTGGGCCAGAAGAAGACGACCCGATACCCGTTTTTCTGCTCGGTCGAGTCGATGACCTCGAAGACCTCATCCGGACCCTTGTCGGTGAGGTCGCCTCCGACGACGGAGGTCAGACGGTAGTCGGGGAACTGGTCGCCAACGGTCAGCAGAGCCATGGTTGATCTCCTTGGTGAGGGGTGTCTTCGGGGCGCGCCTCATCTCAGGCTCTTGGCCGGTCGGCGCGACGTGATCAGGCTGCCATGATCGATATTGATCGGAGAAATAGGCAGGAGCACACATCGCGATAGGCGGAGCCGATCAATCGGTGACGCTTGGCTGTCCTGGCGTGAGGTGTCGGCGTCGCACAGGCTCTAGCAGTGTCATCCAGAATCCGGCTCGTGACGAATCCACCTCGTGGGATGAGACGTCAGTTCTGGTAGCAGCGACCGTACTGAACCGGGACTCCTAAGGGATCGCGCGGCTGGGTAGTCCTACCCGAGTCCGCAGCTGTACTGGATCGTGAGTGTCCTTGAGCCAGCCGATGATCTGGGATGCGGTTCGCTCGAACGCGTCAGCCACAGCCCCGCCGTCCTCGCATTCGTGCCGCACCTCAGCGACGTCATGGAACTGATGGTCTTCCCGGCACCAGCACACAACATTCACGGTCGCCACAATCACGCGTGCGCCCTTGGTGCTGTGGCTTTCGACCTCCAACTCAAGGTAGTACGCGTCGCCGCCCCGATGGTGTTCGGTGACGCACATGTGGAAGCTGGACCAGCGGTCCCCCGCCTCCCATTTCCACAGTAGGTCATCCGTGCGTGCCTGATCGATCGCCACGCCGGCATCGGCAACCCGTCGAAGATCGTCACCGGTCACCTCCGGCATGAGCCGCGCCAACGGAACGGTGTGGATGCCCAGCCCTTCACCCTTCTCCACGAACGCATTCTGCACCGAGGCCGACGGCCGTGCCTAGACTGCCGTGGCAAGGTCGGCTTGTTGATGCCGACCATCGGCGTCATCCATTCAGCTCGGCGAGACGGTGCCTGCACTGGACCCTGGAGCCGTCACTTCGAGCTCGCCCAGTCATTCCTACGAGCGCTGTTAACATAGCGGCACTGGTCTCAGTCGCAATGAACCCCGGTCTACCACTCTGATCGTCGGACTTCGCAGCCCCCTCAGACCGCGCCACCGCCGCCAGCGTCAGAAGACCAGCACCCTCAACAAGGGTAAATACCCTGGCTCAGAAGAAGACGACCCGATACCCGTTTTTCCGCTCGGTCGAGTCGATGACCTCGAAGACCTCGTCCGGACCCTTGTCGGTGAGGTCGCCTTCGACGACGGAGGTCAGACGGTAGTCGGGGAACTGGTCGCCAACGGTCAGCAGAGCCATGGTGATCTCCTAGCGATGAGGGGTTGCCGTTCAGATGCGCCAGGCACAGGCCTCGTGAGCCGGCGGGCGCAACAAGATCAGGCTGTCACGCCGGGATTGATCAGTGAAATAGGCACGAGCGCGACACGCAATAGGTGAAGCCGATCAATCGCGGCTGCGGGCCCGCTCAGCAGAAGGCATCACCCGTCCATCCGCCGAGACAGCGCTTCCACACCCACGGCAAGCCCCTCGAATCCCTCGCGCCAGCACGGATGGTCTTTGTTGAAGTTGGTGCGTCGCAGTTCTTCGAGCAGCCAGTCGTCGCGACGGAAGTTCGAGCCCGCCGCGATGATCTCCATCGCAAGAGCCGTCGCACGACCGGCACGTGCGAGTTCCCTGAAAATCTGAAGCGTCGCCACCTGAGCCGTGAAGAAGGCGTTGCGGTCAGTTGCCCTCACGTCTCGGCTCTTACGCTCGCTGTCGGCGATCTCCGCACGGATTAGGGTTTCCGTCTCGCGCAGTGCAAGTAGATGGGAGAAGTCAGGAGGCAACCACGCGGTGGCCGTGTGCAGCAGCCACGCGATATCCCAGGAATCGGATGTACCTGTAAGCACGGTACGTATACCCGCCCGAAACAGGACCGTGGACAGAACCGGACCGACGAGATGGCAGGCTGGCAAGACCTCGGCAACGACCTGGTCCGAGCGTGCGTCGTTCAGCGCACCCCACAAGCTCACCAACGCCTCCGACGCGTCACGGTCAAGCGCCACCCCGAACCCCGTCCAATCTGCTTCTTTCCTGGCGCGCCGTTCACATAGCGCCGTCAGCCTCAGTCGCACTCAGGATCTCAGCGTCGAAGGACTCCGGTCTACGACTTTGATCGCTGAAATCTGCGGACCCCTCAGACACCCGTCGCCGTCACCACAGCGTTAGAAGATCAGCCCCCTCAAACAGGGGTAAGTGCCCTGGCTCAGAAGAAGACGACCCACCACTTCCCCTCGTAGGACCTGGGGTCGCCTGGGGAACCAACTTTCTGAAGCCACCATCGCCGATTGAGGGAACCCACGTCGGCAGCCCGCTTCGAAGCGTCATCGGCGTCGAGTCGCTGCATGAAGTCGACCATGACGCCCGAATCCATCAAACCCCTGAGTCAGCAGCCAACGCCGCAAACTCTGCCGCCCAATCCGGCAACACATCGCCCGCGTCATAGATCTCGAACGTCTTCCCCACGGCATCCGGTGACGCTAGCGACGCGACGGCCGCCGCAGCCACCGAAGCCCGGCTGACCCGCCCGTCCCCCGCGTCCCCCTGCTCCAGCCGCACCCCGCCTGCGGGCCCCGGCGTCAGCCAGGCCGGCCGCACGATCGTGTACGCCGCCCCGCTGGCCCGCAGTGCCTCTTCGCCCCGCCCGCGAGCGATGATGATCCCTGACATCTGCGGATGCTCCGCGGCCCGCGTGATGTAGATCTGCGACACCAGCACCACCCGCGCCCCGCTCTGGGCGGCGGCCTTGCCGACCGCCGCCACACCGCGGTGCATCACCGCCTCCGCGCCGTGCTCGTCCGCCGGCGGCTCGACCGAGACGACCACTCCGTCGTACCCGGCGAGCAGCGCCGTGTCGAAGCCGGCCGCCAGGTCCACCACAGCCGTGTCGGCGCCGGCGACGCCGCGGGGACGCCGCCCCGCGACCGTCACCTGTGCACCCCGCTCCAGCAGCAGCGACGTCACGAGCGAACCGGTCCGGCCCGACCCGCCGAGCACCAAGTACCTGCCGTCACCCACAGAATCGCGAACCGTCATGCGGCCATTCTCCGATCAACGGCCCGACTACGGCTGTTCGGCCACCTCCGGATACGCCGCCGAGTCGCCGTGCATCAGCGGCGAAGCCTTCCCCTTCAGAGTCTCGTCGAAGAACCCTGCGACGTAGTCGCGAGTGATCTGGATGCTGCGGAAGCCGTCCAAGGTCTGCCCCGGAACCGGCATCCCCGCCTCCTCGGCCAGCACCGAGATGTCGGTGAACGACGCGTGCGCCTCCCCCGAGACCGCGAACCACCGCTTGTACCCGCTCAGATCGGCCCAGGTGGCGCTCCAGGTGGGATCCAAGTACGGCGCGTTCCCCTCGACATGGTCGCTCTGCTTGCCGAACAGCATGAACGCCCGATCGCCGAGCGCCGCGGCCGGCACCGCGGGCAGGAAGGTGCCGTCCAGGTTCACGCCGGCCTTGATCCGCGGATCGGCCTCCATCGCCGCCGCGGCTGCCGCCCCGCCGGCGGAGTGCCCGGCTATGCCGATGCTGTGCTTGTCTATCAGGTGGCTGAGATCCCACACGTGAGCCCGAGTCAGCTGGTCCATCACGAACTTCACGTCCACGCCACGGCTGGCGACCAACTGGTCGTCACTGGCCGGGTCAGCCCCGTCCTGGTTGCACCACAAGCACGGCGCGATACTCCCGTCCGCCAACTGCTCGCCGCTGTCCTCATACGGATGCCCGACCAGCGCCACGACGTAGCCACGGCTGGCCAGATCGGTCGCCACCGAAGTCAGAGTCGCCCGCGGATTCTCCAACCCGGGCGACAGCACGACCAGCGGGAACTTGCCGTGCGCAGCCGAAGCGCCGGTAAAAGCGTGAGTCTGCAACGCCGCAACAGCGTCAGCGGTGATACCGAAACCCGGCGGCACCCGCAGAGCCACGAAGTTCTGCGCCTCACCAGCGCTCATATAGGGCGCGGGCCGCCCGGTCCCCTGACGAGCGGGGTAGAACATTGAGACAGTCAGCTGGCGATAGCCGGCCGAGGGGTTCCACGGGTCGAGGCGGCTGGTGTCGGTCAGGTGCAGAACGTCCGCACCGACCGCGTAGCGACCGGTCGGCGCGGGCAGCGCGAAATGCGCGACAGATGCGGCGGCTGCGGCGGAAGCAGGCGCGGAGACCGAGGACGATTGCCTCGCCGGAGCCGCAGCCGAAGCGGCGCCGGACCCGACGAAGGTGATAGCGGAGACGGACAGGGCAACGATCGCGGAGGCCGCAAGACGGCGTCGGTTGATTTCCATGGCTCGACGTTATGAGCCGCGCCCCTCATCGTGGATCAGTCCACGGATGGTACTTCGCCGCAGGTCATCCCGCAGATCCAGGGGGCCTCATCCCGCAGGATGAAGCCCCCGGCGTGAGCGACGCCGACCCGCACGTCAGCCGACGACGGCCAGCGCGTCGATCTCCACCAGCATCGACGCCTTCGGCAGCTCGACGAAGACGGTCGTCCGGCTCGGCTTCACACCGTCCGCGCCGAGGTTCGCCTCGATGAACTCCGCGTACGCCTCGTTCATCAGCGCGAAGTGCTCGCGCGTCGTGAGATAGACGCGGAACATCACGATGTCGTCGACCGTGCCGCCGCCGGCCTCGACGATCGCCTTCACGTTCTCCAGCGTCCGCGCGGTCTGCGCCTTCACGTCACCAGGCGCCACGTATTGGCCGGTCGCCGGGTCCTCCCCGCCCTGCCCGGACACCTGCAGGATGGGGCCCTTTCGCACGCCCTGGGAGAACACCGGCATCGGAGCCGGGGCGCCGTCGGTACGGATCTCGGTCTTGGAGGAGGTCATCAGAGGGCTCACTTTCTTTGGGTGATGACGGAATCGGAAGGGATGACAAGAAAATCAGGAGACGCAGGCGAATCAGGATGCGAACTCACGGCGCCCCGGCGTCAGCCGAAATGGCCCGCACGGTATCGAGCAGCTGCGGCAACAGCTCCAGCACCTGCTCGTACGGCAGCACGACGTCCGGCACCGAAATCGACACCGCGGCCACGGCCCGCCCGGACGCGTCCCGCACCGGCGCCCCGACGCAGTTGATGAACGTCTCGTGCTCGGCGTGATCCTGCGCCCACCCCTGCGCGGCCACCGTGTCGAGCTCCGCGAGCAGCTGCGGCCCGGAGGTGATGGTGTTCGGCGTGTGCGGCACGAACTCGATCCCGGCCACCACCCGCCGTCGCTCCGCCGCCGGCAGGTCCGCGAGCAGCACCTTCGCCACCGCCGTGTTGTGCAGTCCGGCCCGCAGCCCGACGCGCGAGTACATGCGCACCTTGTGGCGCGAGTCGTACTTGTCGATGTAGACGACCTCGCCGCCCTCGTACGCGGCCAGGTGCACGGTCTGGCCGGTCGCGGCGTTCAGCGCGGCCAGATGCGGCGCCGCGATCCGGCGGACGCCACGCTGCTCCATGGCCAGGTTGGCCAACGCGAACAGGCCGGCCCCGAGATGGTAGCGGTAGTCGGCGTCGCGGTAGACGAACCGATCCTCCTCCAGCGACTGGAGCAGCCGCAGCACGGTGGTCTTGTGCACGCCGACCACCTCGGCCAGCTGGTCGAGCGAGCGCTCGCCGTCGCCGAGCTCGGCGAGCAGGCGCAGAGCGCGGGTGACGGTCTGGCTCATGGCACCCTCACTTTCTCGCGGACGACGCCGGCTGCGCGACCCTGCGCGACCCGAGCTGCTGCGAACGGCTGATGGCGGATCACGGACGCCCTGTCTCCGGCCCGCCGACCACGATGCCGTCGGCCGAGACCCGCGTCGCGCGCCACTCCTCGGCCGAGGCGTCCAGCAGTGCGGCGATCGTCGCCGCCGACCACTGACCGTCGGTCTCAGAAGGGACAGAAGAGGCAGAACGATCGGCCCGATCGGCACCGTCACCGACAGCGAGCCTGCTCAAGTCGCCCAACTCCCCCACATCCCCGTGCGCCACCAACGCTGAAGCAGCGGCCAAATGCCCGAGCCGCAAGCGCCGCCGCTGATCGAAGCCGTGCAGCGTGCCGGCCAGGTAGCCGGCGGCGAACGCGTCCCCGGCGCCGGTCGGCTCGACCACGTCCACCGTCAGCGCCGGCTCGGACACCGCGCCGTCGGCCGTCAGCGCCGTGACCACGCGCTCGGCGTCCTTCACCACGATCGTCGACGGCCCCGGAAACAGTGTCCTGAGTTCTGCCGGAACGCCAGTGCCGAAAGCAGCCTCGGCCTCGTCGGCGCCGAGCAGGGCGACATCGGCCGCGTTCACGAACTCCCGCAGCACCCCCGCGTCGCGGTCCCGCCACAGCACCGGCCGCCAGTTCAGATCGAAGCTGATCAGCCGCTGCCCGCGCGGCGCGTCCAGCAACGCACGCACCATCGCCAAGCACGTCTCCGACAGCGCCGGCGTGATCCCAGTGAGGTGCACCAGCCTCGCGCCGTCGACCAAGTCCGCGACCGCGGCCTCGCTCAACGTCGCCGGCGACATCGCCGACGCGGCCGAACCCGCGCGGTAGTAATGCAGCCTGCTGCGACCCGCACCGAGGTCCCCGTCGCGGTCGGATCCGCCGGTCTCCTTCAGGTACAAGCCCGTCGGCCGCGCCGGATCGACCGCCACGCCCGACGTGTCCACGCCGCGCCGCGCCACTTCGCCGACCAGTCGGCGTCCGAACCCGTCGTCCCCGACGCGGCTCACCCACGCGCTCGGCACCCCCAGCGCACGCAGCGCGCAGGCCACGTTCGACTCCGCGCCGCCGGCCGACACCGCGAACGACTCGACCCCGTCCAGCGGCCCGGGCCCGTCCGGCAGCAGCGCCGCCATCGACTCGCCGACACACACCGCCCACGGCGTCACCATGCGGCCTCCCCTGCCATCCGTCGGTCCCGTCCTCGCCTCTCGCCAGGCCCGCCGCGAGTGCCGCGGCGTTGACCACCCTTCGGCTGGAATGCTAGAACCGAAGCACAGCATATGCAACGAGCGTTGCAAATAGTGCAACGCCCCTGGCAGCGGAGGTGCCGTATGGTCCACCAGACGTTCGGCAGCCACACCGCGTCCACAGGCATCGACCGAGCGGCGGTCGCCGCGCTCGCCGAGGAGCACCTGGACTGGCGGTTCAAAGCCCTGCCGCCGCAGGCCTGGGGCCGCACCGCGCACGCCTGGCTCGCCTCGGCCCCGCACCTGTCCGACCTCGGCACTCCGCTCCTCACTCTCGACGCCGGAGCGCTGGACCACAACCTGCTCACCATGGCCGCCTGGTGCCGCGACGCCGGCGTCACCCTCGCCCCGCACGGCAAGACCACGATGGCGCCGGAGCTGTGGCAGGCCCAGCTGGACGCCGGCGCGGTCGGCATCACGCTCGCCAACCTCCCGCAGCTGCACGTCGCCCGGGCTTTCGGCGTCCAGCGCCTGATGCTCGCCAACACCCTGCTCGACCCGGCCGGCCTGGCGTGGATCGCCGCCGAGTTGGCCGCCGACCCGGATTTCGCGTTCGTCTCGTGGGTCGACTCCGTGGAATCCGTGGCCCAGATGGACGCCGCCCTGCGCGCGGCGGGCGTCGGCAGCGGCGCCGATCCCGAGACGGACCGGCCGGTCGAAGTCCTGGTCGAGCTCGGCGGCACCGGCGGCCGGACCGGAGCGCGCAGCATCCCAGAGGCCGAAGACATCGCGAACGCGGTCCGGGCGGCGCCGACGCTGAGGCTCGCGGGCATCGCAGGGTACGAAGGTTCCCTGGCTCACGACGCCTCATCCGAGAGCCTCAAGGTAGTCCGCGGCTACCTCCGCAACCTCGCCGAGCTACACCTCCGCATCGCGGCGGCCTACGAGACCGAGCACGCGGTCATCACTGCGGGCGGCAGCGCCTACTTCGACGACGTCGCCGAGATCCTGAAGCCTGCGGCCATCGAATCAGGGGCCGAAGTGGTGCTGCGCTCCGGCGCCTACGTCATTCACGACGACGGGCACTACCGAACCATCTCGCCGCTGTCTCGCGACACCACGAAGACTCCCTTCCGGGCAGCGATGCATGGCTGGGCCCGCGTCGTCTCTCACCCCGAGCCGCAGCTCTCGCTGCTGGACGGCGGCAAACGCGACTTCCCCTTCGACGAAGGCCTGCCGATTCCAGCCGTCGGCACCGTGACCGCGCTGAACGACCAGCACACGTTCCTGCGCGATGCCGGTGACACCGCTCCCGTCGGCGCCGTGCTCCGCTTCGGCCTCTCGCATCCGTGCACGGCGCTCGACAAGTGGACGCTCATCCCCGTCCTGGACGACTCCGACGGGGCCGACCCGCTGATCGTCGATCTGGTGAGGACGTTCTTCTGATGACAGATCTTGTCTTCCGCGGCGTCACCGTCGTAGACGGCACGGGAGCCGACCGCTACCACGCCGACGTCACCGTCGCCGACGGCTTCATCACCGACGTCAGCCCCGTCGCCGGCCCCACCGACGGCCTCGTCCTGACCCCCGGCTTCATCGACATGCACGCGCACTCCGACCTGCGCACCCTCGTGGAACGCGACCACCCCTCGCGCGTGACCCAGGGCGTGACCTGCGAGGTCCTCGGCCAGGACGGCCTGTCCTACGCCCCGGTCGACGACACCACGTTGCCCGCCCTGCGCCGCCAGATCGCCGGCTGGAACGGCGACCCCGACGGCTTCGACTGGAACTGGCGCACCGTCGGCGATTACCTCGACCGACTGGATCAGGGTATTGCCGTCAACGCCTGCTACCTCGTCCCGCACGGCTCGGTCCGCATGCTCGCTATGGGCTGGGACAACCGCGAACCGAACCGCGCCGAGCTGAACCGCATGCGCGAGCTGGTCGCGCAGGGGATGCGCGAGGGTGCCGTCGGCATGTCCAGCGGACTGTCCTACACGCCGGGCATGTACGCGGGCACCGACGAGCTGGTCGAACTCTGCGAAGTCGTGGCCGCGTACGGCGGCTACCACTCCCCGCACCAGCGCTCCTACGGCGCCGGCGCCCTCGGCGGCTACGCCGAGATGATCGAGATCTCGCGCCGCTCCGGCTGCCCGCTGCACCTCGCGCACGCCACGATGAACTTCGGCGTCAACGCCGGCCGAGCCGCCGAGCTTCTGGAGCTGGTCGACGCCGGCCTGGCAGAGGGCTGCGACATCAGCCTGGACACCTACCCCTACCTGCCGGGCTCCACGACCCTGGCGGCCCTGCTGCCGAGCTGGTCGGCCGAAGGCGGCCCGGACGCGACGCTGGCCCGGCTCGCGGATCCGGCGTCCCGGGAGCGGATCCGGCGCGACGTCGAGGACCGCGGCAGCGACGGCAACCACGGCATGATCGTCGACTGGCAGACCATCCAGATCTCCGGCGTCCAGGATCCGAGCCTGTCCGACGCCGTCGGCCGCACCGTCGCCGAGATCGCCGCCGCGCGCGCCGTGACCGGCACCGAGGCGTTCTTCGACCTGCTGCGCACGGACCGCTTGGGGACCACGATCCTGCACCACGTCGGCAACGAGGAGAACGTCCGCGCCATCATGCGGCACCGCGCGCACACGGTCGGCAGCGACGGCCTGCTGGTCGGCGCGCGTCCGCATCCCCGCGCCTGGGGCACGTTCCCGCGCTATCTCGGCCACTACAGCCGGGATCTCAAGGTCCTGACACTGGAGGAGACGGTCGCCCGGATGACCGGCCGGCCGGCCCGGCGCCTGCGCCTGGACCGGCGCGGCCTGATCCGGGTCGGCCACCACGCCGATCTGGTGCTGTTCGATCCGCGGACCGTCACGGACACCGCGACCTTCGAACAGCCCCGCCAGGCCGCCGACGGCATCGTCGAAGTGCTGGTCAACGGCGTTTCGGTACTGACAGACGGCACGCCCACCGGGGCCCTGGCGGGCCGGGCGCTGCGACGTACAGAGCAGGGGGTATCAGCCTTATGACTTTCGATCTGCATCGATTCCCAAACCTTCCGCATCCGGACTTCCGCGCGGCCCTGGCCGCCGAGCCGGTGATAGCCGTGGTCCGCGCACCTTCGATCCCTGATTCGGCGGCGCTGTGCGCGGCACTGGCCGCCGGCGGCATCACCTGCACCGAGCTCACGTTCAGCACGCCCGACGTGGTGCCGCACCTGCGGGCCGCCGTCGCCGCCGGGCACCGCATCGGCGCCGGGACCGTCATGAACGCGCAGCAGGCGAAGGACGCGATCGATGCCGGAGTCTCATTCCTCGTCACCCCGGGGCTGCGGCCCGAGGTCGCCGCGGCCGCGCACGAGGCGGGCGTCCCGATCGTGCTGGGAGCGCTGACCCCGACGGAGGTCGCGCAGGCGATGGACCTCGGCACCGCGGCCGTGAAGATCTTTCCTGCCAAGGCGTTCGGCCCCGGCTACTTCAAGGACCTCAACGGCCCGTACCCGGGACTGCCGCTGGTCGCCTCCGGCGGAGTCAACGCCGGCAACGCCGCGGACTTCCTGGCCCAGGGAGCGCTCGCGGTGTGTGCGGGCACTGATGTGGTGCCGCCGGATGTGGTGGAGGCGGGAGACTGGCCGGAGATCACCCGGCGCGCCCGAGCGTTCATGGCGGCCCTCAAGCCATCAGCCTGACACCCGAGAGATCGATCACCTCACGCCCGGCGCTTCCCATACCGCGTTAAAGTGGATCTATCACTAGCAAGCGCGCACGCCGGGAGCACCACCATCGCCACGTCCCTCCGTACCCCGACCATCGCGCAGCTCAAAGCGTTCGCGACGGTCGCCGAACATCTGCACTTCCGGGACTCGGCCGCGGTGCTCGGGATGAGTCAGCCGGCGCTGTCCGGGGCGATCGCGGCCCTGGAGGAGAACCTCGGGACGCGGCTGGTCGAGCGGACCACGCGCAAGGTGCTGCTGACGTCGTCCGGCGAGCGGGTGGCGCGGCACGCGCAGCGCGTCCTGGCGGCCATGGACGACCTGGTCGAGGAGGCCGCGGCGGCGCGGCAGCCGTTCACCGGGACCGCGAAGGTCGGCGTGATCCCGACGCTGGCCCCGTATCTGCTACCGGCTTTGCTGCGGCCGTTGAAGAAGCGGTTCCCGAAGTTGGACCTGTTCGTCCACGAGGAACAGACCGCGGTGCTGTTGGAGGGCATAGCAACCGGGCGGCTCGACCTCGGGCTGCTCGCGTTGCCGGCGGGGGCGCCAGGCGTCGACGAGCTGGCGCTGTACGACGAGGACTTCCTGGTCGTGGCGCCCGAGCACACGCTCCCGGTCGGGAGCGGCCCGGTCTCCCGGAAAGTGCTGAAGCAGCACGACATCCTGCTGCTGGAGGAGGGTCACTGCCTGCGGGACCAGGCGCTGGACGTCTGCGCCGAGGTCGGTGCCGCGGGCTCCGGGGCGACGCGCGCCGCGTCGCTGTCGACGCTGGTCCAGCTGGTGGCCGGCGGGATAGGCGTGACGCTGCTGCCGGAGACGGCGGTCGCGGTGGACGCGCGCGCCGGGTCGGGCCTGGAGGCGCGCAGGCTGGACGGGACGGCGCCGTCGCGGCGGATCGGGCTGGTGTACCGGTCGTCGTCGGCGCGGGCCGAGGAGTTCGGCGGGCTGGCGGCGGCGATGCGCGAGGCGGTCGCGGCGGCCCGGCTGCCGGTGCGGCTGGTCGCGGCGGCGCCATTGGCCGCGGCGGCCCCGCTGACCCCACTTGTCACGGCGGAGGCCGGTGACCGGAGCTGACTCTTCATCTGTCCCCGCCGCAGGTGAAGCGGCAGCTCCGGCCCACCAGCAAATCATGCTGAGAATTGGGTGAAACGCCAAGAGTTGTTGCCGATCGGTTATCAACTTTTGCGCGGCGATGACCGTTTCGTGATGCTACCGCCACGTACCGCACAGTTGATCATTCGCGCCCGCAGTCCCGGCCGCCCTGCTTCAATAGCGCCATGACGCCCCGCGAGACTCCCGTGCCGCCCGCAATAGCCGCCCTGCCGCACGACCCGCGCGGCTACCCGATCCCCGCGATCACACCCCGTGACGCCGAGGGAAACCCGACCTTCGCGATCACCGGCGCGGCCCGCACGCTGATCTGCGCGATCGAACGCCGCTGCTCGATCTGCGGCACCCCGATGGCACCGGGGCCGGTCTACCGCGTCATCGCGGCGGCCGAGACCGAGGCGCTGACCGCCGCACACAAGGCCGGCCAGACCGCAACCAACAAGGCACCGTCCCCCGAACCGCCGGGCCACCGCGCCTGCATGCTCTTCGCCGCGTTCACCTGCCCCTTCCTGGCCCGCCCCAACGCACGCCGAGGCCAGGACGCGGACGTGATGGGCTCGGCCCTGACGCGCGGCACGGCGCGCGGCAGCTCGACCGAGTCGGGCACCGAGATCGGCGGCGCGGTCGCCGGCTTCGCAGACTACGAATTCCGCTACACCCCGGGTTCCAACCAGGTGGCGTTCGTCTTCACCGGCCTGACCGAGCTCCGGACACACCAGCTGGGCGCGGACCAGGTTCCGGAGCTCATCAAGGCACTGACAGACGCCGAACCACCGGTCGGAACATGCCCGCCATACCTGCTCGACGACGAGGACGCGGCGGCCGCGTACGCCGGCGCCCTGCTGAAGGAGGCGATGGCGCGGAGCCGGAATGCCGGCGGCGCCTGAGCCTGAGGGTGACGATCGGCGGCGACCCGGGACTACCCCGCTCCGAAACTGGTTCTTCGGCGGCGGAGTCCACATCGTCTCGCTGCTCGGCGCCAGCCTCTCGGTAACGGCAGGCGCGTCCTTCGGCGCTTTTCGGCGTCGGCGCCGAGTCGGGCACGGCCTGAGCTCGCTACCAGGCGCTCCGCCCGACGCGTCGTCACGAGCCTGACCTGGCCTGACCTAGCCTGGCCTCCGCGATCTTCGTGCGACGATTCGCCGATGGAACGCGACCTCACACCCAACGCCTGGGACGACCCGGCGGACGCGGACACCAGAATGGTCGTCGTTCCAGGCCGGCCGCCGATACGGGACAAGGCACTGACCACCGACAGCGGAAGCATCCGGCGTCCGGGAAAGAGTCGTCCTGACCCCTCTACGCAAAGCGCGTGTTGCGACCCAGTGCGACATCAACGGCCCGCAGCAACGCGCCAAGCCGCTCCATCTCCTCACTCGGCGGCGGCACCAGGTCAGCGCCGGCCGCCCAGTGCTCACCCACCTCGCGGAGCAGGTGCCACAAAGCCTGGGCGGTCGGCCGATCCAGCGTGAGCGCAATCGCGTCGTCGTCCATGCCCGGACTGTAGCCCCGGCGCACACGATCACGCGCCGGGGCCCCCATCAAAGCTCGTCCGAGCGACATCTCACGCCGTGGGCGGCTTGCTCCCGATCCGCATCACCGGACCGGTCGTGTCCTGGAAGAAGTCGTTCCCCTTGTCATCCACCACGATGAAAGCCGGGAAGTCCTCCACCTCGATCCGCCACACGGCCTCCATCCCGAGCTCGGGGTACTCCAGCACCTCGACCTTCTTGATGCAGTCCTGCGCCAGGCGCGCCGCGGGGCCGCCGATGGAGCCGAGGTAGAAGCCGCCGTGCTCCGCGCAGGCGTCGGTGACCTGCTTCGAGCGGTTGCCCTTGGCCAGCATCACCATCGAGCCGCCGGCGGCCTGGAACTGTGCGACGTAGGAGTCCATGCGGCCGGCGGTCGTCGGGCCGAAGGAGCCGGAGGCGTAGCCCTCGGGGGTTTTTGCCGGGCCCGCGTAGTAGACCGGGTGGTCCTTCATGTACTGGGGCATCGGTTCGCCGGCGTCCAGGCGTTCCTTGATCTTCGCGTGCGCGATGTCGCGGGCCACGACCAGGGTGCCGGTCAGGGCCAGGCGGGTCTTCACCGGGTACTTCGACAGTTCCGAGCGGATCTCGGTCATCGGGCGCGACAGGTCCACGCGGATGACGTCGTCGTCGAGGTGTTCGTCGGTGGTCTCCGGGAGGAAGTGGCCCGGCTCGAACTCCAGCTGCTCCAGGAACACCCCGTCGCGGGTGATCTTGCCGAGGGCCTGGCGGTCCGCCGAGCAGGACACGGCCATCGCCACCGGGAGGGAGGCGCCGTGGCGGGGCAGGCGGATCACGCGGACGTCGTGGCAGAAGTACTTGCCGCCGAACTGCGCGCCGATGCCGATGCGGCGGGTCAGCTCCAGGACCTCGGCCTCCAGCTCCAGGTCACGGAAGCCGTGGGCGGTGATCGAGCCCTGCTTCGGCATCGTGTCCAGGTAGCGCGCGGAGGCGTACTTGGCCGTCTTCAGTGCGAACTCCGCCGAGGTGCCGCCGATCACGATCGCCAGGTGGTACGGCGGGCAGGCCGCGGTGCCCAGGGAGCGGATCTTCTCCTCCAGGAACTTCAGCATCGCCTTGGGGTTCAGGATCGCCTTCGTCTCCTGATACAGGTACGACTTGTTCGCCGACCCGCCGCCCTTGGCCATGAACAGGAACTTGTACGCGTCCCCGTCCGTGGCGTACAGCTCCACCTGCGCCGGCAGGTTCGAGCCGGTGTTCTTCTCGTCCCACATCGTCAGCGGCGCCATCTGCGAGTAGCGCAGGTTCAGCCGGGTGTAGGCGTCGTACACGCCGCGTGCGATGTGCGCCTCGTCGCCGCCGGAGGTCAGCACCTGCTGGCCGCGCTTGCCCATCACGATCGCCGTGCCGGTGTCCTGGCACATCGGCAGGATGCCGCCGGCCGAGATGTTGACGTTCTTCAGCAGGTCCAGCGCCACGAACCGGTCGTTCGCCGAGGCCTCCGGGTCGTCCAGGATGTTGCGCAGCTGCTGCAGGTGCCCGGGACGCAGGTAGTGCGCGATGTCGTGCATCGCGGTCTCGGTGAGCAGCCGCAGCGCCTCCGGCTCGACCTGAAGGAACGTGCGCCCGCCAGCCTCGACGGTGCTGACGCCCTCGGTCGTGAGCAGGCGGTACGGGGTCTCGTCCGGCCCCGTCGGGAGGAGGTCGGCGTACTCGAAGTCAGGCATGTCGCCAGCGTACTCGCGGCGCACGGAGCCCCCGGAAGCCCTGCTTGTGCGGTGTGCCACACCGGGTCGCGGGAACTTGAAACACAAACATCATACGTCTTACCATCGGACGCATGACGATATCGCTCGACCGGCCGGACAGCCGCGAAACGGACCTCCTGGAAACGGACCTCCTGGAAAGCTTCGAGCGACTCACCGAACCCACCGCACCGGCCGAGCCCGAGGAACGCCGCCAACAGAAGGTCGCCGGCGGCGCCCTGATCCTGGCCGGCATCGTCCTGGTGGCGGCCAATCTGCGACTCGGCGTCTCCTCCACCGGCCCGCTGCTCGACCAGCTGCGCGACCGCCTGCACCTCGGCGCCGGCGTCGTCACCCTGCTGCCCACGCTCTGGGTCGTGATCTTCGCCTTCGCCGGCCCGGCCGGCTCCTGGCTGGCCCGTCGGCACGGCGCCGGCTCGGTCCTGGCCGCGAGCCTGGCCGTCCTGGTCGCCGGCTCCGCGGTGCGTGGCATCCCGGACGTCCCCGGCCTGCTGGCCGGTTCCGTCCTGGCCGGCATCGGCATCGCGCTGGGCAACGTCCTGCTGCCGGTCGTGGTGCGCACCTACTTCCCGCACCGCATCGGCGCCATCACCGGCCTCTACTCCACGATGATCGCCCTGGGTTCCACAGTCGCGGCGGGCATCGCGGTCCCGCTGTCCAACACCCTCGGCGGCCCCTCCGCGGGCCTGGAGTTCTGGG
Organism: Catenulispora sp. GAS73; assembly: GCF_041262085.1. Taxonomy (NCBI): domain Bacteria; kingdom Bacillati; phylum Actinomycetota; class Actinomycetes; order Catenulisporales; family Catenulisporaceae; genus Catenulispora; species Catenulispora sp. GAS73. The sequence goes on from NZ_JBGCCM010000017.1 coordinate 34,129, forward strand.
CCATCCCGGCCCTGGCCGGCCTCGCGTTGTGGATGGCCAGCCACCCGCACCGCCGCCGCCACGACCGCGGCGTCGCCGCCGCGGCCGCCACCTCCGGCGCCGCGCAGCGGCCGCACATCCCGCTGAAGTCCCTGGCCAAGAACAAGCTCGCCTGGGCCATGACCTTCGCCTTCGGCCTGCAGAGCATGTCCGGGTACGTGGTCATGGGCTGGATCCCGACCGTCCTGCACGACCACGGCATGTCCTCGGCCGCCGCCGGCACCGTGCTGAGCGTGACGTTCGCGGTCAACGCGCCGCTGTCGTTCATCGTGCCGCTGACCGCCGCGCGCCTGCGCAGCCAGCGCCTGCTGGCCATGAGCCTCGGCGTGGTCTTCGGGCTCGGCTTCGTCACCCTGATGGTCGCCCCGGCCTCGCTGGCCTACCTGGCCGCGGTCCTGATCGGCGTCGGCATGGCCGCTTTCCCGCTGGTCCTGACCATGATCGGGCTTCGCGGCGGCACCCCGGAGGGCACCGCGGCCCTGTCCGCGTTCTCCCAGTCCGCCGGCTACCTGATCGCCGCGACGGGCCCGATCATGTTCGGCTTCCTCGGCCACGCCCTGCACAGCTGGACCGTCCCGCTGGGCATCATGGTCGCCGTGGTCCTGGCCCAGGGAGTGGTCGCGTCCTACGTGGGATCGCCCAAGCGCGGCACGTTGGCAGCGCCCGGCGGGGACTCCGGCTCGGCCACCGCGGCCGCGAACTGAGAGACTGCCGTCTGTGGCGAACGGACTCACCGGCATCCAGCGCGGCTCACTGGTCGACGAAGTCATCGACAAGCTCCGCGAACAGATCAGCAGCGGCGCGTGGGCGGTGGACGCCCGCATCCCCACCGAGCCGGAACTCGTCGAGGCTCTGAACGTGGGCCGCGGGACGGTCCGCGAGGCGGTGCGGGCGCTGGCCCACGCCGGCCTGCTGGAGGTGCGACGCGGCGACGGGACGTACGTCCGGGCCCGCAGCGAGCTCTCCGGCGCGCTGCGGCGCGAGATCCAGGCCACGACGCACGACCACGTCCAGGAGGTCCGCCGCGCGATCGAGGTCGAGGCGGCCCGCCTGGCCGCGCGCCGGGCCACTCCCTCCGACCTCGAAGCGTGCGACGCCGCGCTGGCCGCCCGGGACGTCGCGGCGCGCAGGGTCGAGAAGGCCGATCCGAGCGACACGTCCTGGGTCGACGAGTGGGTCGAGGCCGACGCGAACTTCCACACCGCGATGGTCGCCGCCGCAGGCAACCCGCTGCTGCTCGACCTCTACCTGGAGATCGGCAGCGCCCTGCGCACCGTGTTGACGGAGCGCGCGCTGCGCACGGACTTCGACCGCTTCCTCGTCGCCGGGCACAGCACCCTGCTGGACGCGGTGCGCGCCGGGGACCCCGAGGCCGCGGTGCGCGAGGCCTCGCTGAACGTGGAGACCAGCGCGGAAGAGTAAATCCCTTCCACGATCGCCGCGCGTATAGTGCACAAGGTGAGCGTGCCCGCAGCCTTTCCGGCCAACGACCCCCACAGCACCATGCGCGCTTCCGACGCCGACCGGGACCGTGTGGCGGACGCCCTGAGAGAGGCCTACGCGGAGGGCCGTCTCGACGTCGAAGAGCACAACGAGCGCATCGATCTCGCCTACAAGGCCAAGACCCTCGGCGAGCTGTCGCCGTTGCTGTCGGACCTGCCGCAGCGGCACGCCGCGACCCTCGCCAGTCCCACCTCCCCGGTCCCGCCGATGCCCGCGGACTACGCGCCGGGTTCCAAAATTACCGCGGTCTTCGCCGAGCAGAAGCGCTCCGGGCGCTGGGTCGTGCCGTCGCAGACCACCGCGGCCGCCGTCTTCGGCTCGGTCACCATCGACCTGCGCGAGGCCGTGCTGACGCAGCGCGAGGTGGTCATCATCGCCAACGCGGTGTTCGGTTCGATCGAGATCAAGGTGCCGCACGGCGTCATCGTGCGCGACGAGGGCACCGCGGTGTTCGGCTCGCGCAGCGGTTCGGACCGGAACGCGGCCGGGGACGTGCCGATCACGCCGGACTCGCCGGTCGTGGTGCTGCGCGGGATGGCGCTGTTCGGCGAGGTGTCGGTGCGGTATCCCAAGCCGAAGAAGCTCGGCAAGTTCCTCGGGCGCTAGCCCTTCCAAGCTGGTTCCGAACTCTAGTTGAGCGGCGTCGCCACGCAGGCCGTCCCATAAGCGCAGATCTCGGTGCCGAGCTCGCCGGGCGACGTCTCGAACCGCATCGCCAGCACCGCGTTCCCGCCCCGGCGCGTGGCCTCCTCGGTCAGCCGGGCCATCGCTTCCATCCGGCTGTCGACGAGCATCTTCGTCTGGCCCTTCAGCTCGCCGCCCTTCAGCGACTTCATCGCCGATCCGAACGAGCTGCCGATGTTGCGCGCACGGACCGTCAGCCCGAAGCACTCGCCCAACACGCGTTCGATGCGGAACCCCGGCAGGTCGTTCATCGTGCTCACCATCACGGTGTTCGCAGGATCCTGGCCGCCGCTGTAGTCAGTGCTCATACCGAACAGCTTGAGCACCGCGGGCCCGATCGGCGCGCTACGCGAGCGAATGGGTTAGCGCGAACTCCGCCATCCCGTCGGCGAACTCCACGTGTGGGCGCCAGCCGAGCTCGTCACGGATCCGCGCGCTGGAGGCGGTGATGTGCCGCACGTCCCCGAGGCGGTAGCCGCCGGTCACCACCGGAGCCGGGCCGTCCATCGCGCGCGCCAGCTCGGCGGCCATCTCGCCGACGGTGCGCGGGGTTCCGCTGCCGACGTTGTAGGCGCGCAGTTCGCCGGGCCCGCATCCGTCGGCCCTGGCGGCATCGGTAGCACTGGCCGTACCAGACGCACCGGCGGCAGCGGCGGCACCGGCGGCCCACTCCAGCGCGGCGACGTTCGCGGTCGCGATGTCGCGCACGTGCACGAAGTCACGCCGCTGCCCGCCGTCCTCGAACACCGCCGGCGCCTCGCCGCGCAGCAACGCCGACCGGAACAGCGCCGCGACTCCCGCGTAGGGCGTGTCGCGCGGCAGCCGCGGGCCGTAGACGTTGTGGTAGCGCAGGGCCACGCCGCGGACGCCGTCGGCCAGACGTGCCCACGAGGCGGCCAGATGCTCGGTCATCAGCTTCGAGGCGGCGTAGACGTTGCGCGGATCGAGCGGAGCGTCCTCGCCGACCAGTCCCGGGGCCAACGGCTCCGCGCAGATCGGGCACGGGGGTTCGAAGGACCCTGAGATCAGGTCCCCTTCGCGCCGCGGACCGGGACGTACCCAGCCGTGCTCGGCACACTCGTACCGACCCTCGCCGTAGACGACCATCGACGAGGCGAAGGCCAGCGCCCGCACCCCGGCGGCGGCCATCTCGGCCAGCAGGACCGATGTGCCGAAGTCGTTGTGCGACACGTAGTCCGGCGCGTCGCCGACGGTACGATCCAGGCCGACCTTCGCTGCCTGGTGGCAGACGGCGTCCACGCCACGCAGGGCTCTGCGAACCTCCTCGGCGTCCCGGATGTCGGCGCCGTTCACCAGGTCCAATCCCACGACCTCGTGCCCGGCGGCCTCCAGCGCCTCGACGACATGCGACCCGATGAACCCGGCGGAACCGGTGACGAGAACCCTCATGCCGCCGACGCTAGACGCCGACGGCGGTGCCGCACCCCATGCGACGCCGCCGTTCAGCGAACCGTAATCAGTTCTAGCTCTCGTCCGCGCTCTCACTCTCACGGTCCGGTCCGGCTTCCCGGACCTCCTCGACCTTGCGCATCGCGTCCCGCAGGTCGCCGACCCAGTCGCCGGCGTGCTTCTCCACGAGCCGCACGCACCAGGCCAGCGCGTCGCTCCGGCTGCGGGCGACGCCGCCGTCCACCAGCGTGTCCAGCAGCGCGCGCTCTGGCTGCTTCAGCCGGGTCATCACCGGCACGGAAAGGTGCGTGAACAGGCGGCCCTGGTCACCGCACCGCACGCCCCAGGAGACCTTGCGCCCGAACTTGTGCTCCGCGTCCCGGGCCACGGCCATGCGCGCCTCGCGCGTGCGCTCCCGGAACTCCTTGATCCGGCCCTCGACGGTGGCGGCTTTCTCCGCCTCCGAGGCGCCCTCGGTGTAGGCCGGCTCCGGTATCCGCCCGACGACCGTGATCTCCTCGCGGTCGACCGTGACCTCCGGCGCGCCGTCGAACAGGTCCTCCGGCAGCCGTCCTGTGAACCATCCTCGTGTCTTCTCGATCAGCTCTTCTCGTGTAGCCATGTATCCACGATTACACGATTACAACGTCTACGACAGCTTCGCGGGCGCACGAATAAAGGCGGGGCGTTCGCCTTGAGCGAACGCCCCGCCTTGCCCCCTGGTCCCCCCAGGGAGGTTTGCACGACCTGTGTCGATCAGTGCGCGCCTCATCGCGCGCGGTTCACCGCAATCCGGAGTCCTTTCACCAGCCAGCGCGGGTACCGGCGCGCGTCCACACAACGCAGTGCCGTTGACCCTCACGACGACTTATCCCAGTGACCGTCTCTCTTGTGAAGTTTTCTATGGTGACCGTCGCGTGCCGAACCGGGCCACACCCCGGGACCGCACAACAGCAGAGGTCTTGCAGAGAATTCTCGAACGCGTTCGGCGGCTCCAGCTGCCTGTCTGGCGCCTGGCTTCAGCGTAGGCGCGAGACACCGGAAGCCTGATCCGTCAGGCGACGTAGAAATGCGCACCTATGTGACTAGGGCGCTGACGTACGCTCGGGGACGGATCCAGAGATCGCGATCGCCACCGGGCGCCGCGTCTGTAACACCGGCACCGGACTCCGCGTCGGTACGGGTGGAATGTTCGACGAGGGAAGCGCGGTGGCCATGGCGAAGCACGATGAAGAGTTCTTGGAGTTCGCTTCAGCGCGGACCCAGCACCTGTTCCGTACCGCGTATCTGATGTGCGGTGACTGGCACCAAGCCGAGGACCTCGTTCAGGAGACGCTCGGCAAGGTCTTCGCGGTCTGGGGACGCAAGCGGCGTATCGAGAACCCCGACGCCTACGCGCAGACCGTGCTGACCCGGACGTTCATTTCGGCGCGCAGGAAGCGCAGCTCACGGGAGCTGCCCTCCTCCAGCCTGCCCGAGGCCGAGTTCCACGAGGCGGACGCGTCCCTGCGCATGACCTTGCTGGAGGGCCTGGCGGCCCTGCCGGCCAAGGACCGCGCCGTGCTGGTTCTGCGGTTCTGGGAGGACCGCAGTGTCGAGGAGGTGGCGCACATCATGGGCGCCAGCTCGGGCGCGGTGCGCACGCGTACGAACCGGGCGCTGACCCGGCTGCGCGGCACGCTCGGGGATCTGCTTCCGGAACTCGCCCTCACCTGAACACCACACTGTGGATCCGACAAAGAAGGAAGCTGACATGCCCGACAACCTCAACGGTGTCATGCGGAGCGCGACGGAGAACCTGAACCCGAACATCGGCAAGCTCACCGCCGGCGGCATCGAACGCGGCGTGCGCAAGCGCCGCAACCGGCGCGTCGCGCAGATCGCCGGCGCCGCGGCCAGCGTGACCGCGGTGTTCGGCGTGGTGGCGGCGGTCGGCGCCCCCGGCCACGGGAGCCCGGCGACAATCGCGGCCGGCTCCAGCGGCACGCCCACGGCGCCGCGGTCCACGACGCCCGCCGACGTCACCGGCCCCGCCGCGACGCCGACGCCGACCACGACGAGCTCGACGAACACCCCGGCCGTCCCGCCGGTGAGCGGCGACCAGATGGCCGGCTGGCTGGAGCAGGCGCTGGCGCCGTATCACTTCACCGGTGAGAAGGTGCTGTACTCGGAGGGGTCGGACGGCCCGGCCGGTCCGTACGCCACGCTGCGCATCGGCTACGACGGCCAGGCCGGCAGCGTCTCGCTGAACGTCGTCCGCTCCAGCTACCAGGACCAGGGCGGCGGCTCGCTGCCGCCGTACTTCACGGAGCGGACCCTGCCCGACGGCAGCCACCTGCAGGTGTTCGACGGCCCGGAGTGGCCGGCCGGCAACGGCGACCCGGCCGCGAAGCGGATCGACGTCGAGTGGTACCGCACCGACGGCGTCGCCGTCGAGATCCAGGTGCTCAACGCGGTACAGGAGAAGGGCACCACGACCGCCAGCAAGCTCGGGCTGACCACGGACCAGGCGACGGCGATCGTGCAGTCGGCGGTGTGGGACAAGGCGATCGAGGCGGTGTGGGCCAAGCCGCTGCCGACCGCTCCGAAGGTTCCGAGCGGCGACAAGTCGAAGCTGCTGCAGCAGAAGAACGGCGGCGCCGACAGCCCGGCGACCAGCCCGGCGTCGAGCCCCGTTTCCAGCCCTGCCGGCTAGCCCTGTCGGCTAGCCCAGCTGCGCTGTCAGCTCACTGAGATCCGTTGTAGGGGTCTGACATACGAAGCCCCGGCAGACGTACGCGGTCGGTTCGCCGGCGATGGTGGGGCGGTCGTGGAGGAGTTCGGGGAGGGTGGCGGGGTCCCGTTGGGTCCCCGCCGCTTCTGCTGCATCTGCCGCTTCTGCTTCAGCCGTTTCCTTCGGCGGGGTCACGGCGATGACGAGGCCGGGGGCGGTGCTGCGGAGAGCGGCTTGGTGGAGGGCCCGGAAGGCGTCCTCATCTCCTCCCTTTGCCGCTTTTCCACTCCACTCGCCGACGATCGCCACCTCGCGTGGCCCGTCCGCCAGCGCCTCGGCCGCCGCCAGTCCCCAGCCCGCGAACCTCGGCGCCTTCTCGGCCAGCGCGCCGGTGAAGCGCAGCGCCTGCTCCGCGGCCTCGCGGTGGCGTCCCGAGCCGGTGAGCGCGGCGTAGGTGAGCAGCGCTCCGGCCGCCGCCGAGGTGCCGCCGGGGGTCGCGTTGTCGGTCGGGTCGGCCGGGCGGAAGATCAGGGTCTCGGCGTCATCGGCGGTGTCGTAGAAGAGGCCTGATTCGTCGCGGAAGTTGTCGAGGACGACGTCCAGCAGCCGGCCCGCGAAGGCGAACCACCGCGGCTCGCCGGTGACGGCGTACAGGGCCAGGAGCCCCTCCGCGACATCGGCGTAGTCCTCCAGAACGCCCGGATTCTGCGCGCCGGCGACGCCATCGCGCGAGGTGCGCGTCAGACGCTTCGCCTTGTCGTCCCAGTGCACGCGTTCGAGCATCTCAGCAGTCTGACGCGCAGCCGTCACGAGCTCGGGACGCCCGGTCAGCGCCCCGGCCTCGGCGAGCGCCGCCACCGCCAGGCCGTTCCACGCCGCCACGGCCTTGTCGTCGCGGCCCGGGGCGGTGCGCTCGTCGCGGCGGGCTTCGAACAGGCGGCTGCGCACGCCGGCGAAGCGCACGGCGTCATCAGGGTCCTGCAACAGCTGGAGGACAGACAGCCCGTGCTCAAAGGTGCCCCCGGGCGTGACGTCAAAGACCGTCGCGGCCCAGGCGGCGTCCTCCTCACCGAGGACGGCTTCGAGCTGGTCGGCGTCCCAGGCGTAGAACTTGCCCTCGACGCCGTCGGTATCGGCGTCCAGCGACGAGGCGAACCCGCCGGCGCCGTCGAGCCACAGCTCGCACAGCATCCAGTCGGCGGTCTCGTTGACGACGCGCAGCGCGAGCGCCTCACCGGTAGCGCGCCACAGGTGCAGGTAGGCGCGGAGAAGCAGGGCATTGTCGTAGAGCATCTTCTCGAAGTGCGGCACCACCCACGCATCGTCGACGGAGTAGCGCGCGAACCCGCCGCCGAGCTGGTCGTACATCCCACCCCGCGCCATCGCCTCGCACGTCTGCCGGACCATCACGAGCGCATCGGCATCGCCGGTCCGCGCATGGTGGCGGAGCAACTGCTCCAACGTCATGGACGGCGGAAACTTCGGCGCACCACCGAACCCACCGCGCTCACCATCGAACTCCCGCCGCAACGCCCCCACAGCAGCCCCGAGCGCAGCGGCATCCGGCACCCCCTCCGCCCCGGCCACAACCCGCGCATGATGCGCCAGCTCCGCGACCAGGCCGTCACCCGCCCGCAGCACATCGTCCCGAATGTCACCCCACGCACGATCAACAGCGACCAGCAACTGCTGAAACGCCGGCAAACCGTGCCGAGCCACCGGCGGATAGTAGGTCCCAGCCTGAAAGGGCTTGCCATCAGGCGTGGCGAAGACCGTCATCGGCCACCCCCCACCGCCAGTCATGGCCTGCGTAGCCGCCATATAGACGGCATCAACGTCGGGGCGCTCCTCGCGATCAACCTTCACGCACACGTACTTCTCGTTCATGAGAGCGGCAGTCGCCTCATCCTCGAAGCTCTCATGCGCCATGACATGACACCAATGGCACGCGGCGTACCCAATGGAGATGAGCAGCGGCACATCACGGCGCCGCGCCTCGGCGAAGGCCTCCTCGCCCCACTGGTACCAGTCGACGGGGTTGTCGGCGTGCTGGAGGAGGTAGGGCGAGGTGGCACTACCGAGCCGGTTCATGCGGCCAGTCTTTCACGATGGTCGGCCATCGTCCGATCGATCCACGCGAGTCGCGGCCCCGATCGAATCACGCCACTCCCTCAGCCCGGCTGCCCGTAAGACCCCGCCTCAAGCGTCGCGCGCAGGCTAGCCAGGATCTCCGCGAGGCGGGTCAGATCGTCGTCGGAGAGAGTCGCTGTCAGTGCCGCGAGTTCGTCCTCGACGATGGGGCGGGCTGCGGCCAGTGTCTTCTTGCCTTCGGGGGTGAGGCGGAGGACTGATGAGCGGCGGTCCTGGGGGTGGGGTTCGCGGGTGCACCAGCCGGCGGCGGCTAGGCGGTCTACTGCTTTGCTGACGGCGCCTACGGTGATTGCCACTTCGTTCACGATGTCGAGGACGCGGCAGGCGGGGATGCGGTTGATGATCTCCAGGAACTCGATGTGGCCGAGGCCTGTGCCCTGCTCGGTGCGGAGGCGGGCGGTGGCTGCGTTGTAGAGGCGGGTCTCGACGCGGACGAGGTCGGTGAAGGTGGGTGTGACGCGGCTCACAGTGGCTCCGATGGATTCCTTGGAATCATCTTCCTTGGAAGGTGGTTGGCTGGGTGCAGATGGATTCCTGGGAATCCATCTTGGCAGACCGAGTGCGGCGGCCGCAGGGGCCGCCGCTCACCAGCCACGGAGGCGACCATGTCCCGACAGCAGCGTGAAGCCATCGACGCCCTGCTGCGCTCCGCCCCGCGCCCCGAGACGCCGCCGAGCGTCGAGGAACAGCGCAGCGGTTTCGCGGCGGCCATCGCCCGGCACGCGCCGGACGATGTCGCGGTCCGACGGACCGTGCTCGGCGGGCGGCCGGCGCTGGAGCTGACGCCGAAGGGCGCCGCCAGCTACGGCCACCTGCTCTACCTGCACGGCGGCGGCTACGTCATCGGTTCGCCGGACACGCACGCCGGCCTGGTCGGCGAGCTGGCGCGCCGGGCCGGGCTCCGCGCCACGTCCCTCGACTACCGTCTGGCGCCGGAGAACCCCTTTCCCGCGGCCGTCGAGGACGGGCTCGCCGCCTATCGCGAGCTGCTGGCGACTGGCACTGACGCGCGGGGGCTCGTCGTGGCCGGAGACTCCGCCGGGGGCGGCCTGACCATCGCCACGCTCCTCGCGGCCCGCGACGCCGGGCTGCCGCTGCCCGCCGCCGCGGCCGTCTTCTCGCCGTGGGTCGATCTCACGGCGAGCGGGGACAGCATGCGCGGCAAGCACGGCGCCGACCCGATCTTCGTCGAGGCCGACATCCGCGCCTACGCAGACCTCTACATCGGCACCGGAGACCGTACGCAGCCCCTGGCCAGCCCGCTGTTCGCGGACCTGACCGGCCTGCCGCCGCTGCTCATCCAGGTCGGGACGAACGAGCTCCTGCTCGACGACGCGGTCCGCCTGGCCGGACGCGCGGGTGCCGCCGACGTGGAGGTGACGCTGGAAATCGGCAGCGATCTCCCGCATGTCTACCAGCACCACTACGGCCGGCTCGACGAAGCGGACGCCGCGCTCGACAGCACCGCCCGGTTCTTCAGCACGCGGATCAGCGCCGCGCACGCCATGACAGATGCCGGCGCCGACCGTCTCGAACCGGCGGCTCGGTGACGTCACGACACGCACCACTGAGCAGAGGCAGAGGAAGAGGCAGCAGACTAGCTTTCTAGACACCCGTCCATCTATTCTGGACACCCGTCTAGAAAGGTGGACCCGTGCAGACGACAGCGAACATCCTCACCGGCCTGGTCGCAGCCCTCCACGCCTACATCCTGATCCTGGAGATGTTCCTGTGGCAGAAGAAGCCGGGCCGCGACCTCTCCGGCTTCGACCCCGACATGGCCCGCGCCACCGCTCCGCTGGCCGCGAATCAGGGCCTGTACAACGGATTCCTGGCCGCCGGCCTGGTCTGGGGCCTCATCGCCGACTCCCCCACGGCCTTCTCGGCGAAGGTGTTCTTCCTGAGCTGCGTCGTCATCGCGGGCCTCTACGGAGCGGCCACGGCGAACCGCCGCATCCTGGTGGCCCAGGCTCTGCCGGGAGCCCTGGCGTTGGCGGCAGTACTGTTGGCTCGGTGAGCGGTGTCCAAGATCCCCGCGCCGCACGGACCCGGGAGCGACTGCGTGCGGCGCTCTTCGAAGCCTGCGCCGAGCAGCCGCTGAGCGACGTCAGCGTCGCCGACGTCGTCCACCGCGCGCACGTCGGCCGAGCCACGTTCTACCTGCACTACCAGGGGCTGGAGGAACTCGCCGTCGACGCGTGCGCGGACATCGTCCGAGAAGCGGTCGACGCGCTGCACGCCTGGCGCGGGATCCCGGATCCCGAGTCCCCGCCGCCGGCGCTCGACGAGTTCTTCACCGGGCTGGATCGGCACCGCACCGTCTACACCGCGCTCCTCACCCCGGGAGGCGGCGGCCCGCTCGGCATGGTCCTGCACCGGGATCTCAGGGAACGAAGTCGCACGGAACGCGAGCTGGCCGGAGCGCCGGAGGCGGAACTGGTCGCCGCCGCGGTGGCCGGCACGTTCACGGGAGTGCTGGCCGACTGGATGCACGGGCTCGTGCCTGGCACCGCGACCGAGGTGGCGGCGCGGGTCTGGCGTCTGCTCATCTCGCTGCACCGCACGCGACTCAGTTGAAGCCGGGCAAAGGCTCAGCTGTAGCTACTTGAGGAACGGGGACGGTGGCACGAACGCCAGCCCCGGCCCCAGCTTCACCGCCACTGCCACTGCCACTGCCACGGCCGACACCGACACCGACACAACCGGGAAGCGAAGCCGGCGCGGCATCAGGCCACACCTCACCCCGCATGGCCGACAACGCAGAACCCACTATTTCGGTCAACCCCCGCCGATCAGCGCCAGCCGCGACAGCATCCGCGACCGCCCGCTGCGCCACCGCCAGCGCCTTCGCGACTTCCGTCAAAGGATCGGCATGCGTCTTGCACCGACCACCGCCGGTCGGCACCTGGCACCGCCGACCGGACCGCGTCGGCACCCCGCACTGGACCGCCGGATCGTGGACATGGCACAAGCCAGAAGGCCGCGCGTCGACCGGGCACGGCTTGCCCGTCTTGGTCGTGGCTGAGCACTTGGTCATGACATCAGGGTATTCAGCCGCGCCGACAATCCCCGTCGAAAGATCAAGCGCCGCCCGCACAACCCTCGTGCGCGGACGGCGCCTGTCGATCTTCGGCTAGCCGGAAACGATGCTCGCGCCACACCGGAACCTTCCCGACGTGGCGGGAGCATCACAGCAGTCTGTCAAAGGTGCCGCCGGACAGCGACTACTGGCGTCATTCCCCTTAGCCTCCCGGCACCAGGACCGCCCGTCCGCCGACGCGTCCGGCGGCCACCGCCGCCATCGCCTCGGCCGCCGCCTCCAAGGGAAACGTCTCGGTGCTCAGCCTCACGCGTCCGGCGGCGGCCAGGGCCATCAGCTCGCCGAGTTCCGCGTGCGTGCCGATCTGGTTGCCGAGGATGGTCAGCTCCCGGTTGATCATGTCCAGGTGTTCGATGTGCGCGCCGCCGCCGTAGCCGACGATCGAGTAGACGGCGCCCTTGGCGAGCATGCGCAGTGCCTGCTGCGGGACGTCGCCCTCGCCGACCAGGTCGAGAACCGCCTGGGCGCCGTGGCCTGCGGTCAGGTCCAGGATCGCGTCGGCGGCTGCTTCGGCGGGGAGGGTGATGACTTCGTCGGCTCCCAGATCGCGGGCAGTCTGAGCGCGCGCCTCGTCCGGTTCCACGACGACCACGCGGGCCGGCGTCAGGATCTTCAGCAGTTGCACCGCGATCTGTCCCACGCCGCCGGAGCCGAGACAGACCACTGTCGTACCGACGCCCGCGAACGGTGTCAGCCGCTGCACCGCGTGCATCGCCGTCAGGCCCGCGTCGGCGAAGGGCGCCAGGCGGGCCGGCGACGCCTCGGCCGCCAGCTTCACCAACGCGCGTGCCGAGGTGCGCATCAGCTCCGCATAGCCGCCGGGCCAGCCGTCGACGCCGGGGAAGCGCCACGTCGCGCAGTGCATGTCGGCGCCGCGTCGGCAGGCGTCGCAGAACCCGCAGGTGACCGCCGGGTGCACGATCACCGGGTCACCGACGGTCAGATGCGACACCCCGTCGCCGACGGCCTCGACCCAGCCTGCGTTCTCATGCCCCAGCGTCAGCGGCAGCCGCTGCGAGAAGGCCGCTTCCAGGCCGCCCTCGACGATGTGCAGATCGGTCCGGCAGATCCCCGCGCCCGCGATGCGGACCACCACGTCCCGCGGTCCCTCGACCGCCGGCTCCGGCACGTCCACGACCTCGACCGGCCGCCCGAATCCGACCACTTGTACCGCGCGCATCCCCTCATCCTTCCCGCACCAGGTGCACCATCGTGCTGACCGGGTCCCCGCCGCCGAGCGCCATCGGAAGTCCCCGGCTCAGCAACACCGCGCCGTGGTGCACGATCCCGCTCCCGACGTCGCGGTACCGCCCGGCGGCATCGACGCCGCGCAGCACCACCGGCCGCTCCATCTGCGCGAACCGCCGTTCGCGCCGGTAGACGAACACCACCGCCTCCGAGCGGTCCGCGGCGACGTACTCGACCCCGCTCAGATCTCCGGAAGCGTTGCCGTGCGCGTATCGCGCGCCGTGCTGCACGACGGGACGGATCCGCTTGTAAGCGGCCACCATCTCGTGCGCCGTGCCCAGTTCCTCCTCGCTCCACTCCGCGAGGTCGCCGCCGATCCCCAGCACGCCGGACATCGCGACGTGGAACCGGAACTCCAGCGGGATCCGCCGGCCGGTGTGCGGGTTCGGCGAATCCGTCACCCACGCCGACATCACCCGCGCCGGGTACACCTGCGCGAAGCCCTCCTGGATCGCCAACCGGTCCAGCGCGTCGGTGTTGTCCGACGTCCAGACCTGGTCGACGCGCGCCAGCATCCCGGCGTCGAGCCGCCCTCCGCCGCCGCTGCACGACTCGATCCGGAGTGCGGGGTGATCGGCGCGAAGCTTGTCCAGCAAGGCGTACAGGTTCTCCACGTACCTCCGCCAAACGAGGTCGCCGCCGCGGTCGCCGGCCTCGGGCCATCCGACTTCCGTGAAGGGACGATTCATGTCCCACTTGAGGAAGCCGATGTCGTTCTCGGCGATCAGCCGGTCCAGCCACTCGTGGACCCAGGCGGCGACATCGGGCCGCGCCAGGTTCAGCACCAGCTGGTTGCGGTGCTCGCTGCGCTGCCGAAAGGGTTGGTGCAACACCCAGTCGGGATGCTCGCGATACAGATCAGAGTTCGGATTCACCATCTCCGGCTCGACCCACAAGCCGAAGTCCATCCCCAGCTCACGGACGCCCTTGACCAGCGGCGCGAGCCCGTCGGGGAAGCGTTCCGGATTGGGCCACCAGTCCCCCAGGCCGGTCCGGTCCGAGGTCCGGGAGCCGAACCAGCCGTCGTCCATGACGAACAACTCGACGCCGATCTCCGCCGCCTGCCGGGCCAGCGCCAGCTGTCCCTCCAGGGAGACGTCGAATCCTGTCGCCTCCCACGAGTTGTAGACGACCGGCCGCAGCTCCTCCGGATGCGGCAGCACGTGGTCCAGCACGTACGCGTGCCAGGCCTGCGAGGCCGCGTCGAACCCGCCGTCCGACCAGAGGCCCGCACTGACCGGCGTGGTCAGCGCCTCGCCGGGCGCCAGCGACCACATCGCGCCGTCGGGCCCGAAGCCCGCCGCCACGACGGTCCGGTCGGCGGACGTGCGCTCGACCGTGATCTGCCAGCTCCCGCTCCAGGCCAGCGCACATCCGAAGACCTGGCCGTGCGTCGCGCCGGCGGTGCCGTCGTCGACCATGACCCACGGGTTCGCGTGGTGGCCGGTGATGCCGCGACGGCTGGTCAGCAGCGTTTCGCCGAACGGAGGCGACGACCTGTGCAGCCGGGTCTCCGCAGCCCACCGGCCGCGCACCTGGCTCAGCCGGTAGTCGGCCAGCGGCGGCAGCGTCCACGACGCGGAGTCGGCTCGCAGGATGCTGATGTGCTCCTCGCCCGCCGATCCCGTGTGCCGCAGGACCAGCCGCCGCTCGATCACCGGGCTACCCCTGCGAACCCGGTGTCGGCTTTCCACAGCCAGTGGATAGTGACGGTCGGCGAAGCTCAGGACGAGCTCCGCCGCGTCCTCGGTATCAGTGTCGTCGGTATCAGAGTTCTCAATGAGCGCCGAGACGAACTCCAGCTCCAGTTCCCGCGTCCCGTCCGCGAAGCGCACTGCCAGCTGCGCGTGCCCGAACTGGAAGGCCGCGCCGACCGCCAGCTCCAGCGGTCCCTCGACGTCCTCCTCGAAGGGCCAGGCGCCGCCGTGCCCGACGGCCCCGAACCCGGGCGCCGCCGCGCCGGCGGGCACCGGCACCGAGGCCCCGACCAGCGCCGCGGCCTGTTCCAGCCCCAGCTCGCGTCCCCAGTGCGCCGACAGCAGCCGGTCGCGGTCGTCCAACCGCAGCACCGCGCACGACCGGCCGGCGGTCACGACCCAGGCCCGAGCCCCGGGAATCGACCGAATGAGCGTCATGATTCCCTTTCAGCCCTTGACCGCGCCGCCGGTCAGGCCCTTGACGAAGTGCTTCTGCAACAGGAAGTAGAAGACGACCACCGGCAAGGCCGCCAGGAACATCAGGCCGAACAGCTGGCCGTAGTTCGACTGGTGCTCGCCGAGGGCCCGGTAGACGCCGACGGTGACCGTGGTCCCGCCGACCGGCCCGAGGATGATCAGCGGATCCAGGAAGTCGTTCCAGATCCACACCCCGAGGAAGATCAGCACGCTCGCCGTCGCCGGCCGCAGCAGCGGGAAGACGACCGTCCAGAACGTGCGCCAGCGTCCGGCGCCGTCCAGCGCGGCGGCCTCCTCCAGCTCGATCGGGATCGAGCGGATGAAGCCGGCGAACACGAACACCCCGAAGGGGATGTAGTACCCGACGTTGAACGCGACCATCCCGGTCAGCGTCGCCATCAGGTGCGTCAGCCGCAGGATCCGCACCACCGGGACCAGGATCACCTGCGGCGGGACCATCAGGCCGGCCAGCAGCACCAGCAGTGTCACGCGGGCGAACCGGCTCCGGGTGCGGGCCAGGTAGTGGCCGAGCATCGCGGACAGAACGGCCAGCACGACGATCGAGACCGTCGTGATCTCGGCGCTGTTGATCAGGCCGTCCCAGTAGAGGTTGTCCGGCCGGTCCAGCGCCGCCTTCAGGTTGCCCAGGGTCGGCGGCCACGGCACCGACGCCGGGGAGCCGGTGATGTGGCCGCCGGGCTTGAACACGTTCACCACGACCAGGTACAGCGGCACCGCGAACACCGCCGTGACGACCAGCGCGACCAACGGACGCACCCACGGCGCCCGCGACTCGTCGCGGCGGGCGGACTGTTCCCGCACAGTACGCTCTGTCTTCTCGACCACCGCCGTCACAGTTCCACCTCCCGCCGTTGCAGCAGCCGGAGCACCACGCTCGACACCACCGCGACGATGAGCAGCATCAGCACCGCCATCGCCGAGGCCAGCCCGGTCTTGTTCTCGGTGAACCCGGTCTGGATCACGCCGTACGCGACCGTCGCCGTGGTCCCCGTCCCGGGGCCGCCGTGCGTGATCACCTGGACGTAGTCGTAGGTCTTGAAGCCGGTGATCAGCAGCATCACGGTGTTGATGGTCAGGGCCGGTGCCAGCATCGGCCAGGTGACCCGCCGGAACCTGGTCCAGCGCCCGGCCCCGTCGATCGCCGCCGCCTCCAACAGCTCGTCCGGCACGCCTTGCAGCCCCGCGAGGTACACGACAGTGCAGAAGCCGAGCAGCTGCCAGCTCGCGATCGACCCCACCGAGTAGAGCGCGATCGACGGATCGGACAGCCAGCCCGGCGGATGCCGCACCCCCATCGACCCCAGCACGGTGTCCAGCAAGCCGCCGTCGGTGAGCATGGCCTGCCACACCACCGACACCACCACGGAGCTGAGCACGACCGGCACGAAGAACACCGTCCGCAGCGCGCGGTAGAGCCGGCCGTTCCGGTTCAGCAGCACCGCGATCGCCAGGCCCGCGACGTTCGGCACGATCACGATGATCAGCGTCAGGATCGTCGTGACCCGCAACTGCATCCGGAAGTCCGGATCGCCGAGCAGCTTCACGTAGTTGTGCAGACCGGTGAACTTCGTATTGGGCAGGAACGCGTCGGCGTTGGTGAAGCTGTAGCCGACGCTCAGGACCAGCGGCGCGAACACGAAGCACGCGTAGAACAGGAGCCCCGGCGCGCCGAACCCGAGGAAGTACCCCAGGTTCGCGCGCCGGTTCCGTGCGGACTTCCGTGCAGACCGCGGTGAACCTTGCGGTGTGCCCGGTAATGAGCCTTGCAGTGCCGTCATGGGGTGACCTTGTACGAGGTGCCCGCCGTGGTGGCGAACGTGGCCCGACCAGCGGAAACGGTGACGGGGACGGAGGATCCGTTCGCGGTGACGGTCGCCGAGCCGGTGTTCCACGGGAGCACCAGCGTCACACTCCCGCCGGTCTGGCTGGTCACGCCGACCGAGGCCACCTTGCCGCCGCTGATCGCGCTGCTCACCAGGAACGCGCCCTTGGCCAGCAGCGTGAACGACGCGTCGCGCGCGGTCGGCCAGCACGGGAAGACCCGGATCGCGCCGGCCTCGCTCTGCATCAGCATCGAGTTCAGCGTCTCGATCGACCCGGACGTCTCGATCCCGCCGCCGCCCTGGAAGTCGGTGTCGTTGCTCGACCGCCACAGGTGCGCGATCGAGGCTTTGAACTTCTGCACCAGGTCCTCGGCCGGCCAGCCGGCCCGCGCGGCGATGGGGAACTCCTTGGGGAACCCGTTGTTGGAGTTGCCGCCGGAGGTCACGCCCCAGGAGTTCATCTGTGTCAGGGAGTTGATCGCGTACTGCAACAGGTTGGCGTCACCTCCGATCGAGCACTGCTCGCCCGGGAAGATGACGCCTTCCATGTTGATCGGCTGGTTCCCCGGCTCGAACTTGTTCGGCAGGCTCGGGTTGTTGATGACCTCGGCGGTGTAGAAGACCGTGACGCCGTTGTAGGTCCCGGTCGGGTAGGCACTGAGCTTGGCCAGGAAGCTCTGCCACGTGGTCTGCATGTTCGCGTCCACGCCGAGGATCGCCGAGGTCTCCAGCAGCGTGTTGATGACCTTGCGCGCGAAGCCGAGGTCCAGGTTCGGGTTGGTGTCGTCGCCGCCTTCGTGGGCCGACGAGTGCTGGAACACATAACGCTTGCCGTCGAAGACCGCGAAGTCGCGCCAGAACGCGTCCAGCTCCTTCAACAGCGGATACAGCTGCGTCTGGAGGTAGGTGGTGTCGCGGGTGTACTCCCAGTGCCAGATCAGCGGCAACGCCGCGAAGGTGGCGTTGGACTTCTGGTCGGCGGGCAGCTTCGTGTAGTCCTTCTTGGACGCGACCGGGACCGTCGAGGGAGCGGTCTCGTACAAGTGGAACGGTGCCAGGCTTCGCTGGAACGCCGTGCCCTGATATCCCGCGCCGTGCGTCGTGTTCCGCTGCCAGGGAACTTCGTTGTAGATCAGGCGGCGGTAGGGCTCCGAGAGGTCCGCGTGGTTCGAGGAGAAGGCTCCGTAGTACAGCGCCTCCTCGTTGTAGTTCAGGAAGTAGCGACCGCCCCAGCTCGGGGTGTCGTTGGTGAGCCACTGGCCCCACAGCGACGGCGGGTTGGGAGCGCCGGTGCGGGTCGCGCTGCCGAGCACGTACAGCGCGTTGAAGTAGTACGTCTCCAGCTGGGAGTCGCCGACGACGATGTTGGACCGCGTCCAGAAGTCCTGCCAGAACGCGGCGTGCGTGCTCGCGGCGCCGGTGATCCACGCCGCATCGATCGCGCCGGAGGCGGTGACCGCTTGATCGCGGAGCTGCGTCGGGGTCGGGGCGGTGGACGAGTCGGAGACGTCCTGCGCGTGCGAGCGGACGGCCGTCACGAGCGTGGCCGTCGCGCCGCCGGCCAGCGTGAAGGTGCCGGTCGCAGAGGTCTGCGAGGACGTCTTCGAGGTGCTGGTCTTGGTGAACTTGCCGCCCACAAGCTGCGTCGCGGAGGCCGCGGTGGCCTGCATGCTGACGTTGCCGTTGCCGGAGGTGTTGTTCTGCCGGGTCAGCCAAAGCTGGGTACTGTTCAGCGCACCCGAACCGGACGGATAGGCCGAGTCGACCGGAAGCGTGACGGTCGCCGTCAGGCTGACCGAGGAGCTGCCCGCCTTGGACGACAGCTGGGTGATCAGGACACTGTCGTTGTCTGCGGTCCAGGACTTCATGGTGACCGTGGCGTTCGACAGCGCGAGCACGGTCGTGACCGTCGCCCCGGCCAGATCCGTGGTCATCGCGTAGCCGCTGGACGCCGCGCTCGCCCCGGACGCCGCCACCGTCAGCTTCCCGATCGGCAGGATCGAGGCCTGCCACGAGACCGGGCTGGTCGTCTTGCGGTTGCTGCCCCAGAAGTCGCTCTTGCCGAGGGAGAAGGTCTGCTGCGTGGCTGAGGAGTCGCCGACCACGACGCCGAGGTCTCCGTTGCCGAGCAACATGCCCGGCGTGTACTTGTTCGTGACGACGCCCGAGATCGGCTTGGTGACCTGCGGGTTCACGGCGGCGAGCTGAGTCTGGACGGCGGGCCAGCTGATGCCGGTGGCGGCCGGTGTAGCTGCGGCAGGTCCGGCCGCACCGGTCGCCCCGACCGCGATGGCTGCGCCGGTCGCGTCGGCCGTTTCCGCAGCGGAGCCCAGCAGGACCGCGCCGACCCCGGCTGCCGCACCCCCGAGCACCGCGCGCCGACCGACGAGCGGGTACTTGTCACTGCGCATCTTCGTCCCACCTTCCCTTCGGAGTGATGTTGTAGGTGCGGCCGGCGACGGTGCGGAACGTGACCCGGCCGCCCGATCCGGACTTCCACGGCAGCTGGACCGTGACGTCGCCACCGGCCTGGCTGCGCAGCCGGATGTGGTCGACCACTCCCCGGCGCTGCTCGGAACTGACCAGGAATCCGCCCTTGGCCAGCAGCGTGAACGACGCGTCACGGGCCGCCGGCCAGCACGGGAAGACTCGGATCACGCCGTCCTCGCTCTGCATCAGCATCGAGTTCAGCGCCTCGGTGGTGCCGGTGGTCTCGACCCCGCCGCCGCCCTGGAAGACCGTGTTGTTGCTGGGTCGCCACAGGTAGGCGACGGACGCCTTGAGCTTCTGCAGCAGGTCTTCGGTCGGCCAGCCGACGCGCGCGGCGATGACGAACTCCTTGCAGAAGCCGTTGTTGGAGTTGCCGCCGGGGGTCACGCCCCAGGAGTTCATCTGTGTCAGGGAATTGACGGCGTACTGCAGCAGCATCGGGTCGCCGCCGACCGAGCACTGCTCGCCGGGGAAGATGACGCCTTCCATGTTGATCGGCTGGTTGCCGGGCTCGAAGGTGTTCGGTACCCCCGGGTTGTTGATGACCTCGCCGGTGAAGAAGACCGTGACGCCGTTGTACGTGCCGGTCGGGTAGGCGCTCAGTTTCGCGAGGAAGTCCCGCCAGACCGGACGCAGCTCGGCATCGACGCCGAGGACGGCGGACGTCTCCAGCAGGGTGTTGACGACCTTGCGCGCGAACCCGAGGTCCAGGTTCGGGTTGGTGTCGTCACCGCCCTCGTGGGCGGAGGTGTGCTGGAAGACCCAGCGCGTGCCGTCCCACACCGCGAAGTCGCGCCAGAACGCGTCGAGTTCCTTCAGCAGCGGGTAGAGCTCGTCGCGGAGGTAGTCCCGGTCGCGGGTGTACTCCCAATGCCAGATCAGCGGGAGGGCACCGAACGTGCCGTTGGACTTCTGGTCGGCGGGGAGCTTCTTGTAGTCCTTGGCCGCCGCGACCGGGACCGGCGCCGGAGGCGTCTGGTAGAGGTGGAACGGCGGCAGGCTGCGCTGGAACGCCGTGCCCTGATACCCCGCGTTGTGCGTGGTGTTGCGCTGCCAGGCGACCTCGTTGAGGATCATCCGCCGGTAGGGCTCGGACAGCTCGGCGTGGTTCGAGGAGAAGGCGCCGTAGTACAGGGCTTCCTCGTTGTAGTTCAGGAAGTAGCGGCCGCCCCAGTTCGGGGTGTCGTTGGTGGTCCAGGCGGCCCACAGCGACGGCGGGTTGTGGACGCCGACGCGGGTCGCGCTGCCCAGGACGTACTGCGCGTTGAAGTAGAAGGCTTCCAGCTGCGAGTCGCCGAGCACGACGCTGGACCGGGTCCAGAAATCGGTCCAGAAGGCACGATGTGTGGCGCGTGCTTCGCGCAGCCAGCGGTCGCGGATCGACATCACCGCCGCTATCGCCTGGTCGCGCAGGTTGTCGGGGGTTGGCGCCGGGGTCGGATCGGAGAGGTCCTGGCCGTTCGAGCGGAATGCCGTCAGGAGGACGGCTTTGCCACCGCCGGGAAGGACGAAGGTGCCGTTCGCGGTGGTGGTCGTCGAGCTCGTGGCAGTGAGGGCGCCAGCCATGACGACCGTGGCCGAGGCGACAGACGCCTTGTAGCTGACGTCGCCATAACCGACGGCGTTGTTCTGCCGCGTCAGCCATAGGGCGCTTCCGGTCGCTCCGGCCGCCGACGGATAGGCCGGATCGTCTGGCAGCACCACGCCGGCGCTCAGAGTGAGGTCGGGGTCGCCGTGAGCCGAAGAGATCTCGGTGACCAGGACGTTGTCGTGGTCGGCGGTCCAGGAGGTGAGGGTCAGCGTGCCGTTCACGAGCGGCAGCACGGTCGTGACCTGTGCGCTCCCGATGTCGGTGACCATCGAGTAGCCGGTGGCCGCCGCGGTGGCACCCGGCACCGAGACCGTGAGCGCACCGACCGGCAGGATCGAGTTCTGCCAGACGAGCGGGTTCGTGGTCTTGCGGTTGTTGCCCCAGAAGTCGCTCTTGCCGAAGTGGAAGCTCTGTTGCGTGGCCGAGGAATCCCCGACCACCACGCCGATGTCGCCGTTGCCCAGCAACATGCCCGGCGAGTACTTGTTCGTGACGACCTTCTGGATCGGTGCGCTCACCTGCGGGTTCACCGCGGCCAGTTGGCGCTTCACGTCCGACCAGCGCACCCCGGTCCCGGGTCGGCAATCAGTGTCGGCGAAAGCAGGAGGGGCGAAGGTGACGCCGGCGATGGTGGACGCACCGGCCCCGGCGGTAGCGGCGAGCACGGCGCGTCGGCTGATGGAGGTCATGGCTGTTCTCCCTTCAAAGCGCGTTGCGGGATCTCAGTTCTCGACGACGACGGGTTGGGCGAACTGCGAGGAGGCGACGGCCGCCTCAACCATGGCCAGGCTGCGGAGGTTGTCGTGGCACTCGCCGTCCGGGGCCTCGCCGGTGCGCAGGGCGTGGACGAATCCGGCCAGCACCTCGGCCAGGCCGGGGAACTCAGGGGACTGCGGCTCGACCGGCAGCGTCTCGGACGGCGGCTCGGGCTCTCCCTCGTCGCGGGCCGGGGTGAGCACCGGTGCGCCGAGGCCGTCCCAGGTCGCCGAGCCGCCGGCGCCTTCCAGGTACCAGCGGCCGGTCCAGGACGTGAAGTCCGAGCGCGCGGTCCAGCAGCCGGTGAAGGCGAAGTGCAGGCCGTCGTCCATCTGGAACAGGGCCTCGGCGGAGTCGTTGCCGGGGTACCAGGACCACGGCGTGCGGTAGGCGGTGCAGAACACTGATCGCGCGTCCGCACCGGTGACGGCGCGCGCCGCGTCGAACAGGTGAATGGCCATCTCGCGCAGCAGCGGCTCGTCCCACAGATGGACGTAGGGGCCGGCGCGGTGCGGGAGGCGGAAGTCGATTTCGAGCCGGGTGAGCGGGGCCAGGCGGCGGGCCGCGTCCTTCAGGGCGCGGGTGCCGGAGAGCTGGCGCCGGTCCTGGGTGACGGCGAGCAGCCGGCCGGTGCGTTCCGAGACCGCGACCAGTTGGCGGGCTTCGGCGAGCGTCATGGCCATCGGCTTCTCAGACAGGACCGCGCAGCCGTGTTCGAGGGCTGAGGTGGTGACCGTACGGTGCGCGGCCGGTGGGGCGCTGTTGAAGACGATGTCCGGGGCGAGATCGGTGAGCAGGGCGACCAGATCGGTGCCGGTCGTGATGTCGCTGGTGCCGTCCGGTCCGGCCTCCTTCACCGCCTCCCGCAGCGCCTCGGGGTCCAGGTCGACCCAGCCGACGAGTTCGGTGTCGGGCTGCCGGGCGATCTCGCGGGCCCAGTTCCGGCCCATGAAGCCGGCGCCGACGATGACCGCGCGCAGCGGTCCGGGTGTGGTGACCGTGGCGAATCCGCTCACCGTTCCCACCACCCGAGCGGCGAGGGCGCGTCCACGAAGTGCTTGCCGATCGGACCGGTCGGGGCCGCCCAGCGCACGGCGTTGGCGATCACGTCCTGGACCTCCTTCTGGTGGTAGACCGGGCATTCCTGGTCGCCGGCGCCGAAGTAGAAGATGCGGCCGGCGCCGCGGGTGAAGCAGGCGCCGCTGCGGAACACCTCGCCGCCGCTGAAGGAGGACAGGAATACCAGTTCGTCCGGGTCGGGGATGTCGAAGGGCTCGCCGTACATCTCGTCGTGCGGGATCACCAGCGGCTGCGGGATGCCGGCGGCGACCGGGTGGCCGGGCTTGACGGTCCACACCAGGTGCCGGTCCTCGCCGTGCCGCCAGCGGCGGTCGCAGCTGGTGCCCATGAGCGAGGTGAACAGCTTCGAGCCGGCGCCGGAGTGCAGGACCACCAGGCCCATGCCGTCCAGGACGCGGCGGCGGACGCGGTCCACGGTCTCGTCGTCCATCTCGGCGTGCAGCAGGTGGCTCCACCAGACCAGGACGTCGGTGTCCTCGACGGCCGCGGGGGTCAGGCCGTAGCCGGGCTGGTCCTGGGTCGCGGTCGTGACGTCGGCCGCGGGCCCGAGACGGTCTTCGAGCGCGGCGGCGATGGTGCCGTGGATGCCGAGCGGGTAGCGCTCGGCGATCTCGGGGCGGGTGAGTTCGTGGTGGTTCTCGTTGAAGACCAGGACGCGCATCAGCTCGACGCCTGCTTCGCCCACTCGGAGTCCAGGTAGGACGCGGCGTCCTTGGCGGACTTCCGGCCGAGCATCACGTCCTCGACGGCGCCGTAGACGACGTCGACCATCCCGGGCAGCAGCGCGTCGTCGCCGGACTCCCAGCTGAAGGCCTTCACGACCGTGCCGGTCTGCTGGGCCTGCTGGTACAGCTGGTAGGACTCGTTGAACACCGGGCCGGTGGTGGTCGGCGGGGTGTAGCCCTTGATCGCCGGGAAGAGCGCGTCACTGAGCACGTTGTTGTCGAGGTTCGACTTGTCCAGCTGGAAGGCCAGGGCGAACTTCTTGGCCAGGTCCAGGTTCTTGGCGTGCGCGCTGACCTCCAGGCCGCCGCCGGTGTAGGCGGGCATGACGACCTTGCCGTCGTCGGTGGGCCAGGCGAACACGCCGAGGTCGGCCTTGATCGGGCTGGCGTCGGCGGCCGAGGCGAACCAGATGCCCATCGGGTACATCGCGCCGCTGCCGTCCAGGAACGCCTTCTGGCTGTCGGCGTAGTTGCGCGACAGGCCCGCGCGGTCGATGTAGCCCTTGGACGCCAGGTCGCCGACCCGCTGCAGGGCGTCGACGAAGTCCGGGTCGGAGAACTTCACCTTGTCGGTGTGCCGGTCGACGAGCCAGTTCGGATCCTGGCGGTAGACCTGGGTGGCGACGGTGGCGGACAGCGGCAGGACCGCGGCGAAGGCGTCGGAGCCGCCGCCGACCTGGAACGGCAGGAGGCCGGCGGTCTTGAGCTTGGCCGAGTCGTCCAGGAGCTGCTGGTAGGTGGTCGGCGTGCCGGTGATGCCGGCCTTGGCGAACATCGACTTGCGGTAGTAGACCATCGGGATGGTCTGGGTGTTCGCAGGGAGCTGATAGACCTTGCCGCCGATCGCGCCGCCGTCGGGCACCTCGAAGCTGGTGAGCTCGCTGGGCTGCCAGGCGTAGAGGTCGCCGGCCTGCGCGAAGCCGGTGGGGGTGACCGCGATCATCACGTCTGGAAACTGACCGGAGGCCTTGAGCTGCTTGGCGTAGCTGGTCCGGTCGGCGGTCGGGGAGACGAGGCGCTTGACCTTCATGCCCGGGTACTGATCGGTGACGCGCTTGATGGCCGCGTCCCAATAGGCCGGGGTGAGGTTCGGGGTCTCGAAGGTCAGGAACGTGATGGTGTTGGTGTCTCCGCCGCCGGAGCTGGAGGAGGAGTTGCCGCCGGCCGCGGAGCAGGCGGACAGCGCCAGCACCGTCAGCGCGACCAGGGCCTTTACAGAAGACGGTGCTCGGAGTCGACGTGGGAACATCCGCTGCCTCCCGGACTCGGGGATGAGGGGGGTCCGTGAGCGCTCACGGGAGCGCTCACGGAACGTAGAGTGGTCCCGGTCACACCCTCTCGTCAAGGGTCGTTACCGAATTTCTGTTACTCGGCCGTCACCGGAGAGCCCGATGACTGATTCACGCCGAGCCGCGCACCCGCAGTTCGGGAACGACGACCACAGGCTCCGGCGTGCGGCCGGCCAGGAGTTCCGCTGCCGCGGCGACGGCCAGTTCGCCCATCCGCCGGATGTCGACGTGGACGGAGGTGATCGGCGGCTCGACCAACTCCCCCAACGGCAGACCGTCGAAGCCGATCACCGCGAAGTCCTCGGGCACTCTCAGTCCGGCGGCCTTCAGCCCCCGTACCGCGCCGACCGCCAGAACGTCGTTGTAGGCGAAGGCGGCGGTGATGTCCGGCCTGCGCGCCAACAGCGCTCGCACCGCGTCCGCACCGCCTTCGACCGTCCGGGGCGCGCTTTCGACGTCGTCCTCGCCGACGTCCAGCCCGAGTTCCCCGGCGATGGCCAGGAAGCTGGTCCGCCGCTTGTCGCGCGGATCGGCGGCGCCGTCGATCATGCCGACGCGCCGGTGGCCGGCCGCGGCCAGGTGCTCCACGGCGAGCCGGACGCCGCCGGCGATGTCGATGCCCACGCCCGGCGCGGCACCGGCGTCCCAGCCGGGGTCCAGGACGGCGAAGGGCACGCCGAGCTTCACGGCGTGCGCGAACACCGCCGGCGAGGTGAGGAAGCCGGCGCCGACGTCGGCCTGGTCGGCAAGCGTCGACAGCGCCAGCACCTCGCGCTCCGGGTCTTCGCCGGTGTCGTAGAGCACGACCTGCCAGTCCCGCGCCTGCGCGGCCCGCAACACCCCGGACGCCAGCTCGGGGAAGAACGGGTTCCCGATGTCGGAGATGATCAGCCCGAGCGTGGTGGTGTCCTGCCGGATCAGCCCGCGCGCGAACCGGCTGGGCCGGTAGTTCAGGCTCCGCGCGGCGTCCAGCACCCGCCGCTTGGTCTCGGCGTCGATCTCCGCCTTGTCGTTGACCGCGCGCGAAACCGTCTGCCGCGACACCCCGGCCAGTCTCGCCACGTCCTCGATGGTCGCGCGCTTGACCCGGGACTCCGGGGAATCGTTCAAGAAGGTCGCCTCCTGCCGCCAGCGGAACTCCACGCCCGAACCACCGGCACCGGCCGCCCGCTCCGGACGCGAAGGAACGGCGCCCCCGAAGCGGGGACGCCGAGTGCACGTGATCGGGACGCCGCCGCCCCACCTTCACCGTACTCGATGCGGAGGCCGGTTCGGTGGAGCAGCGGGACGGCAGGGAGCAGGGCGGCTCAGTTGTGGATGACGCACCCGTTGGCGTTGTTGCTCCAGATCGGCTGCATCGGGAAAGTGCCGGTGGACAGCGTCACGTTCTGGAAGTTGGCCTCACACTGGTCGCCAATCTCCTCGCCGTTCGGCGCCACCCAGCCGTTGCCGGCCTGCGGGTCGGTGATCGACTCGGCGTATTCGTGCCCCTCGACGATGCTGAACGCGCTCAGCTTGTTGCCCAGCAGGTTGTTCGGGCACCGGCTGCCGGCCGGGGCGTCGAGCTGGTAGGGCATGTTGGTGTAGGAGACGGAGCCGGAGTAGTCGTGGTAGGCGCAGAAACCGGAGCTCGGCCAGCCGTCGGGGTGCGTGCCGTGCGCGCTGAGCACGACGATCTGCGCATCGCCGTTGCCCGAGACCCCGAAGTGCGAGGCACCCCGGTTGCCCTCGTTCGCCACGGCGTTGGCGCTGGGGTTGGTCGGCTCGGCCTTGGCGTTGTCCATCCACACGCCGCCCAGGACCGCACCGCTGAACGTCGGGCCCTGCCCGCTGGAGTCGGTGTACTGCGAGGTGATGGTCGACCAGTTGTCCGAACTGGTCCCGAGCCCGTTGAACACCTTGGTCAGGTAGGCCGGTATCCCGTTGGTGTCGCTCTTCCACTGCGATCCCCAGAACACCAGGTACACCTTGGGATGCAGCTGCACGGGCCCGCCGCCGTACTCCATGTTCTCGCCGGCCTGAGCCGCTCTGGCGGCCGTGTACGTCCCCGCGCGCTGCGAGCCGGCCGAGGCCGCTCCGGTGCTCGCGGTGGCGCCGACCAGGCCCGCGGCCATGAGGACGGCTGCTGCGGCGATTCGCCCGTTCCTGTTCATGCGCATGCTGAATTGCTCCCAACTCAGTGTTTTGGCATGGATGTGCGGTCACGGTGAGGTTAACCGCAGGAAATGGGTTCGCATACCCTTGATATGACCCTTAACCATCCCGTGCGTCGCGTGCCTGGAGCTGCGCGATCTTCGCGGCGAGCGCCCTGCGGGCCGCGTTGACCTCGCGGGCCTGGCGGTCCAGGCGCGCGAGCTTGTCCCTGAGGAACTCCAGCTGCCGCTCCGGGGTGAGGCTGCCGTCGTCGAAGGCGGCGGCCAGCGTCCGCGTTTCGGCGATCGTCATGCCGGTGGCGCGGGCTTGGAGCAGGAGACGGAGGCGCTGCACGGCGGCGTCGCCGTACGTGCGGTAACCGTTCGGGGCGCGGGTGACGTGGCGGTCGTCGAGCAGACCTTCGCGCTCGTAGTAGCGCACGGTGTCGGTGCTCACGCCGACCAGCGCGGCGATGTCGCGGATCAGCACGGCGATGTATGCCGTCGTCCGGCTTGACCTTGGAGCACGCTCCAAAGTCTACGCTCGCGACGCAGAGCTCGGATACGCGAACGTGGGAGGACATATGACGCAGACAGTGCTGGTCACGGGTGCGAGCGGAGGCGTCGGCCGTGCGGTCGCGCAGCGGTTCCGCGCCGACGGCGCGACCGTCCTGGCCGGCTATCGCGACCCCGCCGCGGTGGACGCGCTCGTCGCGATGGGATGCCGGCCGGTGCGGCTGGACGTCACGAGCGAATCAGACCTCGTTGACGCGATCGAGGAGGCCGCCGACATCGACATCGTGGTCAACGCCGCAGGGATCTCCCAGGGCGGTCCGATGGAGGAACTGCCGTTGGCGGCGCTGCGCCGGCAGTTCGAGGTGAACGTGCTCGGCGCGCTCCGGGTCGTGCAACTGGTCGCGCCGGGCATGCGGCGGCGAGGACACGGCCGGATCGTCAATGTCAGCTCGGTCGCCGGGCTCGTCACGTTTCCCGGCATGGGCGCCTACGCCATGAGCAAGCACGCACTGGAGTCGATGAGTCAGGCGCTGCGGCAGGAGCTGAAGCCGTTCGGCATCGGGGTGAGCGTGGTCCAGCCCGGCGGTGTCGATACCGCGTTCGCGGAGGCCGAGCGCCGCACTTTCCTGCACGGCCGGCCGGAAGGCCCCTACGCCGCCTTCACCGCCGAGGTCGTCGATCGGCTGAGCCGCAATCCGATGCCGCTGGCTCCGGACGGGGTCGCGCGCACCATCGTGCGGGCCGCCACCGCGCGCCGTCCGCGAGCGCGGTACCGCGTCGGCACCGTCGCGCACGTGATGCTCGGGCTGCACGATCTGCTGCCGAACCGGATGTGGGATCGGCTGCTGCCGCTGATGGCGCCGACTCCGGGACGCTGACCTGGCAAAACACCCAACCTCCCGCCCCGGCCCCCGTCCACCTCCGTAGACTTCTCGCATGGCTCCTCCCGAAACGGCGCATACGGTGACCGACGCGGACGACGTCCTGCGGCGCGTCTTCGGCTACGACTCGTTCCGCGGGGCGCAACAAGAGATCGTGGAGCACGTCATCGGCGGCGGCGACGCGCTGGTGCTGATGGCCACCGGCGGCGGGAAGTCGCTGTGCTACCAGATCCCGGCGCTGGTGCGGCCGGGGGTCGGGGTGGTCGTCTCGCCGCTGATCGCGCTGATGCAGGACCAGGTCGACGCGCTCACCGCGGTCGGGGTGCGCGCGGGCTTCCTGAACTCCACGCAGGATCCGGACCAGCGCCGGTTCGTCGAGCAGATGTTCCTGGCCGGCGAGCTGGACCTGCTCTACCTCGCGCCGGAGCGGCTGCGCTCGGAGTCCACGCTGCAGCTGCTGGACCGGGGCAAGATCTCGCTGTTCGCGATCGACGAGGCGCACTGCGTCTCGCAGTGGGGCCACGACTTCCGGCCCGACTACCTCAACCTGTCGATGCTGCACGAGCGCTGGCCGGACGTGCCGCGCATCGCGCTCACCGCCACCGCCACGCAGGCCACGCACCGGGAGATCGCCGAGCGGCTGAACCTGGGCGGCGCCAAGCACTTCGTCGCCGGGTTCGACCGGCCGAACATCCAGTACCGCATCGTGCCGAAGGCCGAGCCGAACAAGCAGCTGCTGGAGCTGCTGCGCACCGAGCACCAGGGCGACGCCGGCATCGTCTACTGCCTGTCGCGCGCCTCGACGGAGAAGACCGCGCAGTTCTTGTCGAACAACGGGATCTCCGCGCTCGCCTACCACGCGGGGCTGGACGCCGGCACCCGCGCGCGGACGCAGTCCCGCTTCCTGCGCGAGGACGGCCTGGTCATCGTCGCCACGATCGCGTTCGGCATGGGGATCGACAAGCCCGACGTCCGCTTCGTGGCGCATCTGGACCTGCCGAAGTCGGTCGAGGGCTACTACCAGGAGACCGGCCGCGCCGGGCGGGACGGGCTGCCGTCGACGGCCTGGCTGGCGTACGGCCTGCAGGACGTGGTCCAGCAGCGCAAGATGATCGCCTCCTCGGACGGCGACGACACCTACCGCAGGCAGCTCACCGCGCACCTGGACGCCATGCTCGCGCTCTGCGAGACCATCGAGTGCCGCCGGGTCCAGCTGCTCAACTACTTCGGCCAGTCCGGCGAGCCCTGCGGCAACTGCGACACCTGCCTGAACCCGCCGGAGTCCTGGGACGGCACGGTCGCCGCGCAGAAGCTGCTGTCCACGGTCTACCGGCTCAAGAACGAGCGCCGGCAGCGGTTCGGAGCCGGCCAGTCGATCGACATCCTGCTCGGCAAGCAGACGCAGAAGGTCTCACAGTTCAGCCACGATCAGCTCAGCGTCTTCGGGATCGGCACGGAACTGTCCGAGGGCGAGTGGCGGGGCGTGGTGCGGCAGCTGTTGGCGCAGGGCATGCTGATGGTCGAGGGGGACTACAGCACGCTGGCGCTGACGCCGGAGAGCGGCGCGGTGCTGCGCGGGGATCGCAAGGTGCTGATGCGGCGGGAGCCGGCGAAGGCGGCGCGGGCGCCGAAGCAGTCGCGGGCGGCGGCCGCGGCGGTCGAGGACCTGAGCGAGGAGGCGAAGCCGGTCTTCGAGAAGCTGCGCGCGTGGCGCGGGCAGTCGGCGAAGGAGCAGGGCGTCCCGGCGTACGTCATCTTCCACGACGCGACGCTGCGGCAGATCGCCGCGCAGGCGCCGACGTCGCTTCAGCAGCTCGGGACGATCAGCGGGGTCGGCGAGAACAAGCTGGCCAAGTACGGGCAGGAGATTCTGGACACGCTCGCCGAGGCGCTCGACCGGCCCGGGCGGGCGGCGCCGGCCGAGCCTCCGGCCGAGCTCGATTTCGAGGAGCCTCCGGAGGATTACCCGGAGGAGGAGCCCGGGGACTACTTCCCTCCTGAGTGAGGTCCGGCTACCGGCTAGCCGGCTACAGGTAGCCGGTAGCCGGTAGCCGGTAGCTGCGGTCAGCTACAGATAGACCCCGTCGATCTCGAACGACTGGACGGTGTTCGTGGTGAACCACGACCAGAACACCTTGCCGTGCAGGAACGTGTCGGCGTGGTACGTGTACGCGTCACCGCCGGCGGTCTGCGTGGCCCAGCGGCCGACCAGGCCGTTGCCGCCGGAGCCGGTGACGGTGGTGAACTTCGAGAGGTCGAAGTTGATCCACTGCGCGGTGCCGTAGTTGGTGCACACGATCACCAGCTTGTGGTTCACCGGGTCGTAGGCGGCGACCGAGTTGTGGTCGCCGCTGTCGATGAGCCGCATTCCGGGGCGGATGTGCCGGGTGTACTGCGCCAGGACGTAGTACTTGGGGTTGACGGCGCCGGTGGTGCCGGCGGCCTCGTCGCACTGGATGGCGCCCCAGCCGCCGCCGTCGAGGACCTGCCAGTAGACCCAGGCGGTCGGGTGCAGCCAGGTGAGGTCGAGGTTCAGGTTGCTCGCGAGGGACATGCCCGAGGCGTCGCCCTCGCCGTACTCGGAGTTCCACAGGACCTTGCCGGCCGACTTCGCGGCGTCGTAGAGGAGGTCGCGGCGGCCGCCTCCGTACTGGTAGCCGTGGGTGTTGATCTTCCCGACGTGGCCCTGCGCGTTGCTCCCCAGGCCCTGGAACGTCGCGGTGGCCTCGTCGTAGGTGTTCTCGTCGGAAGAGGCGACCGGGGTCCCGGTGAGGCCGCGGCTGTTGAGCTCGGCACGCAGGTAGTTGATGACGGTCGCCTGCGTCGAGACGTTGAAGTGGCAGCCCTCCTGCGAGCTGCTGTCAGCCTTCCACCAGTTGGAGATCGGCTCGTTGAAGGCCTCGACGGAGGTGAACTGGAAGCCCCAGTTGTCGTGCGCGTACTTGGCGATCGTGGCGAGGTACACGGCGTGCTGCTGGTAGTTCCAGGACTGGAGGTTGTCCGACGTCCCGTCGGCGGAGCCGGAGGGGTTGTGGTTGTAGCACATCCACCACATCGGCGAGTTGGAGAAGAGCTCGAAGTGGTTGACGCCCCGGTCGCGCGCCTTCCAGAGCATGTTGCGCTGCGGGGCGTCGACGTACCAGTTCCAGCTGGCGGAGGCCGGATCCTGGGAGTACCAGTCGAGCCAGTAGCCCTCCATCTGCCGCGTGGACTGCACCGCGGCGCCCTTGACCATCGTGGTGCCGCCGATGGAGTTCCAGCTACAGGCCCCGGCGTTGTAGCGCACGATGTTCAGGCCGAGGCCCGGCAACGTGCCGCCGTTGTAGGGCGCGGAGTTGAGCGTGAAGAAGATGTCGGCGAGGTCGTCCCGGTTCCCGAAGGCCTTGGCCCACCAGGCGAGCGACGTGCCCCAGCCCTCCCACGTGCCCCACGAGGTGCCGGGGTTGACGGTGGTGGTGTAGTCGGCGTTCGCGGCGGACACCCCGAGGGTGCTGAACGCGGCGGCGGAGGCGGCGGTCGTTGCGGAGGCGGCGACGAAGGTGCGACGGCGCATACTGTTTTCGGCCACGGGTGTCAGGCTACAGATTTGGCGGGGTTGCGAAAGAGATGTGGTGCAGTCGGTTCCGGAGCCCCTTGGAATGACAAATTCCTGAGAACTCCCGCGCCCGCAGTCGCCCGAAGACCTGACCAGACGCGATCCGCACACCAGTTCTTCAAGCGCCCCGAACCGTCTCGTCCCGATCCCCAAGACGGATAGCTGACCTGCGGCGCAGCCACGGAACCGGTTACCGCAGTGACGGTCCGGTCGGCTACGGTAGCCGTGCCGGGCCGTGAACCGCGCCGGACCGGGCCAACGGAGGGGATCGAGGGGATCACACTTTGACGTCGAGTATCCCGGCCATGACGATTGCCGCCGTGGCCGCCGCTTCCGTCATCCGCGGGTTGTCCAAGGGGTACGGCGGGCAGCGGGGCAAGCGGAGCGCCGGGCAGCCGGGGCGGCCCGGGCGTGCGGTGGAGGCCGCGGCCGTGAAGCCGGTGCCGATCGACCGCTCGTACGGTGATCCGGAGCTCGCGGTGCTGCGCCAGGCCGCGCGGGTGGCCGACTGGCCGGGCATGGAGGCGATCCTGCGGCCGGTGCGGGAGCGCGGCGACTTCGAGCGGCTCACCTTCCTCATCGCCAACGTCGAGGACCTCGGCGGCGACTTCCTGCTCAAGCTGCCCGAGCAGCTGCCCGGCGATCCGCTGGCGCTGAGCGTGGCCGGCGCCCGGCATTCGGCGTGGGCCTGGGAGGCGCGCACCGGTTACCGCGCCACGCAGGTGTCGGAGGAGCAGTTCCGGGTCTTCCATGAGCGGCTGCGGGTCGCCGAGGAGTACCTGTACACCGCGGTCGAGCTCGATCCGGCCGGCGCCGCGCCCTGGTACACGCTGTGCGTCACCAGCCGCGGGCTGGAGCACGGCGCCGGCATCACCCGCCGCCGGTTCCAGGCCGGGATCAAGCGCGCCCCGGAACACGTCGGGCTGCACCGCCAGATGCTGCAGCAGCTCTGCGCGAAGTGGGGCGGCTCGCACGAGGAGATGCACGCGTTCGCCACGAAGACCTTCGACGCGGCCCCGCCCGGCAGCGGCCTCGGCGAACTCGTCGCGCAGGCCCACCTGGAGCACTGGCTGGACCTGGAGCAGGGCCCCGACGACGTCTACATCCGGGACGCGATGGTCCTCAAGGAACTCCACCAGGCCGCGGAGGCCTCGGTGTTCCACCCGGCCTTCGCCCCGACGTCCTCCCCGTACATCGCGCTGAACACCTTCGCGATGGCCTTCTGGCTCGCGGACGACAAGGAGACCGCGAGCCGGTTGTTCGAGCGGATCGGGGACCACGCCACCAAGGCCCCGTGGCGGTATCGCGGCGACCCCGAGCGGGTGTTCGCGATGGCACGGCAGGACTGCGTCAAGAAGCGAAAGAAGTAGGGGAGCCACACGTGAGCACCGAACCCGGCCACACCTTCCAAGTCGACCTGCGCGGACTGGTCGACCTGCTCTCGCACCACCTCTACTCCTCCCCCAAGGTGTATCTGCGGGAACTGATGCAGAACGCCGTGGACGCCATCACGGCGCGCCGCATGCTCGACCCCACCGCCCCGGCGCAGATCCGCATCCGCACCGGCGTCGGCGGCGGCATCCAGGTCG
The DNA here is from genome assembly GCF_041262085.1 of Catenulispora sp. GAS73. Classification (NCBI taxonomy): domain Bacteria; kingdom Bacillati; phylum Actinomycetota; class Actinomycetes; order Catenulisporales; family Catenulisporaceae; genus Catenulispora; species Catenulispora sp. GAS73. Next base: position 67,639 of record NZ_JBGCCM010000017.1, read on the forward strand.
AGGACTCCGGCGTCGGGCTGACCGAGGCCGACGTGCACACCTTCCTGGCCACCATCGGCCGCTCCTCCAAGCGCGCCGAGGACGGCGGCCTGGACCTGTCCGCGGCCCGCCAGGACTTCATCGGCCAGTTCGGCATCGGCCTGCTCGCCTGCTTCGTGGTGGCCGACGAGATCACCGTGGTCTCGCGCAGCGCCCGCGACACCGCCGCGCCGGCCGTGGAGTGGCGCGGCCGCAGCGACGGCACGTACCAGATCAGGACCCTGCCGGCGGATCAGGAGGTCGCGCCGGGCACCACGGTCACCCTGGTGCCGCGTGCCGACGGCAGCGAGTGGCTGGAGCCGAACCGGGTGCTGCGGCTGGCCCGGCACTTCGGTTCGCTGCTGCGCTACGACGTGGAGATCGTCGACCGGTTCGGCGACGTCAGCAAGGTCAACGACACGCCGCCGGTCTGGGACCGACACTACGGCTCGCCGCTGGCCCGGCGCGAGGCCCTGGCCGGGTACGCGAAGTCGACGTTCGACTTCACCCCGCTGGACACCATCGACCTGGACCTGCCGCTGGTCGGGCTCAAGGGCGTGGCGTTCGTGCTGCCCACGCCGGTGCACCCGACGAAGCGCTCGGGCCACCGCGTCCACCTCAAGGGCATGCTGCTGTCGGACTCGGCGCAGGAACTGGTCCCGGACTGGGCCTTCTTCGTGTCCTGCGTCGTGGACACCACCGGCCTGCGGCCCACGGCCTCGCGCGAGTCCCTGTACGAGGACGAGACGCTGGCAGCGGTCCGCGACGCGATCGGCGAGCGGATCCGCGAATGGCTGGTGGGGCTGGCGGCCTCGGACCTGACGCTGCTGCGGCGCTTCATCGACGTGCACCACCTGGCGGTCAAGGCGCTGGCCCGCTACGACGACCGGCTGCTGGCGCTGCTGCTGCCGTGGCTGCCGTTCGAGACCACGGACGGCAACGTCAGCCTGGACGAGTTCGCCCGCGCGCACCCGGTGGTGCTGGTGACCTCCAGCGTCGAGGAGTTCCGGCAGGTCGCGCCGATCGCGGCCTCGGCCGGGCTGGGCGTCGTCAACGGCGGCTACGTGTATGACCGGGAGCTGGTGCACCGGCTGCCGGAGGTCCGGCCCGGGGTCACGGTCGCGGACCTGGACCCGGAGACGGTCAGCGCGCACCTGGACACCGTGGACCCGGCGGCGGAGCTGGCCGCGGCGGCGTTCCTGGCGCGGGCCCGGGCGGTGTGCGACAAGTTCGACACCGATGTCGCGCTGCGCTCGTTCCAGCCGGTCGGCGTGCCGGCGATGCTGGTCGACAACCGCGAGGCGCGGCACGAGCGGCGGCGCGCGGAGCTGTCGGCCGACGCCGACGAGCTGTGGGCCGGGATCCTGGGGTCGCTGGGGTCGTCGGCGCCGCGCGCGCAGCTGATCGTCAACCATCTCAACCCCCTGATCCGCAAGATCGCGGACATCGCGGACGCGGGGCTGTCGGAGACCGCGATCGAGGCGCTGTACGGGCAGGCGCTGCTGTTGTCGCGGCGTCCGCTGCGGCCGGCGGACCACGCGCTGCTGAACCGGTCGTTCATCGGGCTGCTGGAGTTCGCGGCGGCCGCGGCCGGTTCCGGCGAAGGCCGCAGCTCCGCGGCGGACAAGGCCTCTGACACGCTGGGGGATGCGTGAGCGGGTTCGGCACGAAGGAGGAGTTCTTCGGCGCCCTGCGCGAGAACCGCGACCGGGCCGACGGCCGGGCCAAGGCGGCGATCGCCGAGGAGATCGCGGACGAGGCCGAGGCGTTCGGCGACGACGAGGTCACCGCGACCGCACTGGTCGAGCTGATGAGCGCGTACCGCGGCAGCGGCGAGCGGGTGAAGTACCCGGTGGTGTTCGCGCGGCTGCTGCGGCTGTGGGACCGGAACCCGAAGGCGTTCGACGACTGGGAGGCGCACCGCGTCTTCTGGTACTTCAAGTGGGTCGGGTCCGGGCTGCTCGGGACCCCGGACGTGCCGCTGGCCGCCATCCGCGGCTGGATCGCCGAGATGCGCAAGCGCTACGAGGCCGCCGACTACGGGCTGCAGCCGGTGTACGGGCAGCTGCACTTCCTCGCGCAGCACATCGGCGAGGGCGAGGAGCTGGCCTACGAGCTGTGGGCCACGCGCGGCCGGACGCGGATGAGCGACTGCGAGGCCTGCGAAGCCCGGGCGCGCGCCGAGTACCACTTCGGGCGCGGCGAGGACGAGATCGGGATGGCCGAGCTGGAGGCCACGCTGGACGGCCGCAGCACCTGCGACGAGGAGCCGCACGCGAGCCAGTCCTCGGCGCTGCTGCCGCTGGTCCGGCTGGGGCGCACGGACGAGGCGCGCGGGGCGCACCTGAGCGCGTACCGGGCGGTGCGGGGGCGCGAGGCGTACCTGGCCGAGGTCGGGCGGCACCTGGAGTTCTGCGCGCTGACCGGGAACGAGGCGCGCGGGCTGGAGCTGCTGGCGCAGAACCGGGCGCTGTTCGGCTTCACGGCGGCGCCGCTGGGCCGACTGGGCTTCCTGACGCGCGTCGAGGTGCTGCTGCGCCGGCTGGCGGCAGTCGGGCACGGCGACACGCCGTGCGGCGGGCCGCTGGGGCGGGAGTGGACGGTCGCGGAGCTGCTGACGTCGGTCGCGGCCGACGCGGACGCGCTGGCCGCGCGGTTCGACGCGCGGAACGGGAACACGTCGGTATCGGGGCGGCGCGCCGCGCAGCTGGCGCTCGAACCGCTGGTCGCCGAACTGAACCTGGGCGTGCGCGCGGCGGCGTTGGAGGGTTCGGAGGGTACTGCGACGCCGCTGGTGGTGCCCGCGGCCGGATCGGCCATGCTGCTCTCAGCATCGCAGGTGCCTGAGACACCGATCCCCGACGACTTCGACGCGCTGGTGGCCGAGGCGCTGCTGCTGGACCGGCAGTTCCACCCGGATTCGCGGCGGCTGTGGGACGTGCTGCTGGAGCGGGCGGCGGGACCGGACGCGGACAAGGTGGACGACGTGCTGCGCGCCGAGATCGCGACGGAGCGGGCGTCGCGCGCGCACCAGGAGCGGGACTGGGACGCGGTCAACAGGCACTTCACGGAGGCGGCGGAGTGCTACGAGCGCGCGGGACGTCCGGACCGCGCGATCGCGTCGGCGGCGCGGGTGCAGTGGAGCAAGGCGACGCGCGGGGATCAGGACACTGATGCGTCGGCGGCCGCCGAGGAGACGTGGCCGGAGCTGAACGCGCTGCTGCAACGGATCGACGCCCTGCTGGCCGCCGGCGACCTCGGGCCGAACCTCGCGGACGCGCAGGTGCAGAAGCTGGTGGTGCACCAAAGCCGGGTGTTCGCGGCACGCAACGCGGCGATGCGCGCCGCCGACCCGGCGGACGCAGAGCGCTGGCTGGGCGTCTTCCGCGCGGAGACGGACCGGATGGTACGCGAGGGCAGCGGATTCGACGCGCCGCAGCGCCTGGCACTGGTGCTGGAAGCGGTCGCGGAGTACGACGCCACGCACGACGACCCGAAGGCCGCGGAGCCACTGGCCCGGCACGCACTGCAGATCTTCACAGACCTGGGCTGGCCATGGCGACTGCACCGCTCGCGCATGCTGGTAGGCCTCGCACTGGCAGGGCAGGACCGCCACGCCGAAGCGATGCAGGTCCTACAGACGGGCATCACCGAGGCGCACCCAGCGGTCGACGCCGACGAGCTGACGCCGCTGTACCGCCTGCTCGCGGAGACAGCGCTACACGGCGGCGAACCGGCGACGGCAGTACGCGCCTTCGCCGAGGCGGCGGTACGTCTCGACCGCGAGGGCGACGCCTTCGGCGCGGTGGAGTCACGCTGGCGGATGAGCAACGCGCTGGCGGCGCAAGGGCAGACGGCGGACGCGGTCGCGGTGCTGGAGACGCTGGTGGAGACGCCGCTGCGAGGGGACGGCGGGTATGCGGGGCGCGGTGCGGATGCCGCGCTGAGCAAGCCGGTTGCCGGAGCCGAGCCGGACAGCGCGGACTCGGTCGGCGAGATCGCCGACGGCGAGGCTGCTTTGGCCGATGCGAGCCAGCCCGGCGCCGAGCCGAGCGCCACGACCGCGAGCGCCGACGCAGTCGCTGCTCCGGCCGACACGAGCAGCGAGGTTGCTGGCGACCCGGCTGCCGCCGATGCGAGCCAGCGCGGCGCCGAACCGAGCGCCACGACCGCGAGCGCCGACGCAGTCGCTGCTCCGGCCGACACGAGCGGCGAGGTTGCTGGCGACCCGGCTGCCGCCGATGCGAGCCAGCGCGGCACCGAGCCGAGTGCCACGACCGCGAGCGCCGACGCAGTCGCTGCTCCGGCTGCCGCCGACGCGAACCAACCCAGCACCGAACCGGGCACCGCGACTACGAGCACCGAAGCATTCGGCGGTCGGGCTACCGCTGACACGAGCGGCGAGGCTGTCGGCGACCCGGCCGCCTTGGCCTATGCGAGCCAATCCGACACCGAGCCGAGCATCGCGGCCGCAAGCGTCGATGCACTCGGCAGTCCGGCTGCCGCCGACGCGAGCCAACCCGGCGCCGAATCGAGTGCCACGACCGCAAGCGCCGACGCTGTCGCTGCTCCGGCCGACACGAGCAGCGAGGTTGCTGGCGCCCCGGCTGCCGCCGACGCGGGCCAACCCGGCACCGAGCTGGGCACCGCGACCACGAGCGCGGACGCTGTCGCTGGTCCGGCTGCTGCGGGCACGAGCGGTGGGGCTGCCGGCGACCCGGCCGCCTTGGCCGATGCGAGCCAGCCCGACACCGAGCCGAGCACCGCAGCCGCGAGCACCGATGCTCTCGGTGGTCCGGCTGACACGAGCGCCGAGAATGCTGGCGAACTGGCTGGCCGCGATCAGGCAGCGCATGCCGCCCCCGCGCCCGCTCCGGCGCCGAGGCCCTTCAAGCACCCCACGCGTGCTGACATGCTCATGGTGCAGGTGCGGTCTGATTTGGCGCGGGGGTTGCTGGCGCTGGATGAGCCGCGGGCGGCGGCGGTGGAGTTCTTGCATGTCGCGGATGCGGTTGATGGGTGGCCGGATGCGAGTCGGCTGACTGCGGCGGCGGCTGAGGCGGCGGGGGCTTTGGCGCTGGCGCGGAATTGGGAGGGGGCTCGGGCCGCTTGGGCGCGGGCTGTCGCGTCGAATCTGGTGGCGCCGCGGATTCCGGACATGACTGAGGCTTTGCGGGACATGGCTGGGGAGAGCATCAACGCGTTCGGGGTCGAGGGTGCTGATGACGCGCTCGGGTATCTCGCGGAGGCTGATCGGATGCGGGTCGACTTCGCGGAACAGTCGCGGACGCAGTTCTTGAGCGTCGAGGTCGATGAGGCCCAGACCTGCTACACGCGGGGGTGGGTGCTCAACGCCGCTGGTCGGCCGGAGGAGGCGATCGAGCAGTTGGAGCGCGCCTCGATGTTGTACGACCGGCCCGGCTTCTCGGGGATCCCGCCGCGGTTCGACGCGATTCGGCAGGCCGCGGTCATCGAGTACCGGTCGCTGGATCGGGAGGACGCCGCGAAAGCCCGGCTCGACCAGGCCATCGCCGACGCCGAGGTCGCCGGGCATACCGACGGCGTCGCGACTCTGCGCAAACTCCGCGACGCGCTGAGATAGAAATAGAAGACGGGAAGGGCTGCCCCGGTCACCCGGCCGAAGGCAGCCTTCCCGCGCCGAACCGTCACCGGCAAACCGTCAACCCGAACCCGGCCCCGCCGCCAAGGCCGCCCGAGCCGGCACCCACGTCGCCAGCGTCGCGAGCACCGCGCCGCCGCCGACCACCGCCGCCAGCGCCCCCGGCGGCATCGACACGCCGCCCGTGCCGCGCGTCATGCCGCTCGCGTACGTCGTCAGCACCGCCACCGCGACCGCCAGCCCGAGCGCCGTGCCCACCGCCACCGCGGTCGCCGTCTCCCAGCCCAGCATCCGCTGCACCTGGCGGCGGGTCGCGCCGGTCAGGCGTAGCGCCGCGAACTCGCGGCGGCGGTCGCTGATGCTCATCGCCAGCGTGTTGACCACGGCGATCGCCGTGAACGCCACGATCAGCCCGAGCGTCACGTAGCCGATCTTCGCCCCCGCGTCATTGCTCGACGCCTGCGCCCGCACCCGGTCCCGGATCCCGAGCCCGGGCTCTGCCTTCAGCGCGGCGACCAGCGCGGCCCGCTCCACGCCCGGCGCTTTCACCAGCAGCTCGTCGTCGAGCGGCACGTCCACGTGCGGCGCCAGCAGCGAGTGCGCCACCACGAGGTCGCCGAAGCCCAGCTGCCGCGAGTACAGCGCGACGATCGTCACCCGCGCGGGCGTCCCGTCCGGCAGCGTCATCGAGACCTGAGACCCGACGCGATACCCCTGCCCGAGCGCAGCCGCCGCCGTGTCCGGCCCGGTGAGCGAGCCGACGCTCCCAGCCGTGACCCCGAGGTCCAGCGTGTCGCCGAGCCCCGCGGGCGTCACGCCGAGCACGTTCCGATCGTTCAGCCCGGTCCGCACCGTCGCGTGCAGCACCTGCGTCACGGTCCGCACCCCCGGCACCGCCTTCACCTCCGCGGCGGCCCCCGCCGGCACCTTGCTCCCCACGACATAATCGGCCACGTTCCCCGCCGCACGCTGCGCCGTCGCCGCGTCCGCGACGCTCGTCTGCGAGAACAGAATCGTGCACGCCATGGCCGTCATCAGCGTCAACGGCGTGATCACCGACGCCAACCGCGGCGCAGCCGCCCGCAGGTTGTTCGCGGCCAGATACCCCCCGACCCGCGACAGCCGCAACGGCACCCCCAGCACCGCCACCGCCGACCGCGCCACCCACGGCCCCAACAGCGCCAGCGCGACACACCACAGCAGCACCGCGTTGAAGCAGACCGGCGTCGAGGCCCCGTCGCTGTGCAGCGCGGTCAGCAACGCTGTCAGCACCGCCGCCCCGGCGATCGCCAGCACCCCGAACAGGGCCCTGACAACCGACACCCGCGGCGGCTTCAACTCGGCCTCCCCGAGCGCCTCCACCGGACGGATCCGCGTGGCCCGCCGCGCGGAGATCCGCGCCGCCGCCCAGCCGGCGCCGACCGTGGCCAGCACCGAGGCGAACACCGGGAACACCGACAGCACCACCGGAACGTTCGCCGGGATGATGTTCAGCGACACGAACTCCCCGTGCAGCCAAGCCCCGAGCGGCAGTCCCGCGAACGCCCCCGCCACCCCGGCGGCCAGCCCCACCGCCAGCGCCTCGCCGCCGATCATCTTGCGCACCTGCTTGCCCGTCGCCGCCACCGCACGCAACACCGCGATCTCCCGCTGCCGCTGCTGGATCGACAACGCGAACGTCCCGACGACCACCAGCACCGCGACGATCAGCGACGTCCCGCCGAGCACCGCTCCCATGCTGATCAGCCGCACCGAGGCGTTGGCGGAGTCCGGGAACTCGGCGGCACCACGGGAATCCCCGGTGTGGACGACCGGCGCGGGAACGGTCCCGGCGTCAGCCGACGAAAGCAGGCTCTTGACATCGGTCGCGGTGACATCGGGATCCCCGGCGGGAAACACGCCGATCGCGTCGACCAACCCGTCGTGTCCCGCCAACATGCGTGCCTCGGCCGTGTCGAAGTAGATCGCGGCCTGGCTCGCAAAGCCCTGCGACGTGACACCCACGACGCGCACCGGCATCGTCCCGCCAGCCGTGCGCAACGGCGCCGTCGATCCGACGCGGAGGTGCGTCGCAGTCGCCGTCGACGCGTCCAGCACCACCTCGTCTGGAGCAGAAGGCGCACGCCCCGAAGCCAGCGTCAAACGGGACAGCGAAGCGGATTCCCAACCGTGGCCGAAGGAATCGCTCGTCGGACCACCCGGCAGGTACGCCGCGAACAGCACCTCGGTAGCGACCGCCTTCACCGAAGGCAGAGTCCTGATCTGGTCGGCGAGCCCCGCGGACACCCACACGTGATCGCTGACAGGCTTGGCCTTGTTCTTGACCTTGCCCTTCCCGCTGACCTCCGTGGCGTGCACGTTCTGGTCGCCGGTGACGACGATCTGCGCGGCGGCGAAACGTTCGGGCTTGACGCTCCCGAGGATCCCGGTGACCAGCAGCGTGCCGCAGCCGGTGACCAGCGCGGCAGCACAGAACAGGGCGATCAGCGCCCCGACGAATCCACCCTTGCGATGACGCAGCGTGGCGACGGCGATGGGGAACATCATCACGCCCACGCCCCCAGACGAATCATGCGGTCGGCGACGCCGGCGGCGGTCGGGGCGTGCATGGAATCGGCGATGCGGCCGTCGGCCAGGAACAGGACCGTGTCTGCGTAGGCAGCCGCGACCGGGTCGTGGGTGACCATGACGATGGTCTGGCCCATGGTGTCGACCGTCTCGCGCAGCAGCACCAGCACCTCGCGCGCGGTCATGGTGTCCAGCGCGCCGGTGGGCTCGTCGGCGAAGATCACCTCCGGGTCGGCGATCAGCGCCCGGGCGATCGCCACGCGCTGCTGCTGCCCGCCGGAGAGCTGGCCGGGCCGATGGTGCGTGCGCTCGGTGAGGCCCACGCGCTTGACCACCTCGGCCAGCCGCGCGTCGTCGGCCCGGCGGCCGGCCAGGCGCAGCGGCAGCGTGATGTTCTGGCTCACGGTCAGCGACGACACCAGGTTGAAGGCCTGGAAGACGAAGCCGGCGCGCTCCCTGCGCAGTTCGGTGAGCTTGGTCTCGCTCAGGCCCGACAGGTCGGTGCCGCCGAGCCGGACGGTGCCCGCGGTCGGCCGGTCCAGGCCGGCCGCGCAGTGCAGGAACGTGCTCTTGCCGGAGCCGGAGGGGCCCATGATGGCCGTGAAGCCGCCCTTGGGCAGCCCGACGGACACCTCGCGCAGTGCCGCGACCGCGCCGCGGCCCTTGCCGTAGACCTTGCTGACGGCCTGCAGGGTGATGGCCTCTGAGACCGTCTGTGTGATCGCCTCGTTCATGCCTACCAGCCTGCCGAGCTGCGGGTTCGTTCCCCAGAGAGGCGGTCATCGATCACCCGTGACATCGTCACGGGTATCGTCGTGACGTGATCCGACTGCTGTTGGCCGAGGACCAGCTCGTGGTGCGCGGCGCCCTGGCCGCCCTGCTGGAGCTGGAGCCGGACCTGGAGGTCGTGGCGCAGACCGCGACCGGCGACGACGTGGTGCCGCGGGCGCTGGTGTTCGCACCGGACGTGGCCCTGCTGGACATCGACATGCCCGGCGACATCGACGGCCTGGAGGCGGCGGCCCTGCTGAAGCAGAAGGTGCCGACGTGCCGGACGCTGATGCTGACGTCCAACGGCCGCCCCGGCATGCTGCGCCGCGCACTGGAGGCGAAGGTCGACGGCTTCCTGCTGAAGACGGCGCCGCCGGAGGAGCTGACCGCCGCGATCCGCACGGTCGCCGGCGGCGGCCGGGTACTGGACCCGGCGCTCGCCGTCACGGCCTGGGACCTCGCGGAGAACCCGCTGACGCCGCGCGAGCGGGACGTGCTGCGCGAGCTGGCCGCAGGCGCGGAGCCACCGGAGATCGCCGCCGCACTGCACCTGTCGACGGGAACGGTACGGAACGTGCTGACGGCGATCGTGGGGAAGCTGAACGCGCGGAATCGGACGGACGCGGTGCGGATCGCCCGCGAGGCCGGATGGGTCTAAGAGCCCTGATCAGGGCGACTACGACGCCGCCGCGTCCCGGTTGTGCTCATCCCGCCAAGCAAGCCAGTCCCGCAGCTCACCGAAGTCGAAGTCCGGCCCCGGGTTCCTGACCACGAACAGGCTCACGCCGAGCTCCAGCTCCCGCTCGCACTCCGCGGGGTCGCCGCCGACCAGCACCGAGCGCTGGATCTCCGCCGGATCCCGGCCGACCGCCGCGCAGTGCTCGTCCAGGACCTTCATCTTGTGCGCCAGCTCGTCGCCGCCGGCGAAGCTGTGCCAGATGTCAGCGTGCTGAGCCACGATGCGGAGCATCTTCTTCTCGCCGCCGCCTCCGATCAGGAGCGGGATCTTGCGGGTCGGGGGCGGGTCGAGCTGCGTGAAGCGGTGCTCGATGCGCGGGAGGGAGCGGGACAGGTCGTCGATGCGGCTGCCAGGCGTGCCGAACTCGTAGCCGTACTCGACGTATTCGCGTTCCTTGAAGCCGGCGCCGATGCCGAGGATGAGGCGGCCGCCGCTGATGTGATCGACGGTGCGTGCCATGTCGGCGAGCAGGTCGGGGTTGCGGTAGCTGTTGCAGGTGACCAGCGGGCCGATCTCGACCCGCGAGGTGGCCTCGGCCCACGCGCCGAGCATGGTCCAGCACTCGAAGTGCTTGCCGTCGGCGACCTTGCCGAGCGGGAAGAAGTGGTCCCAGTTGAACAGGACGTCCACACCGAGTTCCTCGGCCTGCGCGGCGGCGCGGCGGATGACGGGGTAGTCGACGTGCTGCGGCGCGAGCTGGATTCCGACGCGGATCTTCGACGAGGGCTGAGCGATCATGGGGCGCAGCTTACGCCCGGGGACCATGCCGAGGTCGGCGAGTTCGCCAGCGTGATCGGCCGGCTGTCGCACCTATCGCGGCAGCTCGGCGTGCAGGAGGTACCAGCCGTCGTCCGGTCCGGCGGTCAGGGTTCCGCCGTACTCGGCAAGGCGGAGCGTCAGGCCGCCGACGCCCGAGCCGGATGGTCCGGGCGATCCGACGTCCGATGCCACGCCGTCGTTCTCCACTTCGAGGCGCACCTTGGCCTCGGTCAGGGTGACGGCGATCCGCGCGTGGCGCGCCGTGCTGTGACGCAGGACGTTCGTCACCGCCTCCCGCAGCACGACGCCGAGCACCGCGCCTGCCTCTGCCGGCACGGCCAGTTCATCGCCTTCGACCTCGACCGCCACCTCGGCCGCGGCCAGCACCGCCGCCGCGGATGTCAGTTCGTCGCCGAACGACAACTCACGCGTGCCGCCTGTCAGGGCCCGTAGTTCGCGCTCGCCCTGCGCGGCCAAGCGTTCGACGTCGCGGATCTCGGTCAGGCAGCGGACCGGATCGGTCGTCCGCAGTCGGCGCGCCAGCTCCGCCTTGAGCAGGATCGCCGCGAGTCCGTGGCCGAGCAGGTCATGCAAGTCACGCGCCGCACGCAGGCGTTCACCCACCATCGCTGCGCGCGCCAGACCGTCGTTGGCCTGTTGGAGCTCACGGACGAGACGCGCCAAGCGCAGCATGCCGTACACGATCAGACAGGTCACCAAGGCGTTCAGGATCGCCGACACCGCGCTGGTGCCATCGGCCGACGCCATGAGGCCGCCGACCCCGAGCGCCGCCGCGACCACCGGCACGGCCAGTGGCAACGGCAACGCGATCAGGAGCGAGCCGGTCAGGAGACCGAGGGAGGCGATCCAGTTCTGACCGAAGGAATGCATCGGGGCGTAGGTCAGCGCTGCGAACAGGACGATCGCCGCCTCGCTGTGGCGCTTCTCGTCTCGAACCGAGTAGACGACTTGCAGCGTGCAGAGCACCGCGAGGACCAGCAGCGCCGGCGCGATCAGGACAGCCGGCACGTATAGCAGGGTCCGTACGCAGAACGCCGCCAACAGCAGGTAATACAGCACAGTCGCGCGCCGAAGCTCCGGCGCGTCCACCGGTTCGGCCGCCGAAGGCGTAGCCGGTACCGACGCCTCGACAGCGAAACGGCCGTCGGCCTCCAACCCCGCCGCCAGCCGTCCACCGCTGGCCCGGACACGTTGCGCCAAGCCATCCAGGACATCCGCGCCGAGGGCCGCGGTGCGCACGCCATCGCTGGTCACGCGAAGCGCGACCTGCCCGGCGGCCTCGCCGGTGACGATCTGGCAGTGCCGCGCGTCGCCGACCCGGACCACGGCGGTCACGGCCTCACGCAGGACGGTCGCCAGCACGGTCCCCGCCGGCCCCAGCGGTTCAGTGTGGCCGGTGACCACGTCCGCCTCGATCCCCGCCGACTGAAGCAGGGCCTTGGCGCTCGCGGACTCCGGCGCCAACGACAGGCTGCGGAGATCGGCGGCGGTCGCGCGCGTCGCGGCCAGAGTCGTACGCGCGTCGGCCAGCAGGCCGTCGAGGACGTCGGGATCCTGCTTCGCAGCCAAGACCCGGATGCGAGTCAGGCCCGAGGACAGATCGGCGTCCAGGCCCTCGGCGATGCGCAGGCGCTCGGCGGTCACAGCGGCGGCGGCGAGCGTCAGGCGGGTCCCGTGAACGCGCGCGGCCAATGCGGCCAGGGTCGTGACGGCGTACAGGACCATCCCGCCGAGCAGGATCGTGACGCACATGTCGACGGTGTCGCGCGCGCTGTCGGTCCGCACCGCCTGGACCCACGCCGCCGCGCCGAGCACGGGGACGACCAGCGGCCACAGGCCCTGCAGGAACGCGGCGCCGACCGGAACCGCCAGCAGCCCGATCGACGCGCCGGCCGGCACCACGGCCACGAAGCCGCACGCCAGCTGCGCCACGACCCGCGGCCACGTCGCCGGCCGGAATGCGAGCAGCAGGATCGCCAGGCAGGCGGCGATGATCGTCAGCCCGGCCGCCGGATCGCCGGGGACGCGGCCCACGGCCTTGACGACGTGCACCGACACCAGCGCCGCCGCGACCGCGAAGACCAGGCCGCGAGCCAGGCGCGGCGCACTGTCGCTCCCGGTGATCCCCACCCGGTCATCGTAGAGCCGGCGGCCTGCTTTGCGACCGGTTGTGCGGTAAGGGGCTCATTGCCGCCGCACCCGCAGACGGCACAGTGACCACCTGACGAAATGCCCCGCGGAGCGACCGCCTCGCCGGGGTAGGGTCTTGCCCGGCTCTGGGAGGGACCTTGTCTGCGACCATCGAAGCGGGCGGCGGCGCCGAAGACATCCGTGACGGCAAAGACTTCAGTGACGGCAAAGACATCCGCGAGGACACCGTGTTCGGGCGCATCGGCGGCGCTCTTCGGGAACGCGACTTCCGGTGGTGGTTCGCCGGACAGATCACGTCCGCGTCGGGGGTGATGGCGCAGGGCGTCGCGCTGTCGTGGTGGATGCTGCAGACGACCGGCGACGCGGTGTGGCTCAGTGTCCTGACGCTGTGCACCATGGGCCCGACCCTGGTCGGCGGCGCGTGGGCGGGCGCCGTGGTGGACCGCTCGGACCGGCGGCGGCTGCTGATCGTCACCCAGTCGGTCTTGATGGGGATCGCGGCGGCGTTGACCGTCCTGGCCGCGACCGGCACGCTCGCGGTCTGGAACGTGCTGGTCGCGTCGGTGCTCTCGGGCACGGCGATGGCGGTCGACTCGCCAGCACGCCAGGTCTACGTGGTGGACCTGGTCGGGGCGGACGGCGTCGCCAGCGCGGTGGGTCTGTGGGAAGTGGCGCTGAACGCGTCGCGGGTCGTGGGGCCCGGTTTGGGCGGGGCGTTGCTGGCCGGACCGGGGGCCACCGCCTGCTTCGGGGTGAATGCGTTCTCTTACTTGGCGCCGCTGATCGTGTTGCTGCGGATGAAGCCGCACGCCGGCGCGACCGCCGCGACGAAGCGAGTGCGCGTACGGGGCGCCGCACGCGACGGCATACGCTACGCGTTCCGCTCGCCGGTGATCCGCGCGCTGCTCCCGATGTCGGCCGCGTCCGGCCTCATATTCGGCATGGGTATCGCACTGCCGCCGCTGGTCTCGCGCGCGCTACATCAGGGCGGCGGCGGGTACGGCGCGATGATGGCGGCGTTCGGCGTCGGCGGGCTGCCCGGAGCGCTGTTGGCCGCCGCGCAGCCGGAGCCGACCGGGCGCCGCGTGCGCTGGCTCGCGCTGGCCACGGCCGCGACCGTGATCGGCATCGCGGTGTCCCCGACCATGCCGATCGCGCTGGTGGCGATGGCCGCGCTGGGCGTGACGTCGATCTGGTTCATCGCCTCGGCCAACACGCTGGCTCAGTTGCGCTGCGCGCCGGACATGCGCGGACGCGTGATGAGTCTGTGGGGCGTGGCGATGACGGGGACGTCGCCGATCACCGGGTTCGGGGTCGCGGCGGTGGTGGAGTTCGTAGGCCCTCGGGAGGGGTTCTCGGTGGCGGGGATCGTGTTGGGGGCTGCGGCTATCGCCGGTTGGCGGGCCTTGCAGGACTAGGAAGTAGGGCTGTTCCGTCCGCACCCGGCGTCAGGTGGGGTGGGGTGGGTGGGGCACGCCGGATGCGGACGGATCAGACGCTCGGTCAGTGCGAGATCAGCGTCCGTATGTCAGTGCTGCGAGCCGCCGACGCTGCCGGAGGCCGTGGGGGCGCCGGGGCGGATCGGGTCGACCGGGTTCTGCGGTCCGCCGTCGATCGGCCAGCCGGTCGGCCAGGTGGGCGCGCCGGACGGCAGGCCGGTCGGCAGGTGCGTGGGCAGGCCGCTGGGTAGATGTGTGGGCAGCCCGGTCGGCAGGCCGCTGGGCACCTTCGTCGGCCAGGTCGTCGGCCACGTGGTCGGCCAGCCGTCGCCGGGGTGCGGCGTCGGGATCGGGAACGTCGGCGTGTGGCCGTCGTGGACGTCCTTCTCCGCCTGTGCCAGCCGGTCGCAGAACTCCTGCATCCGCTTCTGCGCCTCGCTGCGCTCCGCGTCCAGGGCGGACTGGAGCTTGGCGATGTCGGCCGCCGGGACGTTCGCGGCCTTGGCCAGCTTCTGCAGCTCGGCGGCGGTCAGGGCGTGTCCCTGATCGTCGCGGTCGCCGTCCTCGGCAGCCTTGCACAGCCGGAAGCTGTCGTCGCCGAGCAGCTTCGCGCCGGCGGCATCGAGGGCGGTCTGGTCGGTGCGTGGCGGGGCGGACTTCGTGGGCGCGCCGGTCGGGGTCGGGACGGCCGGGCCCTTGCCCTCGGCGCCCACGGGGGTGGTGATCAGGTCGGTGCCGCCGACGCGGCTGTCCTTCGGGGCCGGGAAGCCCAGCGAGTGGGCCTTGGACTGCAGGCCGGACGGGAGGGAGTTGGTCGCGGCGGCGGCGGACACGCCGACGACCGACACGCCGCAGACGGCGACGACGATCTTCACCGTCACGGTCTTGGCGAGGAGGGCTTTGCTGAACACGCGTCTCTCCTTGGAGGGTGTCGCGGAGGCGGAGTGATGCGCGGAGAACACGGCACGGGCCGCGTCCTCGCCCGAGAGCTCGGCGGTCAGGGCAGGTCCGGCGGCCGAGTCGAGCAGCCGCGCCAGAGCCCGCAGATCGGGGCTGACTTCGAGCCCTGATCCCGCCGGCGGGAATCCCGCGGTGGCGCCCGCAGCGCCGGCGACGTTCGCGCCAGCGACGTTCGCAACGTCGCCGACGTTCGCAGCGCCCGCAACGCCTGCGGCACCCGGCACCGCGCCCGCGGCACCCGAGCCGCCGGCGTGGTCGAGCAGTTCCTCGGCGGCTCGGCGACCCGGTCGCCGGCTCCCGAGGATCCGCGGGGAGTTCCCTGTCGTACGCATCGTGCTCCAAGGAGCGATCCTGCGCCTCATCGTGTTACACCCGCCCTCGAACCCGTCCGCGCCATCCCTTTGAGCTGCGCCTTCTCCGGCTCGGCCGCCTTGTCGAGCCGCTTCTTCAGCGTGCGCAGACCACGCATCGCCGCCACCCGCACCGCGCCGGAGCGCTTGCCGACGACCGAGCCGGCCTGCTCGGCGCTCAGACCGGCCACGGCCCGCAACAGCACGGCTTCGGCTTGGTCGCGCGGCAGCTCCGCGATGGCCGCCAGCGCCCGACGCGTGGCCATCGCGGCCAGCGCCGCCTCGGCGGTGTCGTCCCCGGACCGCTGTTCCGGCAGCGCGGCGACGGGATCGTCCAGCTGGCGCTGGTTCCGGCGGCCCTCGTCGATCGCACGGTTGCGGGCTATACGGAACAGCCACACCTGGAACTGTTTGGCGTCCCCGGTGAAGCCGCCGAGATCGCGCGAGGCCTGCAGCCAGGTCTCGGATGCGACGTCCTCGCAGGCGGCGGGGATCAGGACTCGGAGATACCGCAGCAACGGCGGGTTCAGGGCGCGCCAGAGCACGGCGAAGGACGCCTCGTCACCGCGCACGGCGCCGGCGAGAGCGTCCGCTATGTCTTGCCCATCCAGCATTGGGGTCCTTGATGCGAAGGTCTTGGACCCACCCCGCCGGGCAGCCTACCCGAGCTACCCCAGAATGGAGCGGAATCGTTCCGCGGCTTGGTCGAGCTGTCCGGCGATGAGTTCTTTCACCTCATCGCTCAACGGGGTGTCGGCGCGCAGTGCGAATTCGCGGAGCTGCGGGACCAGCGGCGCGTATTTCGCCGAGGCCTTGCGGACCTTCGGGCCGGTGGTGTGGATGATGCCGACGCCGTTGTCGGTGAAGTCGGACAGCTTGATGACCCGCGCCCACGGATCGACTTCCAGGCTCTCCACGACGTGCTCGCGATACTGCTCCCCGCGGTCGCGCGCGAGGTCGTAGTCGGGATTGGTGACCGCGGCGATGAGGTTGGCGACCCGCGGGGAGAAGGCGCGGGCGAGGACGGCCAAGGCCGCGTACCGCTCCCCCGAGGCGCGTTCGCCGTCGCTCGCCAGATCGGCGAGATCCGCGGGGTGGTCCTCGACCGCGTCGTGCAGCAACGCGGCGACGACCACCTCGGCGTCGCGGACCTGGTAGTGGCGGATGATGCGGATGGCGACGCGAAGCAGATGGTTGACATACGGTTCGCGGACGCGCTTGTCGCCGGCGTGCAGCCGGGAGGCGACACGTTCGGCGCGCTTCAGGGTGGCGCGCTCTCCGTCGGGGAACGCCTCGATCTCGACGTCGAACAGCGCGTGCAGGCCGGCCTCGCCGTAGACCTCGGTCACGGCGTGGATGGGCATGACTTTCAACTGGCCCCGCTCAATCCCGTCCATGGCGGGAATGTAGCGGGGTCAGGTGACGTGACTCCAGTCTGGGCCTTGCTTCTACGGGAGTTTCGAAGCCTTCCTCAGGCGTTCAGCTTGCTCTGCCAGTCCGCCGGGACGCGGCCCTTCGGCCCGGGCACCGGCTGGTCGGCCGGGTGGCTGTCCGGGGGCGCCAGGGCCGGCCCGGACTCGTAGAAGTTGTCGTTGCTGAAGTCGTAGAACCAGTCCTCGCCGGGCTCGAAACTGGTGATCATGGTGTGGCCGCTGCTCGCGGCGTGCTTGCGGCCGTGCTGCTCGGGCGAGTTGTCGCAGCAGCCGACGTGGCCGCACTGCGTACAACGGCGCAGGTGCACCCACCAACCGCCGTTCTCGTCGCACTCCACACAACCGGTGCCGCTCGGCGGGACGCTGGGGTCGACTCCTGGGATGGACATGCTCCAGACGCTACCCGGCCCGGGGCGCGAGCGCTTGTCAGGTGCTCGGGGCGCGGCCGCCGGCCGACGATCCCGAGCCGAGGAGCTGCACCGGGAGCCGGGTCTCGGCGATCATCCCGTCGACGACGTCGACGCGCAGCGCACTCGCCGCCGGCGAGGAACTGAAGGCGCCGACGAATTCCGTGCCGTGGAAGTAGATCCCGACGAGGTCGTCGATGCCGTAGCCGCCGGGCAGGGCGCCGGAGTGCAGGGCGTCGCGATACACCGGACGGCGGGAGTCCTCGCCGTCGTAGTGCGGACAGACGCTGCCTTCCAGGAAGCCCAGGCCGTCGGCGAGCACCTGGTAGGGCAGGCCGAAGGAGTCGGTGGTGCCGCCCTGGAACCAGCACAGCGCGCCGGCGCTGCCGCCGGTGAGGACCGCGCCGTTCTCCCACGCCTCGCGCAGGATCACGTCCAGGCCCTGGCGGCGCCAGACGTCGAGCATGTTCGCGGTGTTGCCGCCGCCGACGGTGATGAGGTCCATGGACAGCACGAACGCGCGCAGGTCGGTCACGGTGCGGGTGAACAGGCGCAGGTGGAACGGGTCGCAGCGGTCGGCGGTGTAGGTCTCGTAGAAGGAGACGATGTACGCCGGGTCGTCGCCGGTGGCGGTCGGCAGGAAGAGGACGCGGGGGCGTTCCTTGCGGGTGAGGCCCAGGACGAACTCGTGGTACGGGTCGGTGCGGCGCTCCATGAGAGCTCGTCCGGCACCTGTAGCGACGATGTGGCCTGCCATGATCGGCAGCCTAGCGGGACGGTTCGGCGAGCGCCGAAACGAACCGGCCGTACGGTCGGGGCATGGTGACTCTGACTTCTCGCGCCGACATCGAGGCGGCGCTGGCTGATCCGCTGCTGGTTCCGCTGCCTGCGGAGTCCGGACCCGAGGGTTCGATGGCGTGGCTGCGGGCGACGGTCGCGCGGTTCGCTCATGGTGCGGTGCATGCGCGGCGTCGTGCCTATGTGGAAGCGGAGTTGGCGCGCATCGACGTGGACGAGCTGCGGCGGTTGGCCGCCGGCCTGCTTGGCGACGACCGGACGCGGGTGCTGCGCGCCCTCGCGTCGGCGATGGGGCTGCCAGAGCTTGATGAGGCGGCGGTCGCGGCGTTGTGCGTCGTGGCCGACAACTACTTCGGTGGGGACGACCCGGCGGCCGACGAGGCTGTGCGGCTGCTTCTGCCGCTGATCCAGGCGTCCGATCCCGAGCACGCCGCGAACCGCGTGGGCATTCTCGTGCAGGCTTGCGACGCTACTGCGGCGTTGATCGCAAGTGCTCGCGGCGGTTCTGGGGACGTGCACGCCACGATTCGCAGTACGCCGCCGGTTCAGGTGATGCGGCGCGTCGCCATTGCCGCTACGCGGGTCGGCGATACCGAGATCGCTGACGGTGAAACGGTGCTGCTGGAGGTAGGTCCGGTGGGGTTGACGTTCGGTAGCGGTCCGCGGGTGTGTCCCGGCCGAGCGCTCGCCCTGGCGCTGGCCGAAGGTGCTTTGGAGAAAACCTCGGCATCGGCTCGGTAAGGAGCGCCTACCCGCTCGGCTCAGTCTCGCCGTGCGGTTCGCCCATATGGGGTGTTGTCTGGATTCATGTCCATGAGCTCCTTCGGCGGCTTCTTCGACCGCTCCGACGATCCCTTCAACGACCTGCTCAATCGGTTCTTCGGGATGTCCCCGGAGTTCTCGCCGCCGCGGGTCCAGCGTGTGCCGATCGGTCAGCTGCTGACCGAGTCGGCCCGGGAGCTGATCTCCACGGCCTCGCATCGCGCGACCCAGGACGGCAGCTCCGACCTCGACACCGAGCACCTGCTGTGGGCGGCCACGCAGCTGGAGCCGACGCGTGGCATCCTGGCCGCGGCGAACATCGACCCGGACCGGCTGGCGCAGACGATCGAGAAGTCGCTGCCGGCCTCCGGCGGGACGCCGTCGTCGGAGCCGGGGCTGACGCCTTCGGCGAAGCGCGTGCTGATGCGGGCGCACGAGCTGTCGCAGGCGTCCGGTTCGACGTACGTCGGGCCGCAGCACATCCTCGCGGCGCTGACCGAGGACCCGGACTCCGGGGCCGGGCACGTCCTGAACAACACCCAGGCCGACGCGAAGGACCTGGGCAAGCGCATCACGAAGGCGTCACGCGCTGAGGGAATGCCGACCGGGCCGGAGCAGCCGTCGGACACGCCGACGCTGGACGAGTACGGCCGGGACCTGACCGAGGACGCCAAGGCCGGGAAGCTCGATCCGGTGGTGGGGCGGGCCGACGAGATCGAGCAGACCATCGAGGTGCTGTCCCGGCGGACGAAGAACAACCCGGTGCTGATCGGGGATCCGGGCGTCGGCAAGACCGCGATCGTGGAGGGGCTGGCGCAGCGGATCGTGTCCGGGGACGTGCCCAAGACCCTGGAGGGCAAGCGGGTCGTGATGCTGGACCTGGCCGGGCTGGTCGCCGGGTCGAAGTACCGCGGGGAGTTCGAGGAGCGGTTGAAGAACGTGATCGACGAGGTGGGGAAGGCCTCGGACTCGACGATCCTGTTCATCGACGAGCTGCACACGGTGGTCGGCGCCGGATCGGGCGGCGACAGCTCGATGGACGCGGGCAACATCATGAAGCCGGCACTGTCGCGCGGAGAGCTGAACGTCATCGGCGCCACGACGATCGACGAGTACCGGAAGAACATCGAGAAGGACGCGGCGCTGGAGCGGCGGTTCCAGCCGGTGCTGATCGCGGAGCCCACGGTCGAGGAGACGATCCAGATCCTGGAGGGGCTGCGCGACCGGTACGAGGCGCACCACGGCGTGAAGTTCACGGACGAGGCGCTGGCGGCCGCGGCGCTGATGTCGGACCGGTACATCTCGGACCGCTTCCTGCCGGACAAGGCGATCGACCTGATCGACCAGGCCGGCGCACGGATCCGCTTGCGCAACCTCGGCAAGTCGACGGAGGCGATCGAGCGCGAGGACAAGCTGGCGAAGCTGACGCGGGAGCGCGACGAGGCGGTCTCCTCGGAGAACTACGACCGCGCGAAGGATCTGAAGGCGCGGATCGACGAGCTCAACGACGAGGTCGCGACCATCGAGGAGCGGCGCGAGGGCGCGCTGAAGGTGACGGAGAACGACATCGCGGAGGTGGTGTCGCGGCGGACCGGGATCCCGGTCGCGCAGCTGAACGAGGACGAGAAGACGCGGCTGCTGAAGCTGGAGGAGGCGCTGCACGACCGGGTGGTCGGCCAGGACGAGGCGGTGACGGCCATCGCCGAGGCGGTGCGGCGGTCGCGGGCCGGGATGGGGGACCCGAACCGGCCGACGGGCTCGTTCCTGTTCCTCGGGCCCACCGGCGTCGGCAAGACGGAGCTCGCCAAGGCGCTGGCCGAGCTGCTGTTCGGCGACGAGGACCGGCTGCTGCGCTTCGACATGAGCGAGTTCCAGGAGAAGCACACGGTCTCGCGGCTGCTGGGGTCGCCGCCCGGATACGTCGGGTACGAGGAGGCGGGGCAGCTGACGGAGAAGGTGCGGCGCAAGCCCTACTCCGTGATCCTGTTCGACGAGGTCGAGAAGGCCCACCCGGACATCTTCAACACCCTGCTCCAGGTGCTCGACGACGGCCGCCTGACCGACGCGCAGGGACGCACCGTCGACTTCCGGCACACGGTGGTCATCATGACGTCGAACATCGGCAGCCAACTGATCCTCGCGCACCACGGCGACACCGACGAGATCCGCGACCAGCTGATGGACCAGGTCCGGGGCTTCTTCCCGCCGGAGTTCATCAACCGCCTGGACGAAGTGGTGATCTTCCACAGCCTCGGCAAGGGCGAGATGGGCAACATAGTGGACCTGATGCTGGACAGCTCCCGCCGCCGCCTGAAGGCCCAGAACCTGGGCCTGGAGGTCACGGAGAAGGCGAAGGGCTGGCTGGTCGAGCGCGGGTACAAGCCGGAGTTCGGCGCCCGGCCGCTGCGCCGCACGATCCAGTCGGAGCTGGACAACAAGGTGGCCTCGCTGCTGCTGTCGGGCGACACGAATCCGGGCGACACGATCGTGGCGGACGAGGCGGACGATCATTTGGTGTGCAGTGTGCGGCACGGGAGCAAGGCGGGGGCGGCTACGGGATAGGCGGCTCGCCGCTCGGGATCGAGCGGGGTCGCGGGCTTTGGCTCGCGGCCCCGCTGCTTTGCGGCGGGCAGGTGGGGCGGCGGCGAGCGGCAGCGAGCAGCGGCGGTGGCGGCGAGCGAGCGGCGAGCGAGCGGCGGCGGTGGCGGCGAGCGAGCGGCGAGCGAGCGGCGGCGGTGGCGGCGGGCGGCAGCGGCGAGCGGCGGGCGGCAGCGGCGAGCGGCGGGCGGCAGCGGCGAGCGGCGGGCGGCGGCGAGCGGCGAGCGGCGGCGGGCGAGCGGCGAGCGGCGGCGAGCGGGGGTGGCGAGCGGCGGCGGGCGAGCGGCGAGCGGCGGCGAGCGGCGGTGGCGGCGAGCAGTGGCGGCGGCGGCGGCGAGCGGCGAGCGGCGGCGGGCATTTTGTTAGGAAGTTTTCGCCCCTTTTATATGTATAAGCGCTGGCACTGACACACACGGCGGCCGACAGCCGAACGTGCGTCGCCGCTAGCGTGCTACGCCACCCCCGGCGTGATCAGCCCCGTCTCGTAAGCGACCACGACCGCCTGGGCCCGGTCGCGCAGGTTCAGCTTCGCCAGGATTCGTGCGACGTGCGTCTTCACCGTCGCCTCCGAAAGGTGGAAGCGTGCCGCCAGCTCCGCGTTCGACAGGCCGCGGCCCAGGAGGCCGAGGACTTCGCGTTCTCGGGGGGTCAGGGTCGCGAGGTCCTTGTGCAGTGCTTCGGTGCGGGGGTTCACGGTCGGGACCGCGAAGCGTTCGACCAGCCGGCGGGTGATGGCCGGGGCCAGCATCGCGTCGCCTGCGCGGACCATGCCGACTGCGGCGACCAGGTGCTCGGGGCTGACGTCCTTCAGCAGGAAGCCGCTTGCTCCGGCTGTGATGGCCGCGTAGACGTACTGGTCCAGGTCGAAGGTTGTCAGGATGATGATGCGCGGCGGCTCGGGGGCGGGTTCGGAGGAACCGGCGCCCGTCCCCTCCGACAGGATCAGTCGCGTGGCCTCCAGGCCGTCCATCCCCGGCATCCGGATGTCCATCAGCACCACGTCGGGCCGGGTCTCGCGCACCACGCGCAGCGCCTCGTCGCCGTTGGCGGCCTCGCCGACCACGTCGATGCCCTCCGACATCAGAATCATGCGGAAGCCCGTCCGCACCAGTACCTGGTCGTCGGCGATCACCACTCGCGTCGCGTTCATGCCGTCGCCCCCTCCCTCAGCGGGATCACCGCGCTCACCATGTAGCCCCCCGTCAGGCGCGGCCCCGCGCTCAGCGTCCCACCGTAGACCGCCAGGCGCTGGCGGAGACCCGCCAGGCCGCGGCCGTTGCCGGTGGCCGCCGCCGCGGAGGTCGTTCCTCCCGTGTCGACGACGTCCACCTTCAGCCGCTGCGGGCTGTACTCCAGGGTCACGCGGATCAGGGCGCCGACCGCGTGCTTCACCGCGTTCGTCAGCGCTTCCTGCACCACCCGGTACGCCGCCAGGTCCAGGCCCGACGGCAGCGGTATCACGTCGCCCTCGATCGCCAGGTCCACGCGCACGCCGCCGCTGCGGATGCGTTCCACCAGCGCCGGGATCTGCTCCAGGCCCGGCTGCGGCGCGAGGTCCGCGGTGCCGGCCGGGTCGCCGCCCTGCGACGTCATCGTCAGCAGGCCCATCACGTGCCGCAGTTCCGCCATCGCCGCGCGGCCGCTGTCCTCCACCGCCAGCAGCGCCTCACGCGCCAGGTCCGGGGACTTGTCGAGGACCTTGCGGGCCGCCCCGGCCTGGACCACCATCACACTCACGTTGTGCGACACCACGTCGTGCAGTTCCGCGGCGATGCGTGCGCGCTCCTGCTCCACGGCCCGCAGCATCGACGATTCGCGTTCCTCTTCCAGGTCGTGGACGCGCTGCTTCCAGTTCCCGATGGCGTTGGCGCCCAGGACGATCGGGATCAGGAACAGGAACGGCACGAAGCTGCGCGTGATGTTCGGAATCTGGCCGCCCCGCGTGGCAGCGAGCATGATCGCGCCGAAGCCGAGGCTGTAGACCATCGCCGAGCGGTAGGGGCTGTAGATGGCGGCGCTGTAGGCGGCGATCAGGACGGACATGAAGGTGAAGATCGCGGTGTCGTTGGAGTCCGCCACGTCGGCGTGCAACAGCATGATCGCCACCTCGCAGGCCCAGAACGCGGCCAGCGGGAAACGGCGGCGGACGGCCAGCGGCACCGCGGTCATGACCGCCCAGAAGTCGTCGCGCGGGCTCACCGAGATCAGGTGGTTCAGGGCGTAGAAGGGGCCGTGCTGGTCGGGGCTGACCACCGCGTGGTGGTAGCCGCTGTTGAGGGTGCTGATCACCATCGCCAGGGCCAGCGCGATGTCCGCCGCCCACGCCCAGTGGGTGGGCGACGGCGTCGCCCCCGTGCGACGGCGCACCGCCGTCCACACGACCCGCACCCAGCCCTCGTCGTCCCTGTTCACCGCCTCAGTGTCGCAAGAACCCGGGCCGGTTCACATCACCCGCTCCGTCTACAGGCCTACGCCTGCGGGATACACCACCAGGATGACGACCCCTCGGCATCGGCTCACGGGTGTAGCACAGTTCATGACTCAGGCCGACGCGGTCGATCACCGTCTGTCCATAGGTTCATGGCCATGACGAACCCGCCGACGAATCCGCCGACGAACCAACCGATGATCGACCTGCGCGACGCGACGAAGAAATACGACGACGGCCCGCCCGCCCTGGCCGGCGTGACCCTGTCCGTGGCCGCCGGGGAGTGCCTGGCGGTCCTCGGCCACTCCGGCAGCGGCAAGTCCACGCTGCTGAACCTGATCGCCGGCCTGGACCGTCCCACCGGGGGCAGTGTGACGGTCAACGGGACGCGCGTGGACCAGCTCGGCGAGGCCGGCTCGGCGAAGTACCGGCGGGCCTCGATCGGCATGATCTTCCAGTTCTTCAACCTGCTGGACGACCTCACCGTCCTGGACAACATCCTTGTCCCGGCGCAGCTGGCCGGGATGGGCAAGGGCGAGGCGAAGCGGCGGGCCGCCGAACTGCTCGGCTCGCTGGGCATCGACCGGCACGCCAAGGCCTACCCGGCGCGGCTGTCCGGCGGCCAGCGGCAGCGCGTCGCGGTGGCCCGGGCGCTGATGAACCGGCCCGCGCTGCTGCTCGCCGACGAGCCGACCGGCGCGCTGGACTCGCACGCCGCCGCCGACGTGCGCCGGCTGCTGCTGGACCTGAACGCCGAGGGCCAGACCATCCTGCTGGTCACCCACGACGTCGAGCTGGCCTCGACCACCGCGCACCGGACGATCGAGCTGGTCGACGGCGCGGTGGCCCGGGACGTGGTGAACACGGACACGGCCGTGGCGAACAGGGCTGCCGTGAATCCGGCCATCGGTGCGCCGCGGGGGGACGCATCGCCGGCCGGTTCCACGACGACCGCGAACGCAGCGAACGTCACGACCACCACCTTCAACGGCCCGTCAGGAGCGGTCCGATGACCCTCGGCAAACCACCCCTCCCCCGGCGCCTCTTCGAAGCCGCCTTCCACGCCATGGCCCGCTTCCTGCTGGCGGTGATGCGATGAGCGCCCTGGGGAAAGTGGTCCGCTCCGGCGTCGGCCGCCGCCGCGTCCAGTCCTTCGTCATGGCCCTGACCACGCTGGCCGCCGTGACCTCCTCGGTCCTGTCCCTCGGCCTGCTCAGCGCGGTCTCGGCCCCGTTCGAGCACGCCTTCGCGCAACGCGACGGCGCGCACCTGGCCGTCCAGTACGACGGCGGCAAGGCGACCACGAGCCAGGTCGCCGCGACCGCGCACGCCACCGGCGTCACCGACGCCTCCGGCCCCTTCCCGATCACCACCGCGCTGGACGCGACGATCGGCGCCGACTGCACCGCGACCGGCGGCCCCGGCATGCCCTTCGCCGGCACCTCGGCGCCGCCGGTGACCGTGACAGCGCGGCCGAACCTGTCGGCGACCTCCGGCCTGGACCAGATCGTCCTGGACCACGGCAGCTGGCCGACGAACGCCAACCAGATCGTCCTCTACAACTGGCCCGACGACTGCCTCGGCAAGTCCGTCGTGTTCACCTCGCTGCCCGGCAAGCCCTCGTTCACGGTCGTCGGCTTCGCCAACTCGCTGACCTCCACCGCGAGCGGCTGGACCACGCCCGACGGCTTCGCCCGGCTGACCGCCGCCGGGGCCCGGGCCGACACGCAGATGCTCTACCGCTTCGCCTCGGCCGGGACCGATGTCCAGATCGCCGCCGACCGGCAGACGCTCACGGCCGCCGTGCCGGCCGGTTCGCTGGAGGGCTCGCAGTCCTGGCTGACCGCCGAACAGCAGGCGACCGGCAACGCCAAGGCCTTCGTGCCGTTCCTGATCGTCTTCGGCGTCCTCGGCCTGTTCCTGTCGGTGCTG
This sequence comes from Catenulispora sp. GAS73, assembly GCF_041262085.1. NCBI lineage: Bacteria > Bacillati > Actinomycetota > Actinomycetes > Catenulisporales > Catenulisporaceae > Catenulispora > Catenulispora sp. GAS73. Next base: position 93,393 of record NZ_JBGCCM010000017.1, read on the forward strand.
ATCATCGCGATCGTGGTGAGCGGCGCGGTGGTGTCGGCGATCCGGCGCATCGGGATCCTGAAGTCCCTCGGTTTCACCCCGGGCCAGGTGGCCCGAGCCTATGCCGCGCAGGCCATGATTCCGGCGACGATCGGCGTCGTGGTCGGAACCGTCTTCGGCAACCTGCTGGCGGTCCCGGTGCTGAGCGGGACCAGCCACGATCTCGGAGCCGCCAACACCAGCCTGCCGCTGTGGGTGAACATCGTGGTCCCGGTGGGCACGCTGGTGGTCGTCGGGATCACCGCGCTCATCCCAGCGCTGCGGGCCGGAAGGCTGCCGGCCGCGCAGACGCTGGTGGTGGGCCGAGCGCCCAAGGCCGAACGGGGCCGTGCGGCCCAGCGTCTGGCTTCCCGTCTGCCGCTGCCCCGGGCGATGTCGCTGGGGCTGGCGCAGCCCTTCGCCCGGCCGGCGCGGGCCGCGCTGGTCGGCGCCGCGGTGCTGTTCGGCGCGGTGAGCGTGACGTTCGCGCTGGGTCTGGAGACCGGGTTCAGCAAGTTCCAGGACCAGCGGGCCGCCGGCTTCAACGACGCCTCCGTGATCGTGGTGCCCGGCCAGTCCGACGACAGTGGGCATCCGCAACGTCCGGGCGGGTTCTACGGTCCCAACGACCCGCGCACCCCGCACTTGGACCCGGCGAAGGTGTCCGCGGTGCTGAACACGATCCAGGGCACCAAGGCGGCCTTCGGCTGGGGCGACAGCGGGGCGAGCATCGTCGGCGCGCCGACCGGCGATCCGAGCCAGGTGGACACCGTCTCCGGCGACTTCTCCTGGACCGGTCTGGAGCTGATCGGGGGCCGCTGGTACTCCGGGCCCGGCGAGGCGGTGGTCAGCGACCGGCTGGCCTCGGCGATGGGGACGCACGTCGGGGACACCGTCACCGTCGTGCAGCAGGGCAAGCCGCTGACGCTGAAGGTGGTCGGCATCGACTTCGACACCCACGACGGCGGCCGGTCCGTCCTGGTCGACAGCGCGACGTTCACCGCCGCCGGCCTGACGCCGCACATCGACCAGTTCAACGTGGAGCTGGGCTCGAACGTCGACGGGCCGGCGTGGGCCGCCTCGGCCACGGCCGCGCTGTCGCCGCTGAACGCCTCGGTCGACCACCAGCCCGGGCGCGGCAAGTCCGACGTGGTGGTGACGATGAGCGCGCTGGTCGCGACGCTGTCGGTGATGCTGCTCGTGGTGGCGGCGCTCGGCGTACTGAACACCGTGGTCCAGGACACCCGCGAGCGGATCCACGACCTGGGGATCTTCAAGGCGCTCGGGATGACGCCGCGGCAGACCGTGACCATGGTGCTGACCTCGGTGGCGCTGACCGGGCTGATCGCCGGGCTGATCGGGGTGCCGATCGGCACCGCGCTGGAGAAGGCGACGCTGACTCCTATGGGGAACGCGGTCGGCATGCACCTGCCGCCGAGTGTGACCAACACCTACTCGCTCGGGCTCGTGCTGCCGCTGCTCGCCGGCGGGGTCGTGATCGCGCTGCTCGGGGCGCTGCTGCCGGCCGGCTGGGCCGCGCGGTCGCGGACCGCGACGGCGCTGCGGACCGAATAGCGCGAGAACGCGACGAGAACAGCAGCCAACCTCAGCAATCACCAAGGAATGTCGGCTTCCGGCGGTTGATACCCTCGGAAGGCCGGCATTCCGGCTCAGCTCTTAAAAAGCCCAGTCACAATGGTGTGAGAGGCAAAAGCATGGCGGTCAGTGTTTTCGACCTGTTCTCGATCGGCATCGGCCCGTCGAGTTCCCACACCGTCGGCCCGATGCGCGCGGCCCGGATGTTCGTCAAGCGCCTGGACAACGAGGATGTGCTGCCGAAGGTGGCGCGGGTCCGGGCCGAACTGTTCGGCTCGCTCGGCGCGACCGGCCACGGCCACGGCACCCCGAAGGCGGTGCTGCTCGGCCTGGAGGGCCAGGTCCCGGCGACCGTCGACGTGCGCGGCGCGGAACTCGACCTGGTGCGTATCCGCGAGACCAAGCGGCTGCGGCTGCTGGGGACCGAGCACGGCACCGCCGCCGAGGTCACCTTCAGCGAGGACCGCGACCTCGTCCTGCACCGGCGCAAGTCGCTGCCGTACCACTCCAACGGGATGCAGCTGTCCGCGTACGACGAGCACGGCGAACCGTTGATGACCAAGACCTACTACTCGGTCGGCGGCGGCTTCGTGGTCGACGAGGACGCCGTCGGCGCCGATCGCGTGGTCCTGGACGACACCGTCCTGAAGTACCCGTTCCGCACCGGCGCGGAGCTGTTGCAGCTGACCGAGCAGACCGGCATCAGTGTCAGTGGCCTGATGCTGGAGAACGAACTCGCCTGGCGCACCGAGCCCGAGGTGCGCGCCGGCCTGCTGGAGATCTGGCGGGTGATGCGCGAGTGCGTGAGCAACGGCATCAGCACCGAGGGCATCCTGCCTGGCGGCCTGAAGGTCCGCCGCCGCGCCCCGGGCCTGGCCCGCACCCTGCGCACCGAGGGCAACCGCGAGATACACGCCAACGAATGGGCCACGCTCTGGGCGATGGCGGTGAACGAGGAGAACGCGGCCGGGGGCCGGGTCGTGACCGCACCGACCAACGGCGCCGCCGGCATCATCCCGGCCGTGCTGCACTACTACGTGAACTTCGTCCCGGACGCCGACGAGGAAGGCGTGGTCCGCTTCCTGCTCGCGGCAGGCGCCGTCGGCATGCTGTTCAAGGAGAACGCCTCCATCTCCGGCGCCGAGGTCGGCTGCCAGGGCGAGGTCGGCTCGGCCTGCTCGATGGCCGCCGCCGGCCTGGCCGAGGTGCTCGGCGGCACCCCGGAGCAGGTGGAGAACGCCGCCGAGATCGGCATGGAGCACAACCTGGGCCTGACCTGCGACCCGATCGGCGGCCTGGTGCAGATCCCGTGCATCGAGCGCAACGGCATGGCCGCGGTGAAGGCCGTCACTGCCGCGCGGATGGCCCTGCGCGGCGACGGCCGGCACCACGTGTCGCTGGACAAGGTCATCAAGACGATGAAGGACACCGGCCGCGACATGTCGGTGAAGTACAAGGAGACTGCGCGGGGCGGACTCGCGGTGAACGTCATCGAGTGCTGACGGTCAGGGCCGGGTGACGGGGTTGTGCCGATCACACGCGTACCACCCGGCGCGCGAAGGCTCCGTTCCGGAACGTCACGGTCACCGGGCCCTCGGCCGGGTGACCGCCGGCCGCCGCGAACACCGCGGCCGCCGCCACAGCTTCCCGCGCACCGCGCCCTCGGCAATCGGGCGGGCGTGGAACACCGGAGGCTCGTGCCGGTCGGCTTCCGCGGTCAGGACCCGCGACAGGGTGTCTTCGATCTCTGTCATGACATCCGCTTCTCCTCGGTCGACGCCATCGCCTCGCGCAGTCTGGCCAGCGCCCGCGCCGCCTGGGACTTCACCGTGCCGACCGAGACGCCCAGTGCCTCAGCGATCTGCGCCTCGCTCAGGTCGTCGTAGTAGCGCAACACCAGGACCGCGCGCATCCGCGGCGGCAACTGACTCAGAACCCTCATGACGCGTCGTGGTCGTCCGCGTCCGGGGACGGGTCGCGAGCCGCGGTTCTGGAGCCGATGATGGTCGGCGGCCAGATTCGCCAGGATCCGCCGCACGTACGCCTCCGGCGCCTCCATGCCCGCGACCCGGTCCCAGTGCCGATAGGCGCGCTCCAGCGCGCCCTGCACCAGGTCCTCGGCGGCGTGCCGGGTCACCGGTTGCATCATCGCCGAGGTCTTTCCCTTGCGACACCTCGTCTTCAGCTTCCTCGCTTGACACCAGAGCCTACCCACTTGCATGGTTAGTTACATGAGTAATGAACCCAGGAACCGGTGATGGACGAGGGCCGCCCGCTCTTCCAGCAGATCGCCGAACAGATCGAGGACTCGGTCCTGGACGGCACGCTGGCCGCGGACACGCAGGTGCCGTCGACCAACGAGCTCGCCGCGTTCCACCGGATCAACCCGGCGACCGCGGCCAAGGGCATCAACCAGCTGGTATCCGACGGGATCCTCTACAAGAAGCGAGGCATCGGCATGTTCGTGGCGGGCGACGCTCGGCAGCGCGTCCTGGACCGGCGGCGGGAGGCCTTCGCCCGGGACTTCGTGGAGCCGCTGCTGGCCGAGGCGCGCCGCCTGGGCCTGAACGCGGCCGACGTGCAGAACCTGATCGAGAAGCGGGGAGGGGAACGATGAGCGCCGTGGTCGTCGAGGACCTGACGATGCGCTACCGCGGCCACACCGCGCTGGACGGTGTGAGCCTGACGCTGGAGCAGAACACCATCCACGGGCTGCTGGGCCGCAACGGCGCCGGCAAGACCACCCTGATGCGCGTCCTGACCGGGCAGGAGTTCGAGACCTCCGGCCGGGTCGAGGTGTTCGGGCAGCCGCCGCGCGAGAACGCCGCGGTGCTGGACCGCGTCTGCTTCATCCGCGAGTCGCAGAAGTACCCGGCCAACTTCAAGGTGCGCGACGCCTTCGCCGCCGCCGCGATCGCCTGCCCGAACTGGGACCAGGGCTACGCCGACCGGCTGGTGGGCGAGTTCGACCTGCCGACGAAGCGGCAGGTCAAGAAGCTCTCGCGGGGCCAGCTCTCCGCGGTCGGCATCGTCATCGGCCTGGCCGCGCGGGCCCCGCTGACCATGTTCGACGAGCCGTACCTGGGGCTGGACGCGGTGGCCCGGCAGGTCTTCTACGACCGGCTGCTGGAGGACTTCGTGGCGCACCCGCGCACCGTCGTGCTGTCCACGCACCTCATCGACGAGGTCGCCGACCTGATCGAGCACGTGGTGCTGATCGACCACGGCAAGGTGCTGATCGACGCCGACGCGGACGACCTGCGCGGCCGCGCGGTGTCGGTGAGCGGCCCGAGCGCGGCGGTGGCCGCGTACGCGGACGGCACGCCGGTGCTGCACCGCTCCGAGCTCGGGGGCCGGCTGCGGGTGGCGTTGCCGCGGCGTCCGGAGGGGCGGGCCGAGGGCGTCAGCGTCGACTCGCTGTCGCTGCAGGAGCTGATCGTGTTCACGACGAACCAGGGGGATCCGGCATGAACCAGACCATGAAGGCGCTGCGCATCCAGATGCTGAAGCCGGGCACGACCTTCGCGGTCCCGTGGTACAGCATCGGCATCGCGATCGCCATCTGCACGGCGCTGTTCGCCTTGATCAGCGGCCAGGTCCCCTACCACAGCCGGAGCACCGGCGCGCTCAGCGCCTTCTACCTGTCCGGTCTCGGCGTGCAGCCGTGGCTGATCACCCAGCTGTTCCCGTTCTCGACGGCGCTGTCCATCACCCGCCGGGCCTTCGTCCGGGCCACCGCGCTTCTGGTCGCCGCCGAGACGGTGATCGCCGGCCTCGGGCTGGCGCTGCTGAACAAGATCGAGATCGGCACGCACGGCTGGTTCGTCCACATGCGGCTGCTGGATCTGCCGCACATCCACCAGAACAACTACTTCACGCAGGCGCTGGTCTACGGGATCCCGATGATGGCCCTCACGTCGGTCACGGCGTTCGTGGCCGCGATCTTCCGGATCTTCGGCCAGCTCGGCCTGTGGCTGTTCTTCGTGGCCCTGGCCGCGGTGTCCGCCGCGGTGGCGGCCCTCCTGGTGCTGACACACACCATCGGACACGTCGGGCACTACTTCGGCTCCCAGCCGATGCTGGCCGACTTCGCGCTCTACCCGCTGGCGCTCGTGGTGTTGTTCGGCACCGGCTGGGCCGTGCTGATGCTGCGGTCGCGGGTGTAGACGCGGACTTGCGCCAGGAATGTCAGAGCTCTGACGGGGAGGGGATCAGAGCTCTTCACCGGGGCCGACGTCGAATTCCTGACTCCGCCCCTCGAACGCCACCCGGCCGGTGTCGCCTCGGTAGACGATGCGGTACCGGCCTCGTGGTGTCTCCGGCGGGACCCGCCACTCGATGCGGACCTTGGAGATCGTGGTGTGGGAGGGCGACGGCAGCCGGGTCCAGTGCATGCGGGTCGACCAGTCGCCGTCGTCGGCGATCCGGTGCCAGTACAGGCCGGCGCGGCGCTGTACTTCGTAGTACGTGCCGCCGCGCTTGGGGTCGTGGGCCGGGTGCACGCCGACGAACTCGACCGTCACCATCTCGCCGTCCCACGCGAAGGAGAGCTCGCGGCCGATGTCGTCGTCCGGGAGCGGGGCGTCGGGGTAGGGCGACCGGGGCTTGCGACGGCGGCGCCGTGACAGGTCCGGTGCCGGACGGCCCGGAGCGATCTGCCGGCCCTCGCGCATCGCCGTGCCGAGGAGCGCGGCGTTCTGTTGCAGCGCCGGGAGTTCCCAGCGGCCGAAGAGCGTGCTGGCGCCCTCGTACATCTGGGCGTCGTACTCCTCGGGGGTGGTGACGTAGTGGCCGTAGGCGTTGGCGTAGCCCATGACGAGGACGTGGTCCGGGTCGGTGCCGACGGATTCGGCGACGGTGCGGCGCAGGCGCAGGCCCGCGACGATGGTCACCTCGAAGGGCAGGCACAGCAGGTAGAGCGGGCCGATGCGCAGCAGCTGGATCGGCAGAATCTCCTGGCCGAAGGGGACGATGCGATTCAGGAGGCTGATGGGGGCGGCGAGCGTCTTCGGGGCCTGGGCGTCCCGGAGCCGCCGGCTCAGGCGGTAGATGCCGTGGCGGGAGACGGCGTCCAGGAGCGGGTTCTGCTCGGGGTGGGCGAAGCGCCAGCCGGTCGGGCCGTCGGGCAGCGCGCCGGCGAACGCGGTCGCGCCGGGGACCGCGTGGGAGGTGCGGTGCGGGAGGCCGTCGCCGGTGAAGCGGGGGCTGACGCGGACGTTCGCCATGTCGACGTGGATCAGGCGGTGGTCCAGGCCGCCTTCGAGGATCTCGGCGCCGTCCTTCTCGTGCAGAAGGGTCGCCGCCGCTTCGTACTGGCGGGTGCCGATGATGCGAGTGTTCTCGAACTCGTCCTCGGTCGGGCCGCTGCCGGGGCGCAGGAACAGGTTCGGGGACATGTCGCCGGCATTGGTCTGGGCGAAGGCGGTGATGAGGGTTGGATTGCCGGCCTCGGCGGGGTTCGAGGCCGGGTTCTCGTCGGCTTCGGCGAGATAGTCGATCCCTGATACCTCGCGCTCCCAGTGGTACGCGGCGTAGCCCTTGTTGTCCGCGCTGACCAGGCGGTTGCGGTTGGTCATGCTGGTGTTGTGGACGGCGAACCAGCTGAGCAGGCCCACCGGGACGCCGTCGCGCTCGATGGTGAGCAGCGTGGTCGCCGGGTCCACGGCGTCCGGGAAGACCGCCTTGTCAGCACTCGGATTCCGGTCGAAGGCGCGGCGGGACCGGTTGGCGCTGGCCTTGTGCAGCTCGCCGCGGTTCAGGCGCAGCGTGGCGGGCTGGAGGTCGGCGATCGCGCGGCGGGCGGCCTCGACGATGCCGTCGACGATGGCGCGGAACGTCCGCGGCCGGAAGCCGCCGGTGTTGCTGTTGTAGACGGCGTGGTACGAGTAGCCGCCGGGGCCGCAGTGCGTGTGGGTGGCGGTGATGACGACGTTCGCCTCGGTGTAGACAGCCGGCAGGCGCCGCACGACGGCCTGCGTCACACTGCTGAAGACCAGCGGCAGATCGCAGACCACGAGCAGCATCCGGCGCTCCCCGTCGGCGAGCGCGAAGGCCCGGGCGCGCAGCCGCGTGTGCAGCCCGGCCGCCTGCTGCTCGGGCAGCCCGTAGCCGAGCAAGCCGCACTCGGCGATCTCCCCTGTGATGTCCGCGATGCCGCGTCCCGCCAGGTACCCCATGCGGATCACGTAACGCGCACCGGATAAGCGGTGTCAAGCATGACGCCGGTCTGAGAACATCGAGTCATGGCTGACGAGACCGCGAACGGCGTGAACGGACCCCTGACGGTCCGCTACAACGCCATGCCCGGCTCCAGCCACGGAGGCCGCCACCGAGCCGAGGCGATCATCCCCGCCGCCGAGCTGACCTGGCGCTTCTCGCGCTCGGCCGGCCCCGGCGGCCAAGGCGTGAACACCACCGACAGCCGCGCGGAACTGTCCTTCGACCTGGCCGCGACCACCGCCCTCCCGCAGTGGCTGAAGTCGCGAGCCTTCGAGCGCCTGGCCGGCCGACTGGTGAACGGCGTACTGACAGTGACGTCGAGCGAGCAGCGCTCGCAGCTCCAAAACCGCGAGGCGGCCCGGGAACGCCTGGCGCACGTCCTGGCCGAGGCGCTGGCCCCGCCGCCCCCGCCGCGCCGGGAGAAGAAGGTGCCCGCTGGCGTGACGCGCCGGCGGCTGGACAACAAGACGCGGCGCGGGCAGACGAAGCAGTTGCGGCGCCGGGTCGACGACTTCTGAGCCGCGGCGCCATAGGGCTCGCGTCGTCAGCAGCGGTTAAAACGACAAACCAACCGCCACTCGCCTCCGCCGAGCACCTCTCGCCCCACCTCGCGGCGCAGGGCGAATGGCCGGAGCCGGAGCTACTCCCCCGCCGCGTCCTTCGAAGCGTCCTTCGCCTTCTCGGCGGCGCCCTTCGGCCCGTCCTGCTGCTTGGGCACCTCGGCGACCGCCTCGGCGGTGCCGACCGTGGCGGAGGCGGCGGCCTGGGCCGCCAGGGCCGCGTCCTCGGCCTCGAAGTGGTCCTTGGCGCGGCCGAGCTGCTTGCCCATGTTCTTCAGGAGCGCCCAGAGGGCCACGCCGAGGGCGAGGACGATCAGGAACGCGACCAGCCCCGGCTTCGTCTTGTCGAGGCTGCCGCCGCTGGCGAGCACCGGCTGGGCGGTTGTGAGCAATCCGGACACAGCGTTCATGACCCGCAGTCTACGAGCACACTCCGGCGGGCTCGTGCACGCCCTGCCCCGGAACCTCGTCGGCGGCCTTCGCGCACTGCTCCTTCTCGTATTCGCGCACGCCGGCGAAGAGGTCGTCCTCCGGCAGTGTGGTGTCGATCACCGAGCGGGCCAGCTCGAAGTCCTCGGTCGGCCAGACCGCGCGGCGGATGTCGTTCGGGGTGCGGAAGAAGGGGCCTTCGGGGTCGATCTGCGTGGCGTGCGCCTTCAGCGCCGCGTCGCGGATCTCGAAGTACTCCCCGACCGGGACGCGGGTGGTGATCTCGCGCTGCGGCCAGTTCTGGCGCTCCTTGAGGAATTCCCAGTAGGGGGATTCCATGCCGCGGTCCAGGAGTTCCTGGTGCTCCGCCTCCAGGCGCGGCATGGACCAGGCCACGTCGTAGTAGAGCTTCAGGGGCTGCCAGGGCTCGCCGGCGTCCGGGTACTTGTCGGGGTCGCCCGCGGCGTCGAAGGCGGCGATGGTGATCTTGTGGGTCATGATGTGGTCCGGGTGCGGGTAGCCGCCGTTCTCGTTGTACGTCACGATCACCTGCGGCCGCTGCTCGCGGATCAGCCGGACCAGCGGCTCCGCGGCGGTCTCGACGTCCTGGAGGGCGAAGCAGCCCTCCGGCAGCGGCGGCAGTGGGTCGCCCTCGGGCAGGCCGGAGTCGACGAAGCCCAGCCACTCCTGCCGCACGCCCAGGATCTCGCGCGCCGCGTCCATCTCCTTGCGGCGCACCTCCAGCAGGTTGGCCTCGATCTCGGCCTGCACGGCCGGGTCCTTCTTCAGCTGTGGGTTCAGGATGTCGCCCCGGGAGCCGTCAGTGCAGGTGACGACCAGCACATCCACCCCTTCGCGCACATAGCGCGCGGTGGTGGCCGCACCCTTGCTGGACTCGTCGTCCGGGTGCGCGTGGACGGTCATCAGGCGCAGTTCGTGCGTCACGGTGTTCCTCCATCAGTAGCCGCCCGAATATACTGACGCACGGATCCGACACTGCGCACATCCGAATCGCGCTCCGTCGACTGAAGGCCAGGTGAACCGCGTTGACGTCCGAGGTGCAGGACGAGGTGGTCGCGCGCTACGCGCGCTCCTCCGGCCTGTCCAGGCGCGGACGCGTCGCCCTGGGGGTCGCCGGAGTGCTCGCGCTGACCGGCGTGGTGTCGTACATCGGACTCAAGCAGGCCACCCCCACGCTGACCGCGACCGTCCTCGGCTACCAGGTCTCCTCCGACCATGCCGTCGACGTGCGGTTCCAGGTGGACAACCGGAAGAGCGACCGGCCCGCGACGTGTACCGTCCGGGCCCGCGACTACGGCGGGAACGAGGTGGGGCGCCTCGACGTACCGGTCCCCGCCGGCCCGCGGCAGGTGCTCTCCGCGACGATCCGGACCAGCAGCCGGGCCATCAGCGGCGAAGTTCTGGACTGCCAGCTCACATAGCCCCGCGGTCCACGGCTGATTAACCCGGCGTTATCCGTCCGTGCTCCTTGTTACGATCGCCATTCTGTGTCTGACTGAAAAGCGTGCGTGACTGAGCAGCACGGTCCCCTCAACTGAGTAGAACCCTAGGAGTACCCGTGACCCAGACCAACGACAGCGTCACCTGGCTGACCCAGGACGCCTTCGACCGGCTCACCGCCGAGTTGCAGCACCTGTCGGGACCGGGCCGCGTAGAGATCGCCCAGAAGATCGAAGCTGCTCGCGAAGAGGGCGACCTCCGCGAGAACGGCGGCTACCACGCGGCCAAGGAGGAGCAGGGCAAGATCGAGCTGCGCATCCGCCAGCTCACCCAGCTCCTGGAGCACGCCAAGGTCGGCGACTCCGTGGAGTCCGGCGTGGCGGTGCCGGGCGCGGTCGTGACCATCGCCTTCGACGGCGACGAGGACGACACGCTGACCTTCCTGCTCGGCTCGCGCGAGGACGCCGCCGAGAACATGGAGGTCTACTCGACGCGGTCCCCGCTGGGCGGCGCGATCAACGGCAAGAAGATCGGGGAGCAGGCCGAGTACGAGCTCCCGAACGGGAAGCCGATGATGGTCAAGCTGCTGGACGCCAAGCCGTACTTGGGCTGAGGCGGCCGTCAGGAACGGCTCGTCGACACGATCGACAGGATCGACACAGAGCGGCCCCCGGCGTGATGATCACGCGGGGGCCGCTTTGTCGTGTCGCTTTGTCGTAGCGCTTCGTCGTGTGCTCGGCGCTGTGAGCTCGGCGCCGCCGGCTCAGCCGGCGCTCGACGAGCCCTGCGTCGACGGTGAGGTCGGCGGCGTCGTCGGCCCCTGCGACGTGCTGCCCGTCGAGGTCGGCGGGCCGGGCTGGCTGGAGCTCGTGGTGGACGTCGGGCCGGTCGGCTGGCCGGTCCGGGAGCCGGTGGCTGTCGGCTCGCCCGAGGACGTGGACGTCCCGTACGCCGACGAGCGGGTGTACGACGGATACGTCGAGTACGTGTGGTGCGGGTAGCCGGTGTGCCCGTACACGCTGGTCGACGTGGGCACCGGCTCGGTCGGCGGCACGAGGTCGTCGGTCCCGGTGGTGGCGGTGGGCTGATCGGACTGCTGCGCCGGGTTCGACGCCGGGCCGCCGCCGTCGGGGGACTTCCCGGACGAGCTCATCGCGAGCGCCACAGAGAGCCCTAGCAGGGCCGGCACAGCGACCGCCGCGGTGATGAGCGCCTTGCGGCGCGTGTCCGGCCGCAGACCCCCGCCACGGCCGCCGAGGCCGGTCGACGCGCTCTGATAGGAGTCGGCCCCGCGACGGCGCACCGGTGGCTCGTCGGCGGCGGCGCGGCGCGAGTGGCTGGCGTGGCTGGTGTGGCCCGCATGACCCGCGTGCCGGCCGCCGGAGTCGGTCATGGAGGTCGGGAGCTCGTCGTAGACCCGGGTGCCGTCCGGGAAGTCCGCGGCGTGGCCGCGACGCCCTCCGGAGTCCGACATCGGGGCTATTCGCTCGTCGTAGACGCGGGTGCCGTCCGAGAAGTCGGCAGCGTGGCCGCCGCGGCCCCCCGAGTCCGGCATCAGCGCTGTGCGCTCGTCGTAGAGGCGGGTGGCGTCCGGCGGCAGCGCGTCGGCGGAAGGCATCGCGCTGAGCTGTGCGGTCTCCTCCAGCGCGCTGGCGGGGTTGTACGAGGCGGGATATTCGCTCTCGTACTCGCCCCGGCCGTACCGGGTGCCGAAGCCGGACGCGGCGCTCTCCCCGAACGCCGCGTCGCGACCGTACCGGCCCCCGGAGCCGGACTCGCCGTATAACCCCTCGCCGTAGGCCGCGGCCGCGGCAGCACCCCCGGCTGCCGCGTACCCGCCGCCCTCGGCCGCGGGCCGGCGCCGGCGGCGCCCGCCGGAGTCGGTCAGCGTGTCCTCGTAGCCGCTCGGGATGCCGGTGTAGCCGCCGTAACCGCCCGCCAGGCCCGGTTCGGCGGTAAGATCCTCGCCGACCTCGACCGGGCCGGCCAGCACGTGCCGCACCGCCTCGGCCATCTCAGCGCCGTCGGCCCAGCGGTTCGTCGGGTCCTTCTCCAGCGCGTGCCACAGCACCTCGGCGGCGGGAGTGGCGACGTAGTCCGGCAGCGGCGGAGGCGGCTCGTGCATGTGCATGTACATCACCGCGGCGGTGCTGCCGGCCTGGAAGGGCTGGCGGCCGGACAGCAGCTCGTAGCCGAGGATGCCGACCGCGTAGACGTCGGCCGCCGGGGTCGGGGTCTCGGCGTGGAAGAGCTCGGGTGCCAGGTACGGGACGGTGCCCATGAGCGCGTCGGCGGCCGTCAGGCCCAGCGACTCCGGGGAGCGCGCGATACCGAAGTCGGCCAGCACCACGCCACCGGAGGTGAGCATCACGTTCGCGGGCTTCACGTCCCGGTGCACCACGCCGGTCCGGTGCACGGCCCCCAGCGCGTCCAGCAGCGAGGCCAGCACCTTCATCGCGAAGCGCGGCTCCAACGCGCCGGTGCGGGCCAGGACCCGGTCCAGCGACTCGCCCTCGATGAACTCCATCACCAGGAACGCGGCACCGGGCGTGTCGGGATCCGTGGCGTCGGTGTAGCCGTAGTCGTACACGCGGACGATGCCGGGATGGTCCATCATCGCCATCACCCGGGCCTCGGCCACGAAGCGCGCGCGGAACGTCGGAGTGTCCAGCAGCGCCGGCAACACGATCTTCACCGCGACGGTACGGCCCAGCACGAGATCGCGGCCCCGCCACACCTCGCCCATCGAGCCGCCGCCGATGCGGTCGATCAGCTCGTACCGGTCGTTCAACACCTCGCCCGGTCTAGGTCCTGCCATCGGTCCCCCCTGCTGCTGTTTGTTGCGCCCCCTTTCCCCAAGAATAAGACGCTTGAACATCGGGGTCGGTTGCCGATGTGCTCGATCATGCCAGGATCGTGATCGATTGTGAGTGTGGAGAACCACACTCTCACGCCGAAACCGATCGGTATTTGCGCACCGACAGGGGGACGAACACCATCAGAATCAGCAACGACCAGAACAGCGACACCCAGGGGGCGTGCGCGATCGGCCACGGCATCTTCACGGTCGGCTCATAACCATCGGGGTTTCCCCACAGTGATCGCAACGCCTGGACGGTGGCTGAGACCGGGTTCCAGTCCGCGACGTCCTGGAGCCAGTGCGGCGAGATCTTGCGCGAGGGCACGAAGGCGTTGGACAGGAAGGTCAGCGGGAAGATCCAGATGAAGCCGATGGTGTTCGCGGCCTCGGGGGTGCGGACCGAGAGCCCGATCGTGGCGCCGATCCAGCTCATCGCGTAGGCGAACAACATCAGCAGCAGGAATCCGGCGAGCGCCTTGAGGATTCCGTCGTGGATCCGCCAGCCCACGGCCAGTCCGCAGGCCGCCATCACCAGCAGCACGAACAGGTTCTGCAGCCAGTCGGCGGTGGTCCGGCCGGCCAGCACCGCCGAGCGGGAGATCGGCAGCGAGCGGAACCGGTCGATCAGGCCCTTGTGCAGGTCGTCGGCCAGGCCCACGGAGGTGGTCGCGGCGGTGAAGGCCAGTGTCTGCACGAAGATGCCGGGGAGCAGGAACTCGCGGTAGGCGGTGGTGCCGCCGGCGCCGGGGACCGGGATCGCGCCGCCGAAGACGAAGGCGAACAGCAGCACGAACATGATCGGCTGGATCGAGGAGAAGACGACCATCTCCGGGATGCGGGTCATCCGGCGCAGGTTGCGCAGGGTGACGACCCAGGCGTCGTGCAGGGTCATGAGCAGGCTGTTCCCGCCGAGCGGGACCGGGGGCGCCAGACTGTCCGAACTCATCGCACCGTCTCCTTCGGCTCGTGGCCCTCGTCGAGCCCTCGCTCATCGTCCAACCGTCGGCCTTCGTCGTACTCGGCTCCGGACTGCCCCGAGCCGCCCTCGCCGCCCTCGTCCTCCGTGGAGCGGCCGGTCAGCTGCAGGAACACGTCGTCCAGGGTGGGGCGGCGCAGCGCGACGTCGTCGATCTTGATGCCCAGGCCGTCCAGCTCCCGGATGGCCTCGACCAGCAGCTGCGCCCCGCCTGAGACCGGCAGCAGGATCTCGCGCGTGGGCTCGTGCACCCGCGGCGCGGCCGTCCCCATCCTGCCCAGCAGCTCGGCGGCCTCGCCGAGCCGGTCCGGATCGGAGACCACGATCTGCAGCCGCTCCCCGCCGATCTGCGCCTTGAGCTGGTCGGCGGTCCCCCGCGCGATCACCTTGCCGTGGTCCACCACGGCGATGGAGTCGGCCAGCCGGTCCGCCTCCTCCAGGTACTGCGTGGTGAGCAGCAGCGTCGTCCCGCCCTTCACCAGCCCCGCGATCACGTCCCACATGGCGATGCGGGTCCGCGGGTCCAGCCCGGTGGTCGGCTCGTCCAGGAAGATCACCGGCGGCTTCACCACGAGCGCGGCGGCCAGGTCCAGCCGCCGCCGCATGCCGCCGGAGTACGTCTTCGACGGCCGGTCGGCGGCGTCGGTGAGCGCGAACTCCTCCAGCAACTCCCCGGCCCGCTTCAGGGCCGCGGCCTTCGGCATGTGATAGAGCCGCCCGACCATGGCCAGGTTCTCCCGGCCAGTGAGGTTCTCGTCGACGGCCGCGTACTGCCCGGACAGCCCGATGGCCCGCCGCACGTCGTTGGGATGCCGCAGGACGTCGATCCCCAGCACCCGCGCACTGCCGGCGTCCGGCTTGAGCAGGGTGGTCAGCACGCGCACGGCGGTGGTCTTGCCCGCGCCGTTCGGCCCGAGCAGACCCAGGATGGTGCCCTCGGGCACCGCGAGGTCCACACCGTCGAGCGCGCGGACCTCCTTGGTTTTCTTGCCTCCACCGTAGATCTTGACCAGACCCTCGGCCTCGATTGCTGCCATAGAAATGACCGTAGAGGAGGGGTCCGACAGCAGGTGTTCGGATGTTCACAGTTGGTGGGCCGAATGGATGAATTCCCGGTGCCTCAGAGTGCGAACAGGCATGCGCTACTTCACCGACGCCACCGACGCCACCGGGGCCTCGGCGACCAGCGCCGCGCGCACGCCGTCCCTCAGCTCGAAATCCCTCAGAAAGAAGTCGGCTCCGGCTGATACCCCGCCGCCCGCAGCCGCGAGATCAGCGTCTCGGCGTGCGCGATCCCCCGCGTCTCCAGCTGCAGCGCCACCTCGACCTCGCCGAAGGCCAGCGACGGCCGGGTCCACAGGTGCTCGATGTCCATCACGTTCGCGTCCGCCTCGCCGAGTTCGCTCAGGAGCTTCGCCAGGGCGCCGGGGCGGTCCGGGATGCGCAGCCGCAGGGCCAGGAAGCGGCCGGCGGCGACCAGGCCGTGCCGGATCATGCGCATCATCAGCAGCGGGTCGATGTTGCCGCCGGACAGCAGGGCGACCACCGGGGCGTCGAAGGCGCGGGCGTCGTCCATCACCGCCGCGACGGCCGCGGCGCCGGCCGGCTCCACCACGAGCTTGGCCCGCTCCAGCAGGGCCAGCATGGCCTTGGACAGGGACTCCTCGGAGACCACGCGGATCTCGTCGACCAGCCTGGTGATGAGGTCGAACGGCACGTCGCCGGGCCGGCCGACGGCGATCCCGTCGGCCATCGTCGCCATCCCGGCCAGCTGCACCGGCTTGCCGGCCGCCATCGAGGGCGGATATGCCGCGGCCCCGGCCGCCTGCACGCCGATCACCCGCACGTCCGGCCGGACCGCCTTGACCGCCGCGGCCACTCCGGCGAGCAGCCCGCCGCCGCCGACCGAGACCACGATGGTGCGCACCTCCGGGCACTGCTCCAGGATCTCCAGGCCGACCGTGCCCTGCCCGGCGATCACGTCGGGGTGGTCGAAGGGGTGGATGAAGGTGGCGCCGGTGTCGGTGGCGAAGGCCCGCGCCGCGATCAGCGCCTCGTCCACGGTGTGCCCGGCGAAGCGCACGTGCGCGCCGTAGGCCTCGGTCGCGGCCACCTTCGGCAGCGGCGCGCCCTCGGGCATGAACACCGTCGACTTGCTCTCCAGCAGCGACGCCGCCAGCGCCACGCCCTGCGCGTGGTTGCCGGCGCTGGCCGCGACCACGCCGTTGGCCCGCTCGGCCGGGGTCAGGTTGGCGATCCGCACGTACGCGCCGCGGATCTTGAACGACCCGGTCCGCTGCAGGTTCTCGCACTTGAAGTGGACATGTCCCCCGACCCGCTCGGAGATGCTCCGGGAGCCCTCCAGCGGGGTCCGCCGCGCCACGCCTTCCAGCAGGTCACGAGCCCGCTCGACGTCTTCCAGGGTCACAGTCGCCGTTGACATGATCCCAGTCTGGCAGGTCCGGCGGCGGCACCACGAGCCCTCCGGCGAAACTACTTGCATGGCGCATGCATCCAGGTATATGCTTGCAGCAACCAAGCATCTGTAGGAGACGAGAAGACCGATGAGCGGCGAGCCTCTGACCGACGAGGAGTACAGCGAGCTCGGCAAGACGATGGGCATGCTGTTCCAGCGCATCATGCGGGCCCGCAAGGAGCCCGAGGGCGGACAGGTCGCCGCGCTGGGGATGCTGGCCAAGTGCGGGCCGGTCCGGTCCAGCGACCTGGCCAAGAACCTCTTCCTGGACCAGTCCACGGTCTCCCGCCACGTCGCCCACCTGGAGGCGGACGGCCTGGTCGAGAAGGTCGCCGACCCCTCCGACGGCCGCGCCACGCAGCTGCACGTGACCGAGCTCGGCCACAAGCACATCCAGGACTTCTGGCAGAAACGCATCGACGCCATGCGCGAGGGATTCGACCACTGGGATCCGGCGGACCTGCGGACCCTGACACAGCTGATGACCCGCTATGTCGAGGACTTCAGCACCATCATCGCCAAAACCCAAGATGCGAAGAACGGCCCCACAACGGAAGACGGAACCGCCAATGAGTGAGACCACCGAAGTTCCCGAAAAGATAGCGAGCCCTCAGGCGCCACAGGTCGCCGAGGGCTCCACCATGAGCCACAAGCAGATCCTGGTGGTCTTCGGCTCGCTGATGCTGGGCCTGTTGCTGGCCTCGCTGGACAACACCATCGTCAGCACCGCGATCCGCACCATCATCGGCGACATCGGCGGCCAGAACGGCCTGGCGCGCATGCCGTGGGTGACCACCGCGTACGTGCTGGCGTCCACCGCCGCCACCCCGATCTACGGCAAGCTCTCCGACCTGTTCGGCCGCAAGCCGCTGTACATGACGGCGATCGCGCTGTTCCTGACGGGCTCGGCACTGTCCGGCTTCTCGCAGAACCTGAACGAGCTGATCGCCTTCCGCGCGCTGCAGGGTCTGGGCGCCGGCGGCATCATGGGCCTGACGTTCGCGATCGTCGGCGACGTGGTCCCGCCCCGCGAGCGCGGCAAGTACCAGGGCCTGTTCGGCGGCGTGTTCATGCTGGCGATGGTGGCCGGGCCGCTGCTCGGCGGCATCTTCACCGAGCACAGTTCGATCCTGGGCATCACCGGCTGGCGCTGGGTGTTCTACGTCAACCTGCCGATCGGCATCCTGTCGCTGTTCGTCATCAGCGCGGTCCTGCACCTGCCCAAGCGCCGGGTGAAGGCGACCATCGACTACGTGGGCGCCGCGCTCGTCGTGGCCGGCGTCGTGTGCCTGTTGCTGGCGGCGCAGATGGGCGGCCAGCAGTACGCGTGGGGCTCCCCGGTCATCATCGGCCTGGCGGTGGCCGGCGTGGTGGTGCTGGCGGCGTTCGTCATGTGGGAGATCCGCACGCCGGAGCCGATCCTGCCGATGCGCCTGTTCCGCGGCGACGTCTTCCGGGTCTCCAGCGTCATGGGCTTCCTCATCGGCATGGTGATGATGGGCGCGATGATGTACATCCCGTTCTACTTCCAGGTCGTGAACGGCGACAGCCCGACCAAGGCGGGCCTGCGGATGCTGCCGATGATGGTCGGCCTGCTGACCACCTCGATCAGCTCCGGCCGGATCATCAGCCGGACCGGGCGCTACCGGTTCTTCCCGATCGCCGGCATCGCGGTGACCACCGTCGGCCTGGGGCTGATGACGACCATGAACGAGAACACCAACTTCGCGGTCGCCGGACTGTTCATGTTCATCGTCGGCCTGGGCCTGGGCGCCACGATGCAGGTGCTGATCCTGGCGGTGCAGAACGCGGTCGACATGAAGGACATGGGTGTGGCCACCACGTCTAGCACCTTCTTCCGCTCGCTGGGCCAGACCTTCGGCGCGGCGATCATGGGCGCGATCCTCACGAACCAGCTGACCAGCCACCTGAAGACCAACGCCGGTCCCGGCGCGGCTCTGGCGCCGGTACGCGATCACGGTATGGAGATCCTGCAGAGCGAGGGCGCGATGGCCAAGCTGCCGCAGGCGGTGCAGCACGTGCTGATCCACTCGTTCACGCAGGCGCTTTCGACGGTGTTCATGGTCGGCGCGGCGCTCAGCCTGATCGCGTGGTTCGCGAGCTGGTTCCTGAAGGAGCACAAGCTGCGCTCGATGTCTCCGGCGGACGCGCGCAAGGCGGCGGGTCCGGATTCGGGTTCGGGTTCGGGTTCGGGTTCGGGTTCGTCCGACGTGGAGGCTCCGGCCCTCGCACACTGAGTTCCTTTTTGCGGACTCAATATTTAGTGCGCACAACTAAGAACACTGCGACCGCCGTCCTGGACATCCGGGGCGGCGGTCGCGGTGTTCATCGCCTTCGGTCTGGTTCGCGGCCCTGGCGAAAGCTGATCTGCACGCCGTCGGGGTGTTCCCAGTCGCGGTTGTTGCCGATCACCGACACGCACACCTCACGATCGCCGTCCGAGTCGCGGGCGACGGTGACCTCGATTTCGGGGCCGAGGAGTTCAAGGACGTCGCCGGGTCCGGCGACAGCGGCGACTCCGTCTTCCATCACCGACCGGTCGAGGGACAGGAACGCCTCGATGGCGGCGTGGAAGTCCTGGGGGCGTTCGTCCTCGTCGTAGCCCTCGACGAAGATCTCGACCTCGGTCCCCAGGGCGGGGACCGGGATCGGCTCGCTGACGTACTCGCCGCCGAACTCCTCGACGTGGCCGAGGCCCGGGATCTCGAAGGTCTTGGCCGTGTGCCGGGTGGATTCCGTCTTCTGCCGACGCCATTTCATGGGGGACATCGTCTCCTACCGGTCCCCGCTGATCTCAGTCGACCCGGTCCGCCGACCAGTAGGTGTCGCCGCGCAGGATCAGCGCCGCCGCGCCGACCAGACCGGCGTCCTGCCCCAGATCGGCCGGGACCACCTTCAAGTTCTTGGTGAAGTCCAGCCTTGCGTGCCGATACAGCGCGGAGCGCAAGGGCTCGAAGAGGAGCTCGCCGGCCTGCACGATGCCGCCGCCGATCGTCACCAGCTCCAGGTCGCACATCGCCGCCGCACCGGCGATGGCGACGCCGAGCGCGGTGCCGGCGCGGGTGAAGGCTGCCTCGGCGATGCCGTCGCCGGCGCGGGCGTCGTCGGTGAGGTCCTTGCCGGTGTGGCTGCCCTGGCCCGCGCGCCAGCCCTGCGCCGCCGCCCACGCGGCCATGCGCGGCCCGCTCGCGACGGCCTCCAGGCAGCCGGTCCCGCCGCAGGCGCAGGGCGTCTCCTGGTCGACGACGACGTGCCCGATGTGCCCGGCGTTGCCCTTGGCCCCGTCGATGAGGCGGTCACCGAGGATCAGGCCGCCCCCGACCCCGGTGGAGACGACCATGCCGAGCATGTTCGCGGAGCCGCGCCCGGCGCCCTGCCAGTGCTCGGCGGCGGCCAGGCAGATGGCGTCGTTGTGCAGGCGCACGTCGCGCCGGAAGTCGGCCTCCAGCCGCCACCGCAACGGGAAGCCGCGCCACCCGGGGATGTTCAGCGGGGACACCTCCCCGGCCGGCCACCGCATCGGACCGCCGCAGCCGACACCCACGGCGCCGAAGGCACCGCGCTCGTACGGAAGGTGGTCGACGGCGTCGAGCAGCGCGGCGTAGAGCGCCTCGCCGTCCGCCCCGGCCCCGGCGGGCGTCGGCGTCCGGAACGAGGCCAGCACCTCGCCGTGCTCGTCGACGGCCCCGACCGCCATCTTCGTCCCGCCGATGTCGATCGCCAGCACCGGGGCCCGCCCGGAGGTGTCAGTCACCGTCATGGTGGACACCTTAGGTGGTTTTGTATCAGCTTCCAGAAAAGCCCCGCAGATAGGTCGCCTGCTGGCGCAGGGCCTGAGCGGTGGAGTGGCTGATGGTGCCCTGGTTCTCTTCGGAGGTGATGGTCTCGGTGAACGTCGCCAGGGTCTGGTTGTAGGTGTTGGAGCCGACCTGGGTGTTCTGGAGCTGGGTGACGATGTGGGTGAGGGTGGTCCGGGCCGTGGTGTCCGTGACCTGGGTGGTGACGATGGTGCTGATCTGGGTCTCGGACTGCTGCGGCGAGGTGGGGGCGGTGGAGGGGGCGCCGTTGTTGGGGGCCGTGTTCGGGCCGCTGGGGGCGCCGCCGGGGGCGGTGGGGCTGGAGCCCGGGCCGCCGGGGGTGCTCGAACCGCTCGGGGCGCCGGGGCCGGTCGGGCTGCCGGGGCCGGTCGAACCGGTCGCGCCGCCGGAGGGTGCCGAGGACACGCCGCCATTCGGACCGGACGTCACGGATGCCGCGCTGTTGGGGCCGCTGGCACTGGAGCCGCCGGCGGTGTCGGTCGCGCTGCCGCCGGTGGTGCTACCAGATCCGCTGGGCGAGACGACGGGGACACCGCCGGACGCGCCGGTGCTCGCACCGGTGCCGCCGCTGGGGAGCGCCGGGGAGCCGGTGATGCTGGACGAGGCGTTGGTGAGCGGGGTCGCGGTGGAGGAGGAGTGCGAGCCGTGGATGGCGTAGCCGATGCCGATGCCGACGACCGCGCCGAGCAAGACCCCGCCGGAGGCGAGGACCCACGGCTTCGGCCTCGGGGATGCGGCTGCCACGAGGCCGCCGGAGGCTCCGCCTGCCGAACCACCGGCCGCACCGCCAGCCGAACCACCGCTGGCTGCGCCGGACTCGCTGGCCAAGATCGCGCCGGAAGCGGCTGCGGTAGTTGCGCCGCCTGCCGCGGTTGCCGCCGAGCCCCCTGCCGCGGTCGCTCCGCCGGCCGCCGATCCACCGGACGCCGAGCTGGACCCGGCAGCACCAGCCGCCAAGCCGCCGGCTGTCGCCGCACCAGCGAGTGCCGCGCCCGACGCCCCGGTCGTCGCGCCGCCCGCAGCGGCCGACGCCCCGGTCGTCGCGCCGCCCACAGCCGCCGCGCTGGACCCGGCAGCACTGCTCGCACCGGCAAGACCAGCAGCACCTGCCGCCGTCTCAGAACCGGCCAGCTCCGCACCGATCACCAGCCCGGCGGCGCCGGCCGCAGCCATCCCGACCATCGTGGCCGCACCTGCCGAACCCTGGGCCGGCAACTGCTGCGTCTCAGCGCTCGACGCCGCCACCTCGGCGAGGGCCGCCGTGACCGCTGCGGCACTGGCCGCCTCGATCGCAGCAGCCTGGTTCGCCTCGGCAGCCGCGGCGGCCTCAGCGCGTGCCGCCTCAAGCTCGGCTTCGTGCGCGACCGCCGCCTCGGCGAGCGCCGCCACCACCGCCGCGGCCGTCGCCGCCTCGATCGCAGCAGACTGATTCTCCTCGGCAGCCGCGGCGGCCTCAGCGCGTGCCGCCTCAAGCTCCGCCTCGTGCGCGACCGCCGCCTCGGCGAGAGCCACCGCCACCGCACCCTCGATCGCGGCGGCCTGCCCGACCTCGACGGCCTCCAGCTCCTCGTGATGCCGCGCCTCGACCTCGGCCACCGCGGCCGCGACGGCCGCGGCCAGCACGACTTCCTCGGCCTCGACGTGGCTCTCGGAGCGCACGGATTCCGACGCGTGCCGCTCCTCGACCGCGGCCAACGCGGCACGATGCCGTTCCTCGGCCTCGGCGATCGCAGCGGCGACGGCGGCACCGGTCGCAGCGGCAAGCGCCTCCTCGCCGAGCGCCGCGTGCTCAGCCCGCGTGGATTCGAGCTCGGCGACGTGCCGCTCCTCGACGGCGGCCAACGCGGCGGCCGCGGCAACGGTCGCGGCTTCGAGCTCCGCGGCGTGCGCGGCACGAGCCGCCTCGGACTCGGCGCCGTGGCGCTCCTCGGCCTCCGCGACGGCGGCGGCCACAGCCACCCCGGTCGCAACCTCAAGTTCAGCAGCGTGGGCAGCGCGCGCGGCCTCCAGCTCCGAGCCGTGGCGCTCCTCGGCCTCGGCGACCGCTGCCGCCACCGCGACACCAGTCGCAGCCGCCAACGCCTCCTCGCCAACCGACGCATGCTCAGCCCGCGTCGACTCCAACGCCGCCGCATGCTCAGCCCGCGCAGCTTCCAGCTCTGCGGCGTGACGCTCCTCAGCTTCCGCAACCGCTGCGGCCACCGCCACACCAGTCGCAGCCGCCAACGCCTCCTCGCCAACCGACGCATGCTCAGCCCGCGCCGACTCCAACGCCGCCGCATGCTCAGCCCGCGCAGCTTCCAGCTCTGCGGCGTGACGCTCCTCGGCCTCGGCAACCGCTGCGGCCACCGCCACACCAGTCGCAGCCGCCAACGCCTCCTCGCCAACCGACGCATGCTCAGCGCGCGTCGACTCCAACGCCGCCGCATGCTCGGCGCGCGCCGCTGCCAACTCCGCCGCGTGCCGCTCCTCGACCGCGGCCAGCGCCGCAGCGGCGGCGGCTGTCGCCGCCTCAAGCTCCGCGGCGTGCCCGGTGCGGGCGGCCTCCAGGTTCAGGCCGTGCCGCGCCTCGGTCGCGTTCAGCTTGTTGCGATGCCGTTCCTCGGCCTCCGCGATCGCCGCCGCCACTGCGGCACCAGTCGCCGCCGCCAGCGCCTCTTCGCCGACCGATGCGTGCTCGGCCCGGGTCGACTCCAGCGCCGCCGTGTGCCGTGCCTCGGCGGCCTCCAGCTCCGAGTGGTGCGCGGCCTCCGCCTCGGCGAGTGCCAGCGCGACCGCCGCTTCCGATGCCGCCGCCACCGCCTCGTCGTTCGAGGCCGCCTGCGCCGCCTCCACTTCTGCGAGCGCCTGCGCCACGGCCGCCGCGATGGCCGCTTCTGTCAGCTCCGCGGTCGCGGCCTGCTGGTCGGCCAGGGCTGTGGCGACCGCCGCCTCGCGTTCGGCCGCGTGCCGTTCCTCGGCCTCGGCCAGGGCCGTCGCGATCGCCGCCGCCGACGCCGCCGCGACCGCCTCGTCGCTGACCTGCGCGTGTGCCGCCTCGGCCTCCGCCAGCGCCGCGGCCACCGCGGCCGACGTCGCCATCGCGAGCACGTCCTCCGACGCCTCAGCCATTGCCGCCTCGGCGTCTGCCACAGCCGCGGCGACCGCCGCCGCCTTGGCGGCTTCCGCCTCGGCGACCGAGATCATGTCGCCCTTGCGCGCGCCGCCGGCCGTCGGGCTCACCGCGGGCGTCCACGCACCCGAGTCCGCGTCCTCGACGCTCGCGCCCAACGACTCCGACCGCGCCGCCGCCAACGCCAGCGCCGCTTCGGCCGCCGCCGCACGCTCCGCCACGATCCGCGGCGTCGCCAGCTCCGCGACCGGCTGTGCCTTCAGCGCCTCGACGACGTCCGCCATCGACGGCCGCGTGCCCGCCTGCTCCGACAAGCTCAGCGCGAACGTCTCCGCGAGCCGGGAACCGCCGCCGAAGTACTCGGTCAGACGTCCGACGGCTATCTCACGCCGGTACGCCAACAGAATCGCCGCATCGTGCGCCGCCCCGGAGACCGCGATGCCCGCCGCACCTTCAGCACCGGCCGCTCCGGCAACCAGTCCCACGCCCGCCGCCGTGCCGGCGGCGCCCGCCGCGCCGGCCGCCCCGGCAGCTCCAGCGGCCCCAGCCGCCGAGCCAGCGCCCGCGACCTCGCCCCGCGCACGCACCAAATCCTCGTGCACGAGCTCCCAGCCGAACACGCCCACATAAAGCAGCCACGCCAGCCCGTACACGTCATCGGCAGCCGTGGCCGCCGCCCCGCCGAGCCGCACCTCCGTCAGGAACCCGCTCGGAACCTCGGCGGCCACCGCGGCCGCGTCGCCCTCGAAAGCGAGCCCCAACGCGAGGTCCAAGAAGATGTCGCTCTTACCGCCCACCCACACCGAGTCGGTGTGCAGCCAGCCGTGCACGAGCCCGACGGAGTGCACGCGCTCGAAGACCTCGGCGACGTTCAGCGCGACCGAGCCGATCTCCGCGGACGTCAGCGCGCGCTTCATCAGCCGCGACGTCAGGGACGAGCCCTTGTCCTGGTCGTAGACGGCGAACTCGATGTAGCTGTCGCTCTTGTGGATCAGCTTGTGGGAGTGCTGGTCATGGTCGGTGACCACGCGGTCCTCGTGCGCGATCCGCTTCTGCCCGGCCTCGCGCACCACCGCGATCGCCGGGTGCTCGACGTGCGTCAGCGCCGCGACCGCGTTCTCCAGCCCGCCCGAAGCCGTGATCTGGATCCACACCCGGCGCCGGCGCACCGAGTCGGAGGCAAGCCACAACTCGCCGATCCCGCGGTGCCACAGCCGCCGGGACAAGGTGTAGCGACCAGCCAGGACGATGCCCGCGGAGACTCCCGATATACCTGCCACGGCGGCTAATTGTGCACAGTGTTCGAGCCCTTGCACAGCGCGCGGACAGCGCCCAGAAGCGTATTTTCGTCTAGACGCCCCGGGCGTTCACCGAACCGTCTCTCACCTGCGTTCCGTCGCTATCACCACGGCCACTCCGACCACCACGATCAGGCCTCCGACAACCACGGCCAAGGTGATGGTCTCGCTCAGGAACAGCGCGCCGAGTGCGACAGCCACAACAGGGTTGACATATGCGTATGTTGCGACAGTGGATATCGGCGCGTTCTTCAACAGCCATACATAGGACGAGAACGCCACAAGGGATCCCGCGCCGACGAGATAGACGGTCGCCCAGACGGAGGTTCCGGTGACGGCGCCGGGATGGAAGTGCTCGCCGTGCAGCGCCGCCGCGATCGCGCAGCCGATGCCGCCGAACACCATCTGGTACGCCGAGGCCACGAACGGGTCCTTCGGCGGCGTGAGCCACACCTTGGACGCCACCGAGCCGAACGCCCAGCTGATCGAGGCGATGAGCACGAGCACGACGCCCAGGACGTAGTTGTGCGCGCCGCCGCCTCCGGGCCGCATCAGGACCACGAGCCCGGCGAACCCGATGAGCACGCCGACGAGCATGCGTCCGGTGGGCCGGTCCTTGGCCACCGCCCGCCACACCACGATCCACAGCGGCACGGACGCCACCAGCAGCGCGGACGTGCCGGACGGAATGTACTGCTCGGACAGGACGACGAAGCCGTTGCCGCCGAGCAGCAGCAGCGTGCCGATCAGCGCGGCGGAGGCCAGCTGCCGCCCCGTGACACGCAGCGCCGACGGGCCGCGGCGGATCGCGAGGAAGGCGAGGAGGATCAGGCCCGCGAGGGTGAAGCGGAGCGCTGCGGACGACAGCGGCGGGATGGACTCGATGGCGTAACGGATCGCGAGGTAGGTGGAGCCCCAGACGAAGTAGACGGCGGCGAGGGCGATCCACGCCGTCGTCGTCATGTGCTGGGTGGGGGCGACCGGACGCTTCGGCTTGTCCGGCTTCTGGCTTGCCTGTGCCGCTCCGTCCGAGTGAACGGCGCCCGAAGCGATCGTCATACCCCTGATCCCTTCACGGTCCTGACCATATGCCGCCAGCCTGCGGGATTCGCGGGGTCAACGACAAGGGCCACTCGCATACGAGTGGCCCTAGCGGCGTTCGGACGCGACGTTCTGTGCGCCCCGGCAGATCAGCGCCCGGTGGCTCAGCCCAGCGCGCGCAGCAGGTCGGCCAGCAGGTCGTCGACGGACTCGATGCCAACCGAGAGCCGGATCAGGTCGTTCGGCACCTCCAGCGGGGAGCCGGCGGCGCTGGCGTGGGTCATGCGGCCGGGGTGCTCGATCAGGGATTCGACGCCGCCGAGCGACTCGCCGAGCGTGAACAGCTCGGTGCGGCCGCAGACGTCGACCGCCTCCTTCTCGCCGCCAGCCACCCGGAAGGAGATCATGCCGCCGAAGCCGGACATCTGCTTGGCCGCGACCTCGTGGCCGGGGTCGTCGGGCAGGCCCGGGTAGTGGACGGCCGTCACCTTCGGGTGCGCGACCAGGGCCTCGGCGATGCGCTGGGCGTTCGAGCAGTGCCGGTCCATGCGCACCGCCAGGGTCTTGACGCCGCGCAGGACCAGCCAGGCGTCGAAGGGGCCGGCGACGGCGCCCATCGCGTTCTGGTGGTAGGTCAGCTCCGCGCCCAACTCCTCGTCGGCCACCACCAGGGCGCCGCCGACCACGTCGGAGTGGCCGCCCATGTACTTGGTGGTGGAGTGCACGACCACGTCGGCGCCCAGCGCCAGCGGCTGCTGCAGGTAGGGCGTGGCGAACGTGTTGTCGACGACCAGCAGCGAGCCGGTCTCGTGCGCGACGCCGGCCAGCGCGGCGATGTCCGCGATCCCCAGCAGCGGGTTCGAGGGGGTCTCGACCCAGATCGCCTTGGTCTTGCCGGGCACCACCGCGGAGCGCACGGCGGCCGGGTCGGACATGTTCGCGGCGGTCCAGCCCAGACCCCAGCGCGACAGGACCTTGGCGAACAGGCGGAACGTGCCGCCGTAGGCGTCGGCCGGGATCACGACGTGGTCGCCGGGCACGCACACCGTCCGCAGCAGGCAGTCCTCCGCGGCCAGACCGGAGGCGAAGGCCAGGCCGAGGCGGCCGCCCTCGATCGCGGCGAGGCAGTCCTCCAGCGCCTTGCGCGTCGGGTTGGCACTGCGGGAGTACTCGTAGCCACCCCGGAGGCCTCCGACACCGTCCTGCTTGTAGGTGGAGACCTGGTAGATCGGGGGGACGACGGCGCCGGTCAGCGGGTCCGGGTCCTGGCCGGCGTGGATGGCCAGGGTCTCGAAGGCGGCGTGGGCGTGGGCGTCAGATGCGGACATGGTCTTTA
This sequence comes from Catenulispora sp. GAS73, assembly GCF_041262085.1. Classification (NCBI taxonomy): domain Bacteria; kingdom Bacillati; phylum Actinomycetota; class Actinomycetes; order Catenulisporales; family Catenulisporaceae; genus Catenulispora; species Catenulispora sp. GAS73. Next base: position 120,614 of record NZ_JBGCCM010000017.1, read on the forward strand.
GGTTACGCGTTCGGGGCCGGCCGACCCGGTGTGGCAGGCGTGGTGCGCGGTGGCGCGGACGCGGTGCGAACGGGATGCGGCGCGTGGACGACGTGGGGGGTGTGCGTCGCGTGGGTCAGCTTCGCGGCCGGGGCGATCTGGGCCAGGGCGGAGGCGGGGCCTTCGGCTATCCGGGCGTCGGCCATCCGACGTACCCGCCGCCGTTCCAGGAGCCGAGCCCGCTGCCGCACGGCGTACAGCAACACGGCGGCGCCGATGACGATCACGAGGCCGAACATGACGATCAGGTCCTGCCACGAGCCGGCTTCCGCGACCCCGTGGTGCGGTCCTGGCGTGCCTATCTCCACCGGCGCGCTGGGGACGTAGGGCGTGTTGTCCCCGGCGAGGCCGAGCACTCCGCGCGCAGGGCCGAGCCCGTTCAGCGCTCCCGCGATCAGCGAACCCATCGGCAACCTCCCGAGCCCCAGCCATATCACCTGAAGAGGACAATACCGATCTTTATGGACACTGCATCCTGACGCAACCTTGCGGACAGCCGCGCGTCAATGCAGGTGACAGAACATTAATTCGGAAGGGAACGATGATGCGCTCACGCATCGCCACGGCCGCGGTCGCCGCGTCTCTGGTCGCGGGTCTCGCGGCATGCAGCACCACGTCGAAGGCTCCGGCGGGCGGTGCCCCGGCCGCGCCGAGCGCATCGTCGAGCACGACGGCACCCGGCGGGGACGCCACGTCGTCGGCTCCGGCCGTGCCGGCGGCGGCAAGCTCGTCAGCCACCACGGCTGCGGCGGCTTTCACCCCGGCCCAGCTGGAGACGATGCGCGCCAGAGTCGCCGCCGTCTACGGCCAGGCCTACACCGCTACCGGCTTCCACCACGCGCAGCCGCCCGTGAACCCGAAGGAACTCGCCGCCGACTTCGCCGACAAGGCGACGATGGACGCCGTCTTCGGCACCGGGGCCGCCGGCTCGGACCGCCCGATGGACTGCGGGACGGCGAAGTACAACGGCATCGTCCTCGGCGCCGTCCAGTCCTCCGGCGACGCCGCGACCATCCCGGTCGCCCTCTACGACAACGCCAAGGCCGGCGCGGCCGAGATCACCGTGACCGTGGATCCGACCTCCGGCGTCATCAAGAGCGTGGCGTGCGGCGGCGCACCCAAGCCGGCCGACTTCCCCGGCGTCGCGCCGGTCGCGGCGTACTACGGGGCGATGGTCTCCGGGGACGCCACGGTGCTCAACGACAAGTCGGACCCGTACTTCACGCCCGCGTTCGCCGCGTGGAAGCCCGCCGACGCGAACTACGAAGTGGCCTCGTGCTCCCAGTACGTGCCGGACCTGTGGGCGGTCGCCCTGACTGGAACGTCCGCCTCGACCAGCACCTGGGACTTCGACAAGGGACAGGTCACGACCCTCTCCTTCCCGAGCGCGCCGACCGCCCCGACCGGCTTCGACTCGTCGCTGGCCGTCGACCTCGGCGCGGCCAAGATCTCCCGCGTGAGCTGCTACTCGAACCCGCCGAAGGCCGACCCCACGCACGCCGCGGACTACGTGAACCGGCTGATGGAGACCTACCGCCTGGCCGCGGACCAGAAGTCCCTCGGCGTGGACGCGCAGGCCGAGATCCGCCCGTTCTTCGTCTCGGACGCAGCCTTCACCACGGCCTGGAACAGCACCGGCACCGTTCCGCTGTTGTGCAGCAGCACCGTCCCCGGTTTGGTCGAGACGGTGGACAACCCGACGGGAACCGCCTCCGGCTCCAGGACCACCTTCAGCATGGCGACCTGGCGGCAGTGGCACCCCGACACCTCGGGCCAGGAGCTGAGCAAGTTCACGCTCGTCATGGACGCGAGCACGTTGAAGATCGTCTCGGTCACCTGCACCAAGTAACCGTCAAAACACAGAACCCGGCCGCCTCGCTCACGATGAGCGAGGCGGCTCTGTCTTCGGCGCGGCAGCGCGCGCCTCATGCAGCTCCCGATGAGCCTGCGCCAATGGCTGACCGGCGAGCCGCGCCCTGATCCCGGCGTCGAAGTTGGGACACTGTGTGACGTCCTTGTGCCGACAGCGCAGCCCGTGACTGATGGCGTCGCGTGCCGCCTGCGCGCGGGCGATCTGCTCGTCGAGTGCCGCGAGCTTGCGCCGGGCGATCCGCTGCCATTCGCCGGCCTCACCGGATGCCATCAGCGCTTTCTGCTCGGCGAGGCTGAAGCCGGCGTCGCTGTAGAGCAGGATCATGCCGACCGCGTGGGTGGCCGATTCGGGATAGCGCCGCTGCCCGGAGACCCTGGCCGGCGCCGGCAGCAGGCCGAACTCCTCGTAGTAGCGCAGGGCCGAGGCGGTAACTCCCGTACGACGTGCCAGTTCGCCGATGGTGAGTCGGTCACCAGACCTGTTGACTTCAAGTGGACTTGAAGTCTTTGACTTCCGGCCATGAGAAATCGCCATGAGGGAAGCGTCCCACGACCCCGGCCGCGGCTGGATACCGCCGCCGCGGAGTACCTGGTCGGACGTGTCGGAATCGCTGCCGTCCGCGCGCTGGACCGCGACGTCGTCGGCCAGGGTCATCATCCGCACGGCGCGGCCGGCAGCGTGTCCGGCTGGGTCTTCGCGCACCGTCCGTCCAACCGGCAGCGGAACCGGTGGGTCGTCTCGCTGCTGCACTTGGGGCCGACCAGCCGAGTCCTGGAGATCGGTTACGGCCCCGGCGTCGCGGTCAAGGAACTCGTCCGCAGCGGCGCCGGCCACGTCTACGGCGTCGACCACTCCGCAGTGATGCTCCGCCAAGCGTCCAGGCGCAACGCCGCCGCGATCCGCGCCGGCCGCGTCACCCTGGTCCGAGCGCCTGTCGATCAGCTCCCGGCATCCTTCAACGGCCCCTTCGACGCCATCTTCGCCGTCAACTCCCTCGGGTTCTGGCCCGCACCTGTCGACCAGCTCACGGAGCTGCGCCGACGCCTCGCATCCCAAGGCCGCATCGCCATCGCCTCACAACCCCGCTGTCCCGGCGCGACAGCGGACACGGCCCGCGCCGCAGCCCAAGAGATCGAGAACCTGTTGCGCAGCGCAGGCTTCACGCAGATCGCCACCGAGACCCTGCCGCTCAGCCCGCCGGTGATCTGCGTCCTGGCCGCAGAGTAGAGCGGAAGAGAAGAGTTCGGACCAGACAAGCCCGGCTCAGAACAACGTCGGTGGCCCCACCGGCATCGGCTCCGCCAAAGCCTCCACCTCCGGCACCCGCCGCCGCACATCCTCATGGAACCGCCGAGCAAGCACCGGGGCGTCGGCATTGTCCGGCGTATGAATGAACACTGTCGGAGAGCGCCCCTCCCGCAGCCAATCGGCGGCGATATCAGCCCACGGCTGCCACCCGGCGACAGTGAGCTCGGCATCATCACGCCCGATATAGCGCACAACCGGAAAGCGCGTCAGAGCACGGGTACGGCGCGGAAGACGCGGCTTCTTCGTCCACGCCTCACGTTCCGCATCGGTGGTCGGCGGGGTTTCGTAAAGCACTGTCGTGTCGAACGGAACCCACTCCGCATCTGCCTCGCTCAGTAGCTTCTCCAGCTCCTGCACACTCTGCTGGTTCTCGAAGAATGCAGGGTGACGTACCTCCACCGCATAGCGGTAGCCCTTCGGAACGCGGCTGAGGAAAGCGGCCAGCGTCGGGAGCTCCGCAGGACCGAAAGACGCCGGTAACTGGATCCACAAAGCGGCATGGCGGCCTAAGGGCTCGATCGCTGTAAAGAAGTTATGGAGAGCGCCCTCAGGAGCGAACACATCGGGAGCCAACCGTCGTTCGTGCGTCACCGGCTTCGGAAGCTTGAGCAGAAAGCGGAAGTCCTCCGGGGCTTGCGCGGCCCACATCTCGACCGTGGCGCGGGACGGCGTCGCATAGAAGGTGGTGTTGCCCTCCACGGCGTTGCACCACGTCGCATAGGCGGCGAGACGCTCGCGCGGCGGCAGGGGATGCGGCAACAGCCGCCCCTGCCACGGCCCCAACGTCCACATCGCACAGCCGACGTGCAATTTCATGCCGTCGAGCGTAGCGAACCGTCGTCGGCGTCGAACTGTACGCATCCACCCTGGCGTTCCCCAGAGCGTCCACCCGCCGTCCGCGTGGTTTGGGCAAACCGGCCGCGCACCAGTGCTTATATGAGGGGCATGGCGCTCTTGTCCCTGCTGCGTGCCCAGGCCGCGCGCATCGATCGTTTCCAGCAACGCCACCGCGTGCTGGCGTTCCCGGTGGCGGTGTACCGGGAGCTGCAAGCGGCGAAGGCCGGCTATCTGGGCGCCATGCTCACGTTCTACGCGTTCGTCTCGCTGTTCCCGCTGCTGCTGATCCTCACCACCGTGCTCGGCACCGTCCTGCGCTCGAACCCCAAACTCCAGCAGGATGTGCTGAACTCCGCCCTCGTCGACTTCCCGGTGATCGGCGACCAGCTGAAGAACAACATCCACAACTTCGGCCGGAACGGCGTCGCGCTGGCGATCTCCATCGTCGTCACCGCGATCGGCTCGCTGGGGCTGGCCAACGCCGCGCAGTACGCGATGAACCTGCTCTGGGGCGTCCCGGAGGACCGGCAGCCGAAGTTCCCCCAGGACTGGCTGCGCAGCCTCGGCATCATCGGCACGATGGGGCTCGGGGTCCTGTCCACGACCGTGTTGACGGCACTCGGCGAGTGGGCCGGCGGCCACGTCTTCACCGGCAGCCTGCGGGCCGGCCTGCTGGCCGCCTCGTTCGTGCTCACCGCGCTGCTGTTCTGGCTGGGCATGCGCGCCGCCACCGCGAAGGAAGTAGACGCGCGTGACCTCCGTCTCGCCGCGATCCTCACCACGTTGTTCTGGCAGGGCCTGCAGTACCTCGGCGGCTTCATCGCCGCGCACCAGCTGCGCCACGCCTCGGCCCTCTACGGGGTGTTCGGACTGGTCCTGGGGCTGCTCGCCTGGATCTATCTCCAGGCCCGGCTGACCCTGCTGGCAGTGACAACAGACGTGGTCAGGGCCCACCGCACCTGGCCGCGGTCGATGTTCGACTGATCGGATCGTCCGTCAGTTGGCGCATGGCGATATACGCTCCGTGACCCTCGACAAATCCCGATCAACACCAGATGATCGCTACACGAGTCCGGATCTTCCATGCGTTGATACCGGGTTCTCTCTAAGAGGCGATCAAGCGAGCCGGTCCCGTGGTACTGCACGGATCGCGTAGGATCGCCTGAATCCCACCTAAGTTGTAAGGAACCGATGCGATGCGCCTGCTCGATTCCGCCCGCATCGGCCTGGCCGCGTTGTGGCCGCACAGCCTGCGAGAGCAAATCGACCACTTGCGTCCCGGCAAGATCATGCCGAACAGCATCCCGCGCAAGACGCTGGCGGTGTCCATCGCTCTGAGTGCCGCTCTGGTCACCAGCGGTCCCGCGCACGCCGCGATCGCCTTCAGCCCGCTGCCGAAGCTGCCCACGCTCAGCGCCTCCTCGCTGACCGAGCGCTACGACCTGAACCGCGCGGCGATGGCCAAGGCCGCCGACGAGGCCCAGTTCGGCGGGGAGCCGGCGCTGGCGCACGCGCTGCGCAACCTCGCGGTTCCGAACCGTGACTTCCTGTCCTTCGACCCCTCCGGCGACGGCCGGGGCATCGAGGTCGTCGGCGACCTGGTGCACGCCCAGCGGATCGCGGTGGTCGTGCCCGGCGCCGGCAACACGCTGTCCAACTTCGACAGCGCCAAGGGCCCGGGGGTCGGCGCCGAGGCGCTGTACCACCAGGCGCAGGAGCTGGGTGCGGGCAAGTCGCTGGCGGTCATCGGCTGGCTCGGCTACGACCCGCCGGCCGTGGACAGCATGCACATCGCCATGCTCGGCCACGCCGACGCCGGCGCGAAGGCGCTGAAGGCGTTCCTGGCCCAGATCAGGACGGTCAACAAGGCGCCGGTGACGCTGCTGTGCCACAGCTACGGCTCGGTGGTGTGCGGCCAGGCCGCGCCGCACGTGAAGGTCACGGACATCGCGGTGTTCGGCTCCCCCGGCATGGGCGTCGGCTCGGTGGCCGACCTGAACACCACGGCGCGGGTCTGGGCCGGCCGCGGGACCAGCGACGGCATCGCGGACGTCCCGCACGTCCAGGTGGACCTGCTGGGCGTCTCCGTGGGCTTCGGCGACGACCCGGTCGACCCGGCGTTCGGCGCGCGGCTGTTCGACGCCGGCAAGGGCGGCCACAGCGACTACCTGCGCACCGGGGACACCGCGCTGCGGAACCTGGCGCTGATCGCCATGGGCCGCGACGACGAGGTGTCCACGCCGCAGAGCGGGAGCTGACGCGGAGCCGGGTGGCGGATTTATGACATCGCACCCGCATCCCGGCGACGCCGCACTCGGCCCCACTCCCGACGGTTACCGCTACTTCCGCCGCTCGATCCCGCTCGCGCACTCCTTCGACCCGAAGGACGCGGCGCTGGACCGCGCCTTCGAGCGCGCCCGGGCGATGCTCCGGGCCTGGGGACCTCAGCTCGGAGCCGGGATGCGGGTCGAGGTCGAGGTCGAAGCCCAGGGCCTGTCCGCCCCGCTTCCGGCCCCCGCGGTCGGCCTCGAAGCGCGGCTGATCTCGCGAGTCGCCGGAGTGATCCCGCTGCGCGCTCCCCTCCGCGTCATCAGTGCGGAGTTCGACAGCGCGGACCACGCCGGGTACGCCTACGAGACGTTGCCAGGACACCCGGAACGCGGACGGGAAGCCTTCTACGTGACGCGCACAGAGGGGCTTGTGGAGTTCACTGTCATGGCGTTCTCACAGCCCGCCGCTTGGTACTCGCGACTAGGCGGTCCCGTGACGCGCATAATCCAGAACCGCTATACGAACAAGTACCTGTTGGCCATGGCGGTCCGTCCTCGATAACCCGCTACACCGTCGGCACCAATTCGAAGAAACGCTGTAGCGCTTTCGCATCTCCGTTGGCTACCAGAGGCTCTCCAGGAATGCGGTGCCACAGGAACAGCAAGAGCTCTGACGCAGTCCCGGCAAGTTCCACATCCGCCGCCTCGTCGTCGGCGAGCGGACGCGGACCGTCCGGGTCGAGCGCGATGGACCACGCGCCGGAGCCGTCGGTCTGGCGGAAGCGATAGCTCTCGCCCTTCATCGGCGGAACCTTCTTCGCGGTGCGGCGGCGGAAGGGCAGCACGACGTCCAGGAACTGGGCCACGCCGTCAGCCGCGAGTTCTTTGTCCACAGCCTGGGGAGAACCGATCGCGCCCTCCAGATCCCAGCGGTGCACCGCCGCCTCGATGGCCTGCATCCGCAGCCAGAAGGCGACGCCGGGCTCGCCTCCCCAGGTCCAGACGACCGTCTTCGGGTCGGTCGTGCGGAAGGTCGCGGCCAGCTCCGTCGCCCCCTCGGCGAACCAGTCGGCCAGGTCCTCGCCGGTCGCGTCGGCAGGCGCCCTGAACATCGTCTTCCGGTCCGGCGGGGGCGACTCCAACCGCTCCACGATGATGTGGTTCACGATGCGGTGTACGTGGCCGAGATGCCCCACCAGATCCGCGGTGGTCCAGTCCGGACACGACGGGACCGGCAGCGGGGTGTCGGGCATCGCCGCCATCAGGGCGGCACGATGGAAAGCTGTTGTTTCCCTCTCGAAGTGCGCAATCAGGTCCACTACTTCACTCTCCCACCGACTGTGCGCCCTGCCTAGGAACACGCTTTAGTGCCACACGCGGTTTTTCCGCAGTGCTCTCCGCTTCAGCGAACCGTTCAGCAGCAACAGCAGGAGTCCGAGGACCGCCGCGCCTCCGGCGGCGGCGAAGATCTTGTCCCGGCGGGACGGCAACAGCCCGGCCTTGGCCGTGGCAGCCGCCTTCGTGGAGTTCTTCAGAGCTTCTGTAGTCATGTGCCCTGGAGAGGACTGCGCAGGGGCGGCGGATGAGGAGCTACCGCTCGTCGCCGGAGCCGCTGTCGTAGGCGTCGGAGCGGGTACGGGGAGGGAAGCGGCCAAGGGAGCCGCGCCGGAGAGCAGCGGGTTGTCCTTCGCGACCGGCGCACCAATGCTTAGCGCCGCCAACGGATTGACGATGCCGTATCCGTACGTGTTGTTGCGCTGTAGTCCTGTAGCGCCACCGGCCTTTGTGGCGGTCGCCAGGAGAGCACGGATGGTCTGTCCGGCAGTCCAGTCCGGATGCATCGCACGGACCAGAGCGACGGAGGCGGTCACGTACGCAGAGGCCTCGCTGGTGCCCTTCGCGGTCTTCGGCACTCCGTTGGCGTCCTCTACAGGGATCCCCACTCCAGGGGCCGCCAGAGCGACCTGCGATCCGTAGGACGAACCCGACCACCGCGTACCGGTGTCGTCGATCGCGCCGACCGCCACCACCCCGGGATAGGCCGCCGGGATGATGACGTGTTGTGCCCCGTAGTTCCCGGCGGCGGCGACCACCACGACGTCCGCGGCCTCAGCCTGCTTCACGGCGGCCGCCATCTCCGGCGTGTCCGCGGTGCCGAGCGACATGTTGATCACCTTGACGCGCTGGGCGACCGCGTACTTGATGGCGTCGGCGATGTGTACCGGGTCCGAACCGGTCTCCTGCTGCATGCGCACCGGCAGGATCTTCGCTTCGGGCGCCAGGCCGTGCAGTCCGTCGCCGGCGCCGGTCCCGGAGATCAGGACGGCCATCGTGGTGCCGTGGCTGTCGGTGTCGGTGTCGACGTGCGCGATGCCGCTGCTGTCCGGACCGAGCGAGAAGTCCGCGCCGGGGAGGAGGTTGTCGCGGGTGTCCCCGAGAGGGGAGACTCCGGAGTCCACCAGGCCGACCGTGACGCCGGCGCCCTTGGAGTGCTGCCACACCTGGTCGGCCTTCAGGTAGGTGAGCGGCCATTGGGATGCGGCTTTGGGCACGGCGTCGTCGGCTCGCACTGTAGTCGGCATGCCCGCCAAAGCGACCATGCCACAGACACCCATGAGCAACCCCAAGCGGTGCGACATGCGCAATAGGATCGCGTGTCATACCAGATAACGCAAACCTCTGTGAAGATCTTAATAGACCCTTTTCCGACACTAGGCGGAAATCACTTACCGTTTATGATTCAGTCCATGGCCCGTTACGAGTACCGCTGTCGCGCGTGTGGCGACACTTTTGAGTTGTCCCGACCTATGTCCGAGGCGTCCGCGCCTGCCGTGTGCCCCGCGGGCCACGACGACACCGTCAAGCTGATCTCCGCGGTCGCCGTGAACGTCGGCGGCGGGAACAAGTCCGCCGCAGCATCCGGCAACGCTGGCGGATGCTGCGGCGGAGGCTGCTGTTCTTAGGAGCTCTCGCGAGCTCCTAAGAACGGAGCAGCAGCGGGCTGAATGCCGAGGGAGGCTCTCAGCCCATGTGGGGGTATCGGTGGTCGACCGGCGGCACGAAGGTCTCCTTCACCGTGCGCGGGCTCAGCCAGCGCAGCAGGTTCTGCGCGGAGCCGGCCTTGTCGTTGGTCCCGGAGGCCCGGCCGCCGCCGAACGGCTGCTGGCCGACGACCGCGCCGGTCGGCTTGTCGTTGACGTAGAAGTTGCCGGCGGCGAAGCGCAGCTTGTTGTGCGCCTCCTCCACGGCCGCGCGGTCCGTGGCGAACACGGAGCCGGTCAGCGCATAGGGAGTCGAGCTGTCGACCAGTTCCAGGACTTCGCTATAGCGCGCGTCGTCATAGACGTGCACAGCGAGGATCGGACCGAAGAACTCGTCCGTGAAGATCTCGTGGTGCGGGTCGTCGCCGACCAGGACCGTCGGCTGCACGAAGAAGCCCTGCGAGTCGTCCGCCGTGGCGCCCGCGAGGATCTCGACCTTGCCCTCGGCACGGACCCGCGCGAACAGGTCGCTGTGCTTGGTGAAGGCCCGCCGGTCGATCACCGCGCCGCCGAAGAAGGAGAAGTCGGTGACGTCGCCGTAGGTGATGGTCCCGGTGACGTCGGCCAGCTGCTCCCGCACGCCGGACTCCCACAGGGAGCGCGGGATGTAGGCGCGCGAGGCCGCGGAGCACTTCTGCCCCTGGTACTCGAACGCGCCCCGGACCAGCGCGGTGACCAGGGCGGCCGCATCCGCGCTGGGGTGCGCGACGACGAAGTCCTTGCCGCCGGTCTCGCCCACGATCCGCGGGTAGGAACGGTAGACGTCCAGGTTCTCCGCGGTCTGGCGCCACAGGGTCTTGAACGTCTTGGTGGAGCCGGTGAAGTGCAGCCCGCCGAACTCCGGGTCGTTCAGCGCGACCTCGCTGACCGCCAGGCCGTCGCCGGTGACCAGGTTGATGACGCCGGCCGGGAGCCCGGCGGCCTCCAGCAGCTCCATCGTGTACTGCGCGGCCAGCTGCTGCGTCGGCGAGGGCTTCCAGACCACGGTGTTGCCCATCAGCGCCGGCGCGGTCGGCAGGTTGCCGGCGATGGCGGTGAAGTTGAACGGGGTGATCGCGGTGACGAAGCCGTCCAGCGGCCGGTAGTCGGTGCGGTTCCAGACCCCGGCGGAGTTCGCCGGCGGCTGCTCGGCCAGGATCTGCCGGGCGAAGTGCACGTTGAAGCGCCAGAAGTCGATGAGCTCGCAGGCGCTGTCGATCTCCGCCTGCTGCGCCGACTTCGACTGGCCGAGCAGGGTGGCGGCGTTGACGGTGTCGCGCCACGGGCCGGACAGCAGGTCCGCCGCGCGCAGGATGACCGCCGCGCGCTCGTCGAAGGGCAGTGCGCGCCACGCCGGGGCCGCCGCCTTGGCCGCCGCGACGGCGTCCGCGACGTCGGCCGCGGAGGCGTTGGCGGTGTCGCCGAGGACGTGCTTGTGGTTGTGCGGCTGGACGACCTCGACGCGCTCGCCGGAGGCCATCCGGCGCCGTCCGGCGATCGTCATCGGCAGTTCGTGGCGCTCGGCCGCGAGCTCGGCGACGCGGCGCTGCAGCGACTCGCGCTCGGCCGAGCCCGGAGCGTAGGCGCGGACCGGCTCGTTGACCGGAGCGGGGGTGTGGGTGATGGCATCCATGGCGGTACTGGTTGTCCCCTCTGTCGGTGCTCTGGGCTCGTCGGGATGTGCTCGGGGCTCGGTCAGCGCCTGACGAGCGAGTTCAGGAAGAACATGACGTTGGCCGGGCGCTCGGCGAGGCGGCGCATGAAGTAGCCGTACCAGTCGTCGCCGAAGGGCACGTACACGCGCATCGTGTCGCCGCCGGCGACCAGGGCGTGCTGCTCGGTGGTCCGGATGCCGTGCAGCATCTGGAACTCGTGGCTGTCCTGCTTGCGGCCGGTCTCGGCGACCAGCGCGTGCGCGATGTCGATCATGCGCTGGTCGTGGCTGGCGATCATCGGGTAGGCCGAGGAACGCATCAGGGTCTTCATGGCGCGCACGTACGCCTTGTCCACTTCGTGCTTCTCCTGGTGCGCGACGGAGGCGGGCTCCATATACGCGCCCTTCACCAGCCGGACCCGGGAGCCGGCGGTGGCCAGGTCGGTGATGTCGCCCTCGGTGCGGAACAGCGCGGCCTGGATCGCGACGCCGACCCACGGGAACTCTCCGCGCAGTTCACGCAGCGCGCCCAGGGTGGCGTCGACCGTGGTGTGGTCCTCCATGTCCAGCGTCATGGTGGTGCCAGCGTCGCGCGCCGCCTCCGCGATCGCTATAGCGTTCTCCAGCGCGATCTTCTCGGCGTCCTTGGGGAGCTTCTGGCCGAGCGCGGAGAGCTTGAGCGAGACCTCGGTGCGGTGCGCAATGCCGAGGTCGGCGAAGCGCTTGAGCATCTCCAGGTAGGCGTCGCGGGTGGCGGCGGCAGCGGCGGCGTCCTGGGTGTCCTCGCCGAGCCGGTCCACAGTGACCGCCAGGCCCTGCTCGACCAGGTCGCCGATCACCAGGCTGGCCTGGTCGAGGTTGTCCCCGGCGACGAAGCGGTCCACGACGCGGCGGGTCAGGGGGACACCGGTGATGATCCCGCGCATCTTGGCGCTGCGGGACGCGGCGAGAAGCGTTTGGCTGAGCATGGCACGAAGGTAGGACGGCAGGTCCGGCGGGGATATAGACGACTGCCACGATCAGTGTCCGATTTCGTCATACACTTGTCTGATGGCGACGCCGACCACCGATCAGCTGCAGGACCTCGTCGACTTCATCTCCCAGCTGGCCTCGTCCTCGGCGACGCTGGAGGACCGGGACTTCGACCTGGTGGCGTTCGCCTCCCAGTCCGGCGGTCTCGACGTCATCCGACAGCGCTCGATCCTGCAGCGGCGGTCGACGCCGGAGGTGCGGGCCTGGTTCGAGGGGTTCGGGATCGCCCGGAGCGAGCGGCCGGTGCGGACGCCGGCCGACCCGGAGCACGGAGTGCTGCCGCGGGTGTGCCTGCCGGCCCGGTGGAACGGCGTGACCTACGGATACGTGTGGCTGCTCGACGAGGACGGCCACTTGGACGACGCACTGCTCGCGAGCGCTATGCACGAGGCGTCCAGGGCCGGCGCACTGTTGGCGCAACAGGCGCGGGTCAGGGAGCGGACCGAGGAGCGTCTGCAGAATCTGTTGTCCCCCGAGCGCGCCGTCGCGGAGCAGGCCGCCGAGGAGATCTCCGAGCTGGGGCTGGTGGACCGGGGGCGGAGGATCGCGGTCGTCGTCCTGGAGACGCGCACTCAGGACTGGCAGTCCGTCCCCCTGAACCTGTGGCGGCTTCCGCGGTCGGTACTGGCGGCCCGGGAGACGGATCACATCAGTCTGCTAGTTCCGGAACCGCACTCCGTCGCCGATATCGCGGAGCGCGCGCTGGAACTCTATAGAGAACGTCTGGAGAGCGATGCGCGGGACGACGTATTAGTGGGGATCGGCGCGCCGCGCGAGGATCTGGCCGAGGCTCGGGCCAGTTGGCGGGAGGCGCGGCTCGCGGTGCGTGTCGGGCGGGCGGTTCCGGCGTTCCGGCCGACCGCGGTGTGGGCGGATCTGGGGATCTACCGGCTTCTCGCCTGCGGTCCGCAGAGGGAACTCAGGGACGCGGTCGTGGATCCCGCGGTGCGGCGGCTTCTGGAGGAGCCGGATCTGCTCGTCACCGTGCAGACGTACCTGGATCACGCGGGAAGCGCGCAGCACACGGCCGCCGCGCTGAGCATCCACCGGCAGACGCTCTACCACCGGCTGGAGAAGATCGAGAGGATCACCGGCCTCGACCTGGCTGACGGTCGAGACCGGTTGCGGCTGCACCTGGGGGTGTCGCTCGCTCCGCTGGTGGGCGGGTGAGGCTCAGCTGCCGAGGGAGACCGAGGCCTCGTGTCCGAGGAACCCGAGCAGGTCCTGGCGGCTCACCACGCCCTGCGGCTTGCCCTCGACCAGCACCACCGCGGCGTCCGCCGCCTCCAGCGCGGTGACCAGCGCCGACACCGGCTCGCCGGAGCCGACCTGGGGCAGCGGCGCGGACATGTGCTCGTCGAGGCGGTCCTCCAGCGAGGCCTTCTCGTAGAACAGCGCGCGCAGCAGGTCCCGCTCGACGATGGAGCCGATCACCTCGGCGGCCATCACCGGCGGCTCCTCCTTGACCACGGGCATCTGCGACACGCCGTACTCGCGCAGCGTCTCGATCGCCTCGCCGACGGTCTCGTGCGGGTGCATGTGGACCAGGTCCGGCAGGCCCTGGCCCTTGCGCGCGAACACCTCGGCCACCGTCGGCTCCTCGGTGCCCGGGTTCAGGAAGCCGTAGTCGGCCATCCAGTCGTCGTTGAAGATCTTCGACAGGTAGCCGCGGCCGGAGTCCGGCAGCAGGACCACGACGACGTCGTCCGGCCCGAGCCGCGCGGCGTACTCCAGGGCGGCCACCACGGCCATGCCGCAGGAGCCGCCGACCAGCAGGCCCTCCTCGCGGGCCAGGCGGCGGGTCATCAGGAAGGAGTCCTTGTCGGACACCGCGATGATCTCGTCGGCCACGGTGCGGTCGTAGGCGGTCGGCCAGAAGTCCTCGCCGACGCCCTCGACCAGGTAGGGACGGCCGCTGCCGCCGGAGTAGACCGAGCCCTCGGGGTCGGCGCCGATCACCTTCACCGCGCCCTCGGAGACGTCTTTCAGGTAGCGGCCGGTGCCGGAGATGGTGCCGCCGGTGCCGACGCCGGCGACGAACGCCGTGATCCGGCCGTCGGTCTGCTCCCAGAGCTCCGGGCCGGTGGAGTGGTAGTGCGAGGCCGGGTTCTCAGGGTTGGAGTACTGGTCGGGCTTCCAGGCGCCGGGGATCTCGCGGACCAGGCGGTCGGAGACGTTGTAGTAGGAGTCCGGGTGCTCCGGGGCGACCGCGTACGGGCACACGACGACCTCTGCGCCATACGCACGCAGTACGTTGATCTTGTCAGTGGAGACCTTGTCCGGGCAGACGAAGACGCACTTGTAGCCCTTCTGCTGCGCCACGATGGCCAATCCCACACCGGTGTTGCCGGAGGTGGGCTCCACGATGGTGCCGCCGGGCTTCAGCGCGCCGGAACGCTCCGCCGCCTCGATCATCCGCAGCGCGATCCGGTCCTTCACCGACCCGCCGGGGTTGAAGTATTCGACCTTGGCGAGGACGGTCGCCTGGAGTCCTTTGGTGACGTTGTTCAGCTTCACCAGCGGGGTGTCCCCCACCAGATCGACCATGGACTCGGCGTACTTCATCGGCGGTGTCTCCGCTTTCTCTGGGATCCGGAAGATTTGGGAACCGGCAATTCACGGTGGTCGTTCGGTGCTTTACAGGGTACGTTGCACAACCTTCTCTCCGTAGCCAACAGGGCGCGGGGTAAGGTCGGCGGAACGGCGGACATACTTCAGAAGAGGCTTGCAGGAGGTGTGCCGACGATGACCGAGCTCACAAGGCTGGGTGTCGCCAAGCGTGTCGCCGCTGCCGCCGCGTTGAGCGGCGGGGGGATCGGGGTCCTCACGGGCGGCGCCATCGGACTGATCGTCGCCGAGGCGAAACTCGCCCGGCGTGCCATCGGCCCCGCGAAGGGGGATCCGCCGCGCGCGGACGGCGTCTACGGCGCGTGGTACGCCGCGCCGGGCGTCGACGTGATCCGCATCGCGGTCCTCGGCGACAGCTCCGCGGCGGGATACGGCGTGACCGAATCCGCCCGCACCCCCGGCGCGCTGCTGGCGTCCGGCCTGGCCGAGGCCGCCGGCTCCCCGGTGCGGCTGCACAACGTGGCGAAGGTCGGAGGGCAGTCCTCGGACCTGGGCTGGCAGCTGGAGCGCGTGCTCGCCTCGGGAGCGGACGGCGGAAAGGCTCCGCACGTCGCCATGATCATGATCGGCGCCAACGACGTGACGCACCGCGTCAAGGTCGCCGAGTCGGTGCGCTTCCTGGGCGACGCCGTGCGCCGGCTGCGCGCAGCGGGCACCGAGGTCGTCGTGGGCACC
Source organism: Catenulispora sp. GAS73 (assembly GCF_041262085.1). Lineage (NCBI taxonomy): Bacteria > Bacillati > Actinomycetota > Actinomycetes > Catenulisporales > Catenulisporaceae > Catenulispora > Catenulispora sp. GAS73. Next base: position 135,950 of record NZ_JBGCCM010000017.1, read on the forward strand.
TGCCCGGATCTGGGCACCATCCGCCCCGTGGCGCAGCCCCTGCGCCGCCTGGCGCGCCGGTGGTCCAGGCAGCTCGCCGCGGCGCAGACAGTGGAAGTGGTCTCCGCCGGCGGCCGCACCGTCTCCCTGGGCTCGCTGCTCGGCCCGGAATTCGACGCCCGCCCCGAGGACATGTTCGGTCCGGACCGCTTCCACCCCAGCGCCGAGGGCTACGCCGCCGCCGCCATGGCCCTGCTCCCCTCGGTCGCCGCCGCCATCGGCCGCTGGCCCGACGCCGAGACCGGCGAACCGGACACCCTCGAACCGGCCCGTGGCGAAGCCCGCATGCCCCTGGCCCGCGCCGCCGTCCTCGCCGCCCGCCACGGCGGCACCGAGGTCGGCCGCGAGGTCGGCAGCGCCGCCCGCGCCGGCTGGGGCATCCTGCGCCACCGGCGGCGGCAGCAGATCGCCGAGCCGGTGGTGGTGGAGGAGCTGGAGGGGGCTTCGGGGCCCGAGGGGACGGCGGGGGACGCGATGCTGGCGGACAGTGCCGCCGCGTCAAGGGCTACCGCTTCGCGGACCACCGGCACAGAACCCGGCGCGGGCGCGCCGGAATCGGCGTCCGGCTGAACCCCTTACCGCAGATATAAGGGTGTTGATAGGTGAGCACGTGCCGGTTCCCACGAACCGGCCGGCTCACCGCGAGTGCCCAGAGCGGGAGTCGAACCCGCAACGCCCGAAGGCCGCGAGGTTTAAGCTCGCTGTGTCTGCCTGTTCCACCATCTGGGCCCGAAGAGATCACCGGGATGATCCTTCGGGCTTCAGCGTAGCGAGAACTCCGCGAAAGCGTGATCGAGTTCCAGCGCTGGTCCGCAGAAGGTCCTGTTCGGGCGCAGGTCGCAAGGGGCGCTGCGCACAACGGGGAGAGGACTTTCACCGGACTTCCGGTTGGCGTTCCAGCGGAGTTCGCGTGGCTCGGGGCGGGGTTCGGCGGGTGCGGAGGCATTCAGGGGACACGGGGCTCGCGGTGCCGGTCGCCGCGGGACGAGGCGGTGCCCCGCGACGTGTTTTCGCGCACAGTTACAGAGCCCGCGGCTCCCGCCGGGGGCTCTGTGGGTTCTCCGGTGGGGGGCTTTTATCCGAACGCGCGCGCTGCGCGCTTCAGGTCCATCTCGTGGACGATCGCGTTGGCGTAGCCACGCGGGAGGTCGTGCTCGGCTCGGAGCCAGCTGACCCGCTCCTCGAAGCGGGGGAGGGACGGGCCTTCGTCGACCAGCTGGAACCAGGTGTCCAGGCTGCGGCCGGTGGCTGCGGGGATGCGGGCGAGCAGGTTGCGATGGGTCTGTTCGGAGTGGTGGATCGTCATACGGGCGCCTCCGCGAATGGACTGGGCATACGGTCCGTGTGCGCCAGCGTGCCTGAGGGTCGGGCGACTGGCAAGAGGAACGGGACCTGGCGATTCCGTCGCCAGGTGAATCCGGGCGGTCGGTGACGTGCCGCGACGTTCCCGCGGCATTCGCCACCCGTATCCTTCCCGGATGACTTCCAGCACCAAACCGGGGGAACACAGTGCGGACAAAGAAGCTTCGCCCGCGGAGGTCCTGGCGGAGGAACTGACCCGGCTCGCCGAGGGCTACCGCCGGCTGCCGCACTCGAAGTTCTCGCTCCGGCTGGAGCCCTACGGCGACCGCGCACAGGCCGGCCACTGGCTTGCCTCGCAGGTCACCATGGTCGCGCAGGGGATAGAGCGCTGGGACAGCCCGCAGCCGCCGAGCTGGCGGGACCTGCCGACGCTCGGGGTGTTCGCCCTGGGCGACCAGATCGCGGTCGTCGGCAACGACCTGGTGGCCGCCTACCGGGCCCTGAAGGACCCGCGCGAGACCCTCATCTGGACCCCCGGCGACGGACGAGTCCCCGCGGAGAAAGCGATGGCGGCCGTGCTGGAAAGCACGACCGCCTTGCGGAGAGCCCTCTGACCTAGCTCAGCCGCTCCAGGATCAGCGCCATGCCCTGACCGCCGCCGACGCACATGGTCTCCAGGCCGAACTGCTTGTCGTGCCACTGCAGCGAGTTGATCAGGGTGCTGGTGATCCGCGCGCCGGTCATCCCGAACGGGTGGCCCACGGCGATCGCGCCGCCGTTCACGTTCAGCTTGTCCAGGTCGATGCCCAGGTCCTGGTAGGACGGGATGACCTGCGCGGCGAACGCCTCGTTGATCTCGACCAGGTCGATGTCGCCGATGGACATCCCGGCGTGCTTCAGCGCGTTCCGCGTGGCCTCGACCGGGCCGATGCCCATGATCTCCGGGGACATCGCGGTGACGCCGGTGGCCACGATCCGGGCCAGCGGGGTCAGTCCGAGTTCGCGGGCCTTGGTGTCGGACATGATCACCACGGCCGCGGCGCCGTCGTTCAGCGGGCAGCAGTTGCCGGCGGTGACGGTGCCGTCGGGGCGGAAGACCGGCGCCAGCGTCGAGGTCTTCTCGTAGGTGACGCCGGGGCGCGGGCCGTCGTCCTTGCTGACCACGGTGCCGTCCGGCAGCGTGACCGGGGTGATGTCCTTCTCCCAGAAGCCGTCGGCGATCGCCTTCTCGGCCAGGTTCTGCGAGCGGACGCCGAACTCGTCCTGCTCCTTGCGCGAGATGCCCTTGAGCTGCGCCAGGTTCTCGGCGGTCTGGCCCATCGCGATGTAGACGTCCGGCAGGGTGTCGTCCTCGCGCGGGTCGTGCCAGACCTTGCCGCCGGCCGCGAACTCGTTGGTGCGGTTCACGGCGTCGGTGAACAGCGGGTTCTGCGTGTCCGGCAGGCCGTCGGAGGAGCCCTTGACGTAGCGCGAGACGGTCTCGACTCCGGCGGAGACGAAGACGTCGCCCTCGCCGGCCTTGATGGCGTGGAAGGCCATGCGCGTGGTCTGCAGCGAGGACGCGCAGTAGCGGGTGATGGTCGCGGCCGGGAGGTGGTCGTAACCCAGCAGCGTGGCCACGACGCGGCCCATGTTGTAGCCGGACTCGCCGCCCGGCAGGCCGCAACCCAGGTACATGTCGTCGATCTCGCGGGGGTCCAGCGCGGGCACCTTGTCCAGCGCGGCCCGCACCATCTGCGCGGTGAGGTCGTCGGGCCGGATGGAGGTCATCGAGCCCTTGAAGGCGCGGCCGATCGGGGAACGCGCGGTGGAGACGATCACTGCCTCGGGCATAAAGGTCACTCCTTGCGAAGGGGTCCGGGTCGCCTGCCGGCTTCAGGGCCGCGCGGTCGGCGCCGCGATGGGGGTCGGAGCCAGCGTAGTTCGCCAAGCTACCGCTTGGTAATGCCAGGTGTGGGAGAACACACCGGGGAGAACGCGACGCTTGCCCACACTGAGCACAGTAGGCCGCCGCCGGGCTTTCCACCCACATTCCACCCCCGGTTGGAAGCGTCGGACGGCCGGGAGGCGAGAAGATCGGGACATGGCAGCGCTGAACGTGAACATGATGGACCGCAAGGCCTACTTCTGGGGCATCCAGGCGCTGCGCACCGGCGGTCTGGTCGCGCTGAGCCTGACCCTGTTCGGGGTGAACCCCAAGCCGGGGCTGCACGAGCGCGGACTGGCGATCACCTTCGCGCTCGGCGTGGTGGCGGTGGCGTGGATCGGGATGATCACCTTCGACATCCGCAAGTGGCCGCTGGAGTACCCGCTGGCGCTGCTGTCGGTCAGCGGCGGCCTGCTGTCGATCCTGCAGCAGGGCCCGGCGATCGTCGTCCCGGCGGTCGCGGCGTTCTCCGCGGGCTCGAACCTGGCGCCACCGGTCTCGACGGCGGTCACGGTGGCCGGGGCGCTCTCGCTGACCGTGTCCGCGCTCGTCATCGGCGGCTCGACGACCGCGGTGCTGGGCTTCACCGTCATCCTGGGCACCGCACTGGCCATGGGCATGATCCGCTACGCCATCGCCCAGCGCGCGAACCAGGCGGAGCAACTGCTGGAGCAGACCCTCCGGGCGTCGGCGGCCGAGACCGCGGCGGCGGTCCTCAGCGAGCGCACCCGCATCGCCCGCGAGATCCACGACATCCTGGCGCACTCGCTCGGCGCCCTGGCGATGCAGGTCGAGGCCGCGCAGGCACTGCTGACGCAGGAGAACCCGGACATCGAGAAGGCCGTGCGCTGCGTCGAGCGCGCCGGACAGCTGACGCGCGAAGGCCTGGTCGAGAGCCGCCGCGCGGTCCACGCACTGCGCGAGGACATCGGCCCGCTGTCGGAGATGATCGGCACGATGGTCGAGGCCGACGGCGGCACGATGACCACGATCGGCGAACCCCGCAAACTCCCGGCGGACGCCGCACTCGCCCTGTACCGCACAGCGCAGGAAGCGGTGACGAACGCGCGCAAGCACGCCCCGGGCAAGGCGACAGCGGTACACCTGCGCTACGACCCGGACGCGGTCCGCCTGACGGTGACCAACGAACTCGCCGAGTCCGACGCCGCACGCCCGCTGACGAACTCCGGCGGCGGCTACGGCCTCAACGGGCTGCGGGAGCGCATGGAGCTAGTCGGCGGCAGCCTGGACGCCGGGCGGGAGGGGGACGACTGGTCGGTGCGGGCGGTCGTGCCCGGCTGAGGGCGCTGGCCGGCAAGTTCCCGGACGCGCACGCAACCGCAGCAGCCAGTCCGACCGGATCCGAACACGAGCACGAGCAGCTCGCTCGCCCCGAGCCGAAGGCGCCGGACTGAGGGCGGCGGGCGGCGAGCACGCAACCGCAGCAAGCAGTCCGTGCCGGGGCCGAGCGCGAGCGCAGCACCGGAACAGCTAGCGCGCCAGACCGAGGACGCCAGCCGGCGAGCACGCAACCACGGCGACCGGTCCGTGCCGGGGCCGAGCGCAAGCACAAGCACGAGCACCGGAGCAGTCGCTCGCCCCGAGCCGAAGGCGCCGGACTGAGGCGGCGGGCGGCTCGCTCGCGAACCGGCTGGCAAAGGGCGGCATGCGGACACGCCCGCGGCGGCTGGTTCGTCGGGCTGAGCGCGGGCGCTCTCCCCGCCCGACGATGAGCCAGGGCGCGCGCCGTGCGGCCATCTGCGGGACAATCCCACGGTGACCGAGATCCGTGTACTCATCGCCGACGACCAAGCCGCGGTCCGGGAAGGTCTCGCGCTGCTGCTGGAGACCATGTCCGAGGTGAGTGTGGTCGGGCAGGCCGGGGACGGGCTGGAGGCGGCGGCGCTGGCCGCGGAGCTGGCTCCGGACGTCGTGCTGATGGATCTCAACATGCCGCGCGCCGACGGTATCGAGGCGACCTCGACGATCCTCGCGGCGAATCCGGACATCCGCGTCGTCGTCCTGACCACCTATGAGGACGACGCCTCCATCGTCGGCGCCCTGCGGGCCGGCGCGCTCGGCTACCTCACCAAGGCCGCGACGCGGGCCGACATCGAGCGTGCGGTGAAGGCGGCGGCGGCCGGGCAGGCGATTCTCGATCCGGCCGTGCAGCGGCAGTTGCTGGCAGCCGCTACCGGCGGCAGCGCGAGCACGGCCGCCGGAGCCACCGCCAACGGCGCCGCCAGATCCCCCGGCGCGGAACCCGAAGCCGCCGACGACCTCAGCCCTCGCGAGGCCGACGTCCTGCGCCTCATCGCCGCCGGCCACTCCAACCGCGAGATCGCCAAGAAGCTCTTCGTCGGCGAGGCGACCGTGAAGTCGCACATCAATCGCATCTTCACCAAGACCGGCTGCCGCGACCGCGCGCAGGCCGTCCAGTACGCCTTCACCCACGGCTACGCCGACCCCGGCACCAAATAAGTCCAGTAAAAGCAGGCCTCAGCCCCGAGGCCACACCGCCAACGCCAACTCAGCCGTCTGCGAGAGCTCTGATTCGCTCGCGCCATCCCGCGCGCGCTGCGACATCCCCTGGAACACGGCGGCGTAATACGCGGCGAGCGCATCGACATCCGTCGACGCCGGCAACTCCCCGGCACGCTGCCCGGCCCGCAACCGGTCAGCCATCATCGCGATGTTCCGATTCCGCTGATCCCGCAACATCTCCTGCACCTCGACGTTCGCCGGCGAGACGTTGGTCGCGGCGTTGATCGTCATGCACCCGGCCGGATGAACCGGATCCGGGAACACCCGCGCCGCCTCCCGCAGCATCCGCGCTACAGCACCGAAGGCCGTCGCCTCCTCAGCGAAAGCCACCTTCACGAACGCCCCGTAGGGCGACTCCCCATACGCGACCAACGCTTCCCGGAACAACGCCGGTTTGTCCCCGAACGCCGCGTACAGGCTCCCGGAGCGGATGCCCATCGCCTCTGTCAGATCGCTGATCGACGTCGCCTCGTACCCCCGCTCCCAGAACAGCCGCGTCGCAGCCGTCACCGCGGCCTCGCGGTCGAAGCCGCGCGGCCGACCGCGGCGGGAACCGGTACCGGCGTCGGCATCGGCGTTGGAAGAAGCGCTCACCGAACCATTGTAGAACGACCGACCAAAAATTGTGCTAGCGTGCCGCACAACGACTTCTTGGTCGATCACTCAAAAAAGGGGAGACCATGTCCTTGCAGGGAAAGCACGCCCTGGTCACCGGCGGCAGCCGCGGCATCGGCAGGGCGATCGCCGAGCGCCTGGCGCACGACGGCGCCACCGTCGTCCTCACCTACGCCCGCGACCACGCGGCGGCCGAGGACACCGTGGCCGGCATCGAGAAGAAGGGCGGGACGGCGATCGCCCTCCACGCCCCCTTCGGCAGCCACGGCGACGCCGACCGGCTCTGGCAGGCCTACGACGAGGCGACCGGCCGCGCCGGCGTCGACATCGTCGTCAACAACGCCGGCATCGGCCGCAGCTCCGACCTCGAAGGCCTGACCGAGGACGAGTTCGACGAAGTCTTCGCGGTCAACGTCCGCGCGCCGCTGTTCGTCGTGCGCGGCGCCCTGCCCCGGCTGCGCGACCACGGCCGCGTCGTCAACATCTCCAGCGGCGTCAGCCGGGTCGCGAAGCCCGACATCATCGCCTACGCCGCGACCAAGGGCGCCCTGGACAACCTCACCCGCAACCTGGCCGTGGCCCTGGGCCCGCGCGGGATCACGGTGAACTCCGTCGCGCCGGGCATCATCGACACCGACGTCAACGCCGGCTGGCTACGCGGGAACGCGGAAGCCGAGCAGTGGGCGACGTCGATCTCGGCGCTCGGCCGCATCGGGCAGCCGGACGACGTCGCCGCGGTCGTGGCGTTCCTGGCGAGCGAGGACGGCCGCTGGGTGAGCGGCGGCGTGGTCGACGCCACCGGTGCCTCAGGACTCTGACTCCTCCGAGCGGAGGCACCAATAGAGAGTCCTTATATATAGGAGACGCCTCCAGGCACGCTTCTGGGCACGCTTCCGGGCACGGCCCCCGTCATGCCTTCAGATAAGCCAGCACCGCCAGCACCCGACGGTTGTCGTCCGAGGACTCCGGCAACCCCAGCTTCATGAAGATGTTGGAGGTGTGCTTGGCGATCGCCCGCTCGGTGATCACCAGCCGCTCGGCGATCGCCGCGTTCGACCGGCCCTCGGCCATCAGCGAGAGCACCTCGCGCTCCCGGTCGGTCAGCTCTGCCAGCGGCTCCTTGCGGGCCCCGCGCGCCAGGAGCTTCGAGATCACCTCGGGGTCCATCACCGTGCCGCCGGCCGCGACCCGCTTCACCGCGTCCACGAAGCTGTCGGAGTCGAACACCCGGTCCTTGAGCAGGTAGCCGATCGCGCCCGCGCCGTCGGCCAGCAGCTCGCCGGCGTAAAGCTGCTCGACGTACTGCGAGAGCACCAAAACCGGCAGGCCCGGCACGGCCTGCCGGGCCTCCAGCACCGCGCGCAGTCCCTCGTCGGTGAACGTCGGCGGCATGCGCACGTCCACCACCGCCACGTCGGGGCGCTGAGTCACCAGCGCCTCGACGAGCGCGGGGCCGTCGCCGACGGCCGCCGCGATTTCGAACCCGTACGCCTCCAACAGGCGGATCATGCCGTCCCGGAGGAGGAAGAGGTCTTCGGCGAGGACGACGCGCACGGCAGCTCCATGGTCACTACGGTCGGTCCGCCCTGCGGGCTGCTCAGGGCGAGGATCCCGTCGAAGGTAGCAAGCCGGCGCTCGATCCCGTGCAGTCCGCTGCCGCGCGCGGCGTCGGCGCCGCCGATCCCGTCGTCGCTGACCGTGATCTTCAGCAGCCCGGACACCACCCGCATGTCGATCCACACGTGCGAGGCGTGGGCGTGCTTGGCCACGTTGGTCAGGGCCTCGCTGATCGCGAAGTACGCCGCCGACTCCAGCGGGGCGTCCAGCCGGCCGGGTACCTCGGCGTGCACCTGGACGTCCAGCGGCGAGTCCAGGGCCGTGGCCCGCACCGCGTCCACCAGGCCGCGGTCGGCCAGCACCGGCGGGTGGATGCCGCGGACCAGGTCGCGCAGCTCGGACAGGGCCTTGGCCGAGGAGTCGCGGGCCTCCAGCAGCAGCTTCTGCGCCGCCTCGGGGTCGCGCTCAAGCAGCTGCGAGGCCGCGTTGAGGTGCATGCCCATGGCGACCAGCCGGGCCTGCGCGCCGTCGTGCAGGTCGCGCTCGATCCGGCGCAGTTCGGCGGCCTGAGTGTCCACCGCGTCGGCCCGAGTCTGGGTCAGGTGCCGCATCCGCGCCTCGACCTGCGCTGGCGTCGGGGCCAGCAGGACGCGGGACCAGCGGGCGTGCCACTCCAGCATCTTCGGCGCGATGGCCACGCCCAGGGCGATCTCCAGGACGCCGAGCGCCGCCGGGGCCCAGCGCAGGCCCTCGTTGCCGTGGTGGACGTGGATGAAGCCGTACCAGTCGTTGAAGCCGTGGTTGACGAACAGGTTCCAGAGGGCACTGATGACGATGCCGTACAGGCCCTCGGCCACCAGAGCGATCGGGAGCACGGCCAGGAACGCCCCGACGACCGGGTCGGTCATCACCCACGCGGCGTCCCGCCAGAACGCCGGGTCGGTCCCGTGAAACCGGACCTTCTCCCAGTAGCCGGAGAACCCGCTGCCGAACTCGGGGGCGGCCCGGTAAGGCTCGGGGATCTCGATCCCCCGCCAGGCCCGCACCTTCTTGCGGCGCAGGTCGGCCAGCCAGCGCAGGTAGACCGCGACCGGCGGGATCATGAGCAGGCCGAGCCCGATGCCGGCCAGACCGGCCACCAGCGCCAGCGCGACGTAGGCGAGCAGCATCGGGACCAGCATCACGAAGAACCAGAACCCGCCCTCCAGGACGGCGCTCCATCGCTTGTTGGTGTTCGTCATGTCCTCAAGTCTCGGGTTCGGGCCACGGCCGGGCGAGGGGCTTACACACCCAGTGTGGGGTGTACCTACCTACACCTCCAGGAGGGGTACTACAGCCCGTGACCGTCGGCGCCCCGCCCGGCGAGGCTGTGGGGCATGTGGACGACCATCGTTTCCGGCGTCGCTCTCGCCGCCTCGACGCTGTCCGGCTCCGTCGCGCACGCCGCGGCCGCCAACGCCGCCCCGGACCTCTCGGGCGTCGGTCCGCTCATAGACCGGACCGTCGCCGCGCAGCTCGCGACGGACAAGATCCCCGGCGCGGCGGTAGTCGTGGTGGCCGGCGGGCAGACCGTTTTCGCGCAAGGCTACGGCGTCGCCGACACCGCCACCAACGCGCCGGTGGACCCGGTGCGCACCGAGTTCTTCACCGGCTCGGTGGCCAAGGTCTTCACCGCCACCGCCGTCGCGCAGCTGGTCCAGCAGGGCAAGCTCGATCCGGACGCGGACGTGAACACCTACCTGAAGGACTTCAAGATCCCGGACGGGTTCCCGGGCCACCCGGTGACCGTCCAGAACCTGATGACCCACACCGCCGGCTTCGACGCGGACCCGTTCGGCGTGGCGGTGAGCGACCCCACGAAGGTGCCGCCGCTCGGCCAGTTCCTCCAGGACAGCAGGCCGGCCCGGGTGCGTCCGCCCGGGACGCTGGCCGCGTACGACAACTACGGCGTCGCGCTGGCCGGATACCTGGTCCAGACGGTCTCCGGCGAGCCGTTCGCGCAGTACATCCAGGACCACGTGTTCCAGCCGCTGCAGATGGACGCCTCGACCTTCCAGCAGCCGCATCCGGCCGGTTTCGACGCGAACCTGGCCAAGGGCTACCGTCCCGAGGGCGGCGGCTGGGTCGCCGAGGACGGCCAGTACGGCGGCTGGTCCCCGACCGGTGCGGGCACCGCCGCCACCGCGACCGACATGGGCAAGTTCATGATGGCGCAGCTGGCGAAGGATCCGCGGCTGGGCAGCGGGGTCGCGGATCTGATGCAGCAGCGGCACTTCACGATGGACCCGCGGCTGCCCGGCATGGCGTACCTCTTCGAGGAACGGCCGCGGGACGGCCAGCGGATCCTGTTCAAGGACGGCGACGTCCCCGGATTCCACAGCGACATGGCGCTGTTGCCGGACAAGGGCGTCGGCATATACGTGATCTACAACGGCGACGGCACCGACCGGATCGCGCAGTGGGATGGCAAGGCCCTGATCAATCAGATCGTCGACACGGCTTTTTCCAACAGCACAGCCTTCCCGAACACCGCCACCCCCATCGCCCCGACTGCCGCCAAGGACCCGAAGCTCGGCAGCTACGCCGGCACCTACCGCAGCGACCAGGTGAGCCGGGGAGACCTCACCCGGGTCGCGGGGCTGGTGTCCTCGGTGACGGTGTCCGCCAACGGCGACGGCACCGTCACCACCAACGGGCTGTCGCAGAACCCGAAGATCGGTGACCAGCGCTGGATCCCGCTCGGCAGCGGCGAATTCGCCGAGCAGGGCGGCCAGGACCGGCTGGTGTTCGACGGCCACGGCCACCTCGCGACCTCCATCGATCCCACCGACGCCTACTACAAGCTGGACTGGTACAACTCCCCCACGCTGCACCTGCCGATGCTCTACGGTGGCGCCGGGATCCTCGCGGCCGCGTTCCTCGGCTTCCCGGTCCTGGCTCTGGTGCGGCGCGTGCGGCAGCGGCCGACGCACTCGCGGTGGGCACGGGGCGCCCGGATGCTCGCCTGGGTCGCCGGTGGGCTGGCCACGCTGTTCGTCGCGGGGTTCGTGTCGGTGACCGGGGACAGCGACGCGTTCTACGAACAGCTGATCCTCGGGTCCTCAACACTGACCTCGCTGTTGGTGGTGAACGCGCTGCTGGCCCTGTGCACCGTCGGGCTGATCGCCGGGAGCGCCGCGGCGTGGAAGCTGGGCTGGTGGCGGCCGGTCGGGCGGATCGCGTACTCGCTGACCGCGGTCGGCGCCGTGTCCTTCCTGGCCGTGGCGTTCACCTACAACCTGGTCTGGCCGTAGTCGGCACGGTCAGAACCCTGAGACGACGGATCAGACCTCGAAGAAGGCCAGGTCCAGCTCCGCCAGCCGCTCCGGATCGGCCAGGATGTCGATCTCCTTGATCCGGCCCTCCACCACGGTGAAGCCCATGACCGCCACCGGCTTGCCGTCCACGACCGTCACCCGCCCCGGCGCTCCGTTGACGAGCGCCGGTCGGGCGTGGGCCGCGAAGCGGGCGAACATCAGCGCTTGCTTGGCCACCGCCTCGGCGCCGCGCAGCAGCTTCAGGCCGGCCGGCAGGCTGCCGTAGTCGGCCCGCAGCACGACGTCCGGGTCCAGCACCGCGACCAGCGCGGCGAAGTCGCCGCCCCGGGAGGCCGCGGAGAAGGCCCGGACGACCTCCTTCTGGCGGCTCAGGTCCGGATCCGGCACCGCGTCGGCGCCCTGGACACGGCGCCGAGCACGGCTGGCCAGCTGGCGTGCGGCGGCCGGACTCTTGTCGACGATCGCCGCGATGTCCTCGAAGGGGACGGCGAACATGTCGTGCAGCACGAACGCCAGGCGCTCGGCCGGTCGCAGCGTCTCCAGGACCACCAGCAGGGCCAGGCCGACGGAGTCGGCGAGCAGCGCCTCGTGCTCGGGGTCCAGGCCGTCCTCCGGCGAGATGATCGGCTCGGGGATGTGGACGGCCTCCAGCGACTCCTCGCGGCTGCGCGCCTTCAGCATGGTGAGGGCGACGCGGGCGACGACCGTGGTGAGCCAGCCGGTCAGGTTGTCGATGGCGTCGGCGCGGGCGCCCCGCTGACGGCTCAGGCGCAGCCAGGACTCCTGGACGGCGTCGTCGGCCTCGGACAGGGAGCCCAGCATCCGGAAAGCGACGGCCCGCAGATGGCGCCGGTTCTCCTCGAAGCGCTCGGCGAGCCATTCGGTGCTGTCGCTGTGCACTGCCGTCCCCTATCGGTCATACGCCCGCATCGTTTGCGGTCGTTGCTATGACCTTTCCGCGGCGCGGTTTGTGACATCGGCGACGGCCGGGGCGGCGGAGTCGGCGGAGTCGGCCGGGGCGCCGGCCAGGACGGCGGCCAGCCGGGCGGTGTCCTCGCCGAGACCGGCCTGCTCGTAGGGGATCCAGCGGTGGTCGTCGACCTCGTCGAGCTGGAGCTCGACCGTGGCCGTGCCGGGGGTTCCGTTGAGGCGGAAGGCGTAGCGGAAGTCGAAGTGCCAGTGCTCTGGTTCGTCCTTGGCCGGGTTGGCCGGGATCCGGTGCGCGTCGATGGCCAGCGGCAGGTCCGGGTCGCCCAGCAGGGTGACGTGCTCGGTGCCGAGGCCGGTCTCCTCCAGCAGTTCGCGGCAGGCGGCGTCGGCGAGGCTGGCGTCCTCGGGCTCGGTGTGGCCGCCGGGGTTGAGCCAGCGGTTGAGGCTCTTGTGCGCGATCTGCAGGAGCCGGCCGTCGGCGTCGACGACGAAGGCACCGGTGGTGACGTGGCCCGGGAGGGTGCGGCGGTGGGTCAGGTGGGTGCTCTCGGCGAGTGCGTCGGTGCACGGCCGGAGGCGTTCGGCCTGGTCCGGGGAGTGCTCCAGGTAGCGTGCGACGAGATCGCGGATCCGGGCGTCGGACACGCGTGCGGGCGGCGGTGCTGGGTACATGCTCGTCATGGTCCCACCGACCGGGTGATAGAAAGCCGTCCGCCGAGCGTTCACCGACCAGATGGCGGACCTGCGCGCCTGCTGTACATCGGGCTGCGTACAGTCGGGGGACCCCGGCGGCCAGGGGAAGATCGCCCCGAGTAAAGTGATCTTCTCACCCATCCGGCACAAATCGCCCTGGTCGAGATGCGCCGGTCCGCCGCACGTTCCACGCTGGACGCAAGTCCGGCCGGCACCGCACCCGCCCACCGCCACGGGAGATGAGACAACCGCCATGAGCCGCCCCAAGATACTCGTCGTCGGCAGCGGCTTCGCGGGCACCGAGTGCGCGCACAAGCTGGAGAAGAAGCTCTCCCTCGATGACGCCGAGATCCGCCTGGTGTCCGCGGTCAACCACCAGCTGTACCTGCCGCTGCTGCCGCACGTCGCCTCCGGCGTGCTGACGCCGCAGGCGGTCGCGGTCTCGCTGCGCCGGATGCTCAAGACCACGGTCCTGATCCCCGGCGGCGCGATCGGCATCGACACCGAGACCAAGTCGGTGGTGGTGCGCAAGATCGACGGCGAGGAGATCGTCGAGCGCTACGACTACCTGGTGCTCACCCCGGGCAGCGTGACGCGGCAGTTCAACATCCCCGGCGTGGACAAGTACGCGGTCGGCGTGAAGACGCTGGCCGAGGCCGCGTGGATCCGGGACCACGTGATCGCCCAGCTGGACCTGGCGGCGGTGGCCACGACGGACGAGGAGCGCGAGTCCCGGCTGCAGTTCGTGGTGGTCGGCGGCGGCTACGCGGGCACCGAGACGGCGGCGTACCTCCAGCGGCTGACCACCGAGGCGGTCAAGCGCTACCCGAACCTGGACGGCAGCCTGGTCAAGTGGCACCTGGTGGACATCGCCCCGAAGCTGATGCCCGAACTCGGCGACAAGCTCGGCGAGAAGGCGCTGAAGATCCTGCGCAAGCGCGGCCTGCACATCTCCCTCGGCGTCTCGGTCGCGGAGTGCACGGAGGACACCGTCACCCTGACCGACGGCCGCGTCCTGCCCTGCCGCACCCTGATCTGGACCGCCGGCGTGGCCCCCAGCCCGCTGATCGCCACCATGGGCGCCCCCACCAACCGCGGCCGCCTGGTGGTCAACCCCGACCTGACGGTCCCGGACCTGCCGGGCGTCTTCGCCCTCGGCGACGCGGCGGCCGTCCCGGACCTGGCCAAGGGCGGCGACGCGATCTGCCCCCCGACCGCCCAGCACGCGATGCGCCAGGGCTGGGCCGCGGCGGAGAACGTGATGGCGGCGGTCCGCGGCTTCCCGCTGAAGGACTACCGCCACAAGGACCTCGGCCTGGTCGTGGACCTCGGCGGCCTCAAGGCGGTCAGCAAGCCGATGGGCATCCCCCTGTCGGGCCTGCCGGCGCAGATCGTGGCCCGCGGCTACCACATCATGGCGCTGCGCACCTTCGCGGCCCGTTTCCGCACCGCCGCCGGCTGGCTGCTGAACTCCCTGGTCGGCGACGACTTCGTCCGCACCGGCTTCCAGGCCGAGCGCGCCGCGTCGCTCCGCGACTTCGAGTACACGGACGTGTACCTGACGCGCGAGGAGATCCTGCAGCGGACGCGTGGCACGGCGGCGGCGATCGCGGCCGAACCACAGACGCCTGCTTCGGCGGCCTAAGGGGTCACCGCCGACCCCGCCGCGGGGCATCGTGACCGATTCGTTATCAGCCCTATGACAACCAGTCTCCGCCCGACCCGTCATGTCGATGTGAGCAAAATCCATCACGAAGGGGTTGTCATGGCGCGGATGCGTATCGCTGAGATCATCGCAGTAGCCGCATTGGCCGGGAGCCTTGCCGCGTGCGGCAGCAGCAGCTCGAAGCCGACCGCGGCAGCGGCCACCAGTACGTCGACGAACCAGGCCGCGCCGGTGTCGTCGGCCACGACGACACCGGCGAGCGGCGCCACCAGTACGACGGCAGCGAACGCCGCCACCACCTCGCCTTCCGCCCGGCCGACCACCCAGCCCAGCGCCAGGAGCAGCTCGACCACATCGAACGCGGGCGGCGTCGCCAACGCGGGTGACCACGTCACGGTCGTCGGCACGCTGCAGTACCTCGCGCCCGGCAAGTTCCTCGTCCACCCCGACGATGGCAGCACGGACCGGGGGTTCTACGTCTCGGACGCCACTCGGATCCTGGGCGCGGCCGCGATCTGCGGCGGACCCAACGGCAATGTGACCATCGGCGGGGATGACTACGGCACCACGAAGTGCACCGAGGACCAGCTGGAGACGGCCGCGAAGACCGACAGCGTGAAAGTCCGGGTCACCATGAACCGGAAGACCGGTGACGTGGCGTCGGTCGAGGAGAAGTACCACCCCTGATCCCCCCACCTCGCGTCGCGCGCGCCGGCCGGCACCGGCACCGACCCGGCAACTGATGTTGTCGGCTTGAGCCGGTGCCGGCGCGTCGCGAACCACGGGGCGAACGCCGCCCGACGCGGCGTCGGTCAGCCCACCGCGATCGCGAACAGGTGCTGCGACGTCGCGCCCGAAGCCACCAGGTTCGGCAGCGTCACCGAAGCCAGCGTCTTCCCCGGCGGCAGCGCCACCGTGTACGCCCACACCGAGAACGACCCGGTCACCGTCGTCGTGCTCCCGTTGTACGCCGACGTGTGCTGGTTCGCGTACGTCGCCGTCGCGACCGCCGTGTCGCCGGCCGCCGGGGTGGTGTCCGTCCAGTCCGACAGCGTCAGCGTGAAGGGCTGCGACGTGCCGTCCGTGAAGTGCAGCGTCCCGCTCTCGTTGACGCCGTGCGTCGTGCTGAAGCCCAGGAACCCGACCTTCGTCCCGCTTCCCGTGACCGCGATGGTCTGGCCGGTGGCGATCACGTTGTCCGTCGCGTCCAGAGCCTGCGGGTGCCAGGGTCCGAAGTCGACGCCCGCCGCCGTGACATCCGCGCCGGCGCCAAGACCAGCGTTGGCCAGCGCCGTCGCCGAGTAGCTCTTGCCACTCTGCGTCGCCGAGTTCAGGCTTCCAGCCCAGCGGTTCGCGTCGGAGGTGACCGCCGTGTCGTTCAACGCCGCCGAGAACGGCAGAACACTGTCATCGCCCGACCCGTTGTAAGCACCGCGGTTCGGGGCGGCGGTGGCGGACACCGCGTTGCCGAAGAAGTCCTTACCGCCGTTGTTCGCCACGACCACGCCGCTACCGAGCTCCGGCGACGTCGTGTGCAGCTTGATCGCCAGCGTGCCCGCCGCATCATTGATCAGCTGCGGGTCCGCGGTATGCGCCGCCGAGTCACCGGACGACGGAGCCGCCACGCCTCCGAAGTACGTGTTGGAAGCGAACCGCGCCGAAGAATCCGACGCCCAAGACGCCGTCGGAGCCACGAAGATGTTGTTCTGCCACACCACGTTCCCGCCGAGCGTGTCCGTGATCGGTTTGCCCGGGCAGAAGAACGTGTTGTTGTAGATGTAGTGCGTCCCGGTCCCGGTGCTGGAGTTCGTGAACCGGCAGTCGTCGCGCGAGATGTTGTACCGCAGCACCGCGTTCGTCGTCGTCGCCGACCCGCCGCAGCCGGACAGGCAGTCCAGGTAGAAGCCGCCGGCGTTGTTGTACGAGTAGTTGTACTGGTACAGGCACGTCCCGGTGTTGTTCATGTCGCAGTCCCACGCGGTCGCGTCGTTCACCACCCCGGTCTGCGATCCCACGGTGTTGTACTGGAACGTCGGGTTGTTCGAGTGGTACGGCCACATCCCGGCGAAGTTCCCGGCCGTGAACGGATACGCCCCGAGCCCCAGATCCGTCGCCGTGTTGTACTCCACCAGCGGCGAGTCGCTGTCGTGCACCACGATCCCGTCGCCGCCGGCGTCGGTGACGGTGTTGTGCCCGATGTAGACGCCGGTGCTCATCGCCGAGGTCTCGCCCTCGACCTTGATGCCGCCGCCCCCGGTGTCGTGCACGTTGTTGTTCGTCACGGACACGCCGCTGAACACGCCGGACCCGGTAGCCACCCGCACGGCTATGCCCGCCGAGTACGAGAACCACGACGCGTTCGTCCCGGTCTTGTCGCCCCAGCCGGCCACGTTCGCGACCTCGTTGCCGGTGATGGAGATCCCGGCCCGGTTCGCCGGACCTGCGACCTCGACCAGGATCCCCTCGTGCTGCGCGCGAGTGGACGAGCTGTTCTGCACCTTCAGACCACTGATGGTCCAGTAGCTCTGGTCGACAAGATGCACTGTGGCCTCGGTCGCGCCGCCGCCCTCGATCACCGGCGCGGCGCCGGAACCGTAGCCGTTGATCGTGATCGGCGAACCCGAGGCGCCGGAGCCCTGCGGGGTCAGCGTGCCGTCGCACGTCGTCCCGGCCTTGAAGGACAGCGTGTCGCCGGCGCTGAAGACGTGTCCGTCAGGATCCGTGAGGGCGTTCCACGGCGATCCGAAGGACCCGTCGCCGCCAGAAGCGGCCGAGCAGTCCACGTAATAGACGGTCCCGGCTGCGTGCGCGGTCGGGACCGTCACGGCCAGTAGGCCGACGGCGCCGAGGGTCATCGCCCCCAGCGCCGAGAGCGAAGCGCGCAGTTGCGCTTTCACAGGTACGTACCTCCAGTGGGATGGTGGTGCGTGAATGAAGAGACTTACTTCCCCGCTCCGAGAGTCAGGCCCTCGGTGATCCGGCGCCCGAGCCACGCGTAAAGCGCGAGCATGGGCAGCACCGCGATGGACACCCCGGCGAACATCACGCCGAAGTCCTCGCCGGTGAACTGCTGCTGCGTCAGGAAGTTGACCAACGCCAGCGGCAGCGTGAAGTTGTCGTTGGTCTGCAGGAACATCAGCGCCAGGAACGTCTCGTTCCAACAGGCGATCGCGACCAGCGTCAGCGCCGTCATCAGCCCGCCGCGCGCCAGCGGCAGCATGATCCGCCAGAACGTCATGCCCGGCCCCACGCCGTCCAGCGCCGCGGCCTCCTCCAACTCGCCCGGGAGCGAGGCGAAGAACGACATCAGCAGGTACACCGTGAACGGCAGGTTCACCACGATGTAGAGCACGATCAGCCCGGCCAGGTTGTCGATCAGGTGCATCTTGGCCATGATCGAGTACAGCGGCAGCACGATGATCTGCATCGGGATGCCCAGTCCCAGCACGAAGTACATGCTCACGCCGCCGGAGACCCGGTTCTGGTTCCGGCCCAGCACGTACGCCGCCGGCGAGGCCAGCAGCACGGTCCCGGCCGCGGCCACCACGACCACCACCACCGAGTTCACGAACGCCGGCCCGAAGCCGCCGTCGTGCCAGGCCTTGCTCCAGTTGGAGAACTTCAGCTCGGTCGGCAGCCGGAACGGGTGGTTCAGCACGTTGTAGCTCGACTTGAGCGAGCTGAGCAGGATGAACAGGAACGTGAACGCGCAGAAGGCGACGAACACCCAGATCAGCGCGGCGCCCGGGAGCCGGGCCCAGGGCACCCGGCGGCGGCCGGCGGGGGCCGCCGCCGGGGTCTTCGGGTCCCGCTCCGCGCTCTCAGCGCGGGACCCGGTCGTTGCGGTGCTCATGGTCGTCCCGCCCTCCCTCACAGTTCGAGCCGGTCGCGGCTGGTGACCCGGCGCAGCACCACGACGACGACCACGACCGCGACCAGCGTGACGACCGCGCCGGCGCAGGCCCGGCCGAAGTCGTAGATCGGGGAGGTGCCGCCGATGGTCTCGCCGTAGACGTACATCGCCGACGTCCACTGGTTGGTGGTCGGCAGGTTCCCCTGCGAGCCGGAGAAGGCGAGGATGAACTCGAAGATCTTCACCGTGCCGATGGTCCACAGCACCGCCGCGGTCCCCACCACGTCCCAGGACATCGGCAGCGTGATGTGCCGGAAGCGCTGCCAGGAGTTGGTCCCGGCGAGCTTGGCCTCTTCGTAGTAGTACGGCGGGATCCGGTCCACGCCGGCCATCAGGATCGTCACGTAGTACCCGGTGTTGATCCAGACGATCGCGAGCAGGATCGCGTTGAACTGCCACTGCGGCTTGAGCCAGTCCACCGGGCCCATCCCGAAGGAGTGCAGGCCCTTGTTCAGCATGCCGTCGTGGTTCAGCAGGAAGTCCCAGAACGCGGCCAGCGCCACGCCGGAGACGATGTGCGGCAGGAAGATGAAGCCCTGGATGAACTTGCGGCCCTTCATCTCCCGCAGCATCAGCATGAAGGCGAAGCTCAGGACGAACAGGAAGATGCCGCACCCGAACAGCAGCTTCATGGTGTTGAAGAAGGCGTCCTTGAACGCCGGGTCGTGCCTGAGGTGGTCGTAGTTCAGCGTGCCCTTCCACCGCGGGTTCGAGAACCCGTCCCAGCTGGTGAAGCTCGCGTAGAACGAGTACACGGTCGGCACCATGAACAGCACCGTGTACAGGATCAGCGCGGGCGCCAGGAACGGCCCGAAGACGCGCCGGCGGCGCCGGGCCAGGGGCGAACCCTGGAGCCGGCCCCGCCGGACACCGACGGTGGCGCTGGTCACGACGCGGACTTCCAGTAGTCGATCGTGCCCTGCTTGCCGTTGGCGACGAACTTCGCGGCGTTGTCCTGGCCGGTGACCAGCCGGATCATCTCAGGGTTCAGCATCTTGTTGGTCCAGTCCGCGTAGTCCACGGACAGGTGCGCCTGGTCGGCGTAGACAGTGCCGGTCAGTGCCTTGCTCATGGAGGCCAGCTGGGCCGGCGGGTCGATGTCGGCGCGCGGGGTCAGGTTCAGTGCCTGGGACGAGATGCCGGACAGCTCCTCCTTCTTCATGAAGAAGGCGATGAACTTCTCGGCGGCGTCGGAGTGCTTGGCGGTCTTGGGGACCGCGAAGCCGAAGAAGTTGATGCCGGTGTCGGTGTTGCCCGAGTCCAGCGCCGGCAGCTGAATGCTGTCGAACTTGAAGCCGGCGGTGGCGTTCGGCGCGGCCTCCGAGGGCACCCAGGTGCCGGACAGGTAGAAGGCGGCCTGGCCCTTGGCCCAGTCGCCCTCTTCGTCGATGCTCTTGCTGGACTCGTAGCCCTTGAGGAAGTCGCCCTTGTCCCGCAGGTCCTGGACCAGCTGCGCGGCCTTGAGCACCTTCGGGTCGTCCCAGGCGGCGCCGGTCTTGTCGCTCGCCAGCTTCTTCAGGCCGTCGGTCCCGAGTTCGCGTTGGAGGGTCAGCAGCACCCAGTACTTGTCGTCGCCGGGGACCGCGACCGGCGTCATGCTCATGCCCTTGGCCTTGGCGAACAGGGCCAGCAGGTCGTCCCAGGTCTTCGGCGGGTTCGCGGCCAGGTCGGGGAACTTGGAGGCGTCGAACCACAGGCCCTCGGAGGAGACCTCGTAAGGGGCGATGAACGGCTTGCCGCTCTTGTCGTTGAGGAACGGCTTGTAGCTGTCCGGGATGATCTGCCCGATGGTCTGCGACTCGCCGCTGACCGGCGTGCTGTACAGCGTGCTCAGGTCGGCGGTCGCGTCCTTGGCGACCAGCGCGCCGAGCGCGTTGACCGACTGGTCGACCAGGTCCGCCGAGGAGCCGGTGCGCAGGGTCGGGGTGAGCTTGGTGATGACGTCGCGGCCCTGCCACTGGATGCTGACCTTGATGCCGGTGGCGGCGGTGAAGTCGTCGGCGGCCTTCTTGATCACCTTGGCCTGCGGCTCGTTCTGCTGCCACATCGACCAGTAGGTGAACGAGGTGCTGCCCGAGGCCTGGCCGCCGGAGGACGTACCGGGCTTGCTGGAGCTGCCGCAGGCCGACAGGCTCGCGGCCGAGACGGCCACCGCGGCGGCTATGACGCCGGCTCGGTAGACGTTCTTACTGGTACGCATATCGGGTCTCGCTCTCTGGTGAGGGTGGCACACAAGATCTATCAAGATGCTGTCACGCTATGGACGGCAGGGTCTCAGGTCGTACCAGGCCGAGCAGGGCTTGCCCGGTCGCCAGGCGCAGCAGTTCGGCCAGCACGAAGTCGCCCAGGCGCCGCACCTCGCCGCCGATCGAGCCGGCCACGTGCGGGGTCAGGATCAGGTTCGGCAGGTCGAACAGCTCGGAGTCGGCGGGCAGCGGGTCCGGGTCGGTGACATCGGCGACCGCGAACAACCGGCCGGTCCGCAGCTCGTCGGCCAGCGCCGCGGTGTCCACCAGGGCACCGCGCGCGGTGTTGATCAGCGTCGCGCCGTCCTTCATCAGGGCCAGCCGGCGCCGGTCCATCTGATGCCGGGTCTCGGCGTTGCTCGGCGCGTGCAGGCTCACCACGTCGCAGGCCGCCACCAGGTCGTCGAGCCCGGCGGGTACGGCACCGAGCTTGAGGACCTCCTCGTCCGGCACGTAGGGGTCGTGCACGAGGACGGTCGCGTCCAGGACCCGCAGCATCTCCACGACCCGGCGGCCGACGCGGGACAGCCCGACCACTCCGACGACGCGCCGGTGGTTGCCGACCGGACCGAAGTCCTGCGACCAGTGCTGCCAGTCCCGGCCGTCCCTGCCCGCACGAAACGCGCGCTCCATCTCCGGCAGCCGCTTGCCCGCGCTGATCACCATCGCCAGCGTGTACTCGGCCACCGGGACCGCGTTGTCGGCGACCGCGGAGGAGACCACCAGCCCCCGCGCCCACGCGGCGCCGGTGACGTGGTGCTTCACGCTGCCGCCGGAGTGCAGGACGGCGCGCAGCGCGGGCATCCGGGCCAGCGCCGCCTCGTCCAGCACCGGGCAGTCCCAGCCGGTGATCAGCACCTCGGCCCGCTCCAGCGCGGCGGCCACCCGCGGATCGCCGAAGTCGGTGACCACCAGTGCCGGATCGACCTCGGCCAGCCCGGCCAGCCGGGCCTCGGCCGCCGCGTCGAACAGCAGCGGACGCAGCGCCGGGCGCATGGCCAGGACGACGGTCGGACGATCCATGCCTCGGTGGCGCCTTTCGGATGTGACGGCAAACGAACAACGGGGACCAGTGTCAGAACAAGGTAACCGGAAGTCAATACGTTCGATGAGAATCGATGAGAAACAAACAAAAACGTAACTACAACTTGCCGGAACGCCAGCGCACCCCCATGCTGTGAACGGTTCTGACTGATAGCTTCTGCTCCGGGAGGTGGTCCGTGCTCGCCGCCAGACGGCACGCCCTGATCCTGCGCCTGGCCCGCGAACGCGGGTCGGTGCAGGTCGCCGAGCTGGTCGGCATCCTGGGGGTGTCGGACGTGACCGTCCGCCGCGACCTGGACCAGCTGGCCAAGGCCGGACAACTGGACAAGGTGCACGGCGGCGCGGTGCTGCCCGCCTCCGCCGAGCCGGTGCCCCCGGCGCGGCCCGCCCAGGACCCGGCCGAGGAGACCGACCTGCCGGTCGTCGGCGCCTTGATCCCGAAGTCGTCGTACTACTTCAACCGGGTCGTCGACGGCATGCGCCGGGTGCTGCGCGAGCCCGAGGGGCGGCTGCTGGTCGCGGTCTCGGACTACCAGTCCGGGCAGGACCTCTCGCTGGCGATGGGGCTGGTGGACTCCGGGGCGCGGGCCGTGCTGCTGGCCCCCACCGACGAGGTGGAGTGGGCCGGCGCGCTGGGCGTGCCGACGGTGCTGGTGGAGCGGCGGTCGTACGGCCCCGCCGCCGCGACGACGTCGTGGGTCCGCACCGACCACGAGACCGGCGCCGGACTCGCCGTCCGGCATCTGCACGAGCTCGGGCACCGCCGCATCGCGATGTTCGCCCGCGGCGAGACGCCGACCTCGCGCAGCGTGCTGAGCGGCTTCGAGCAGGCCGCCGCGGCGCTGTCGCTGCCGGAGATGCCGCGCATCATCGGCAGCACGGACCTCGACGGCTGGCCGAAGTGGGGACCGGAGCAGATAGACGCGCTCGCCGAGCGGCTGCGCGACTCCGACGCGACCGCGCTGTTGGTCCACTCGGACGAAGACGCGTTGGCGTTGCTGCAGAACGGCTTCGCGACGCGCTTCGCGGTGCCGCGCGAGATCTCGATCGTGGCGTACGACGACGAGTTCTCGGCGTTGACGCGGCCGGCGTTGACCGCGGTGTCGCCGCCGAAGGAGTCCGTCGGCGAGCTGGCGGTGCGGACGCTGCTGGATCTGGTGCGCGATCCGAGCGCTCCGGCCCGGCACGTGGACGTCTCGCCGCGGCTGATCGTGCGCGAGTCGACGGGGGTCGCCCGCTCGGCGTAAGGGGATCGGCTCGCTCTCGCCGTGCCGTGCCGTGCCGGATCAGCTACAGGTTTCCGCGCCAGCCGTTGTCGCCGTGGTGCCGCCTCAGGATCCGGGCCGGCACACCGCCGATCAGGCAGTGGTCGGGGAACGATCCGCGCACCACCGCGCCGGCTGCCACGGCCACGTTCCGCCCGAGCGTGGTCCCCGGCAGGATCACCGAACCGACGCCGAGCCAGCAGCCGTCGCCGATGGTCACCGGCTTGTCCTCCGGGTCCTGGCGGCCGATCGGGGTGTCCAGCGCGGTGTAGCCGTGGTTCTGGTCGGTGACGTAGACGTACGGACCGAAGAAGACGTCGTCGCCGATGTCCACGCGCAGGTGCGCCACGATGTGGCTGCCGCGGCCGATCGAGCAGCCGCGGCCGATGCGCAGCACGATCTCCTCGCCGAAGTCCTCCCCCGGCCAGCCCACCGCCAGGCTCACGCCCTCGCCGACCAGCGTGCCCTCGCCGATCGCCATGTACTGCTCGTTGTAGAGCGCGCCGAGCGGGAAGGACAGTGCGGCGCCGGGGCCGAGATGCGCGAAGCGGTAACGGCCGGGATTGGTGGAGGTGACGCGGCCGCGCACCCGGGCCCAGTCCCAGACGCCGCGTATCGCGGCGGCGGTGAGCCGGTCCATCCAGCGGGGACGACGGGGCACTGGGGTCTCTTCTCGACATGATCACATCAGGGGGGATCGCGGTCAGCATACGGCCGGCGCGGACGGGCCGCGCTTTGTGGCCGGGGCCCTGCATTGTGCCCGCCGTGGGCCGGTCGCCGCACGGTAAGGTGTGCCGTCCCGTTGCGCCTTCCGACGCTTTCCGATGCTCCGCCCGGAGGACTCCCGCCGATGACCGTCCCCGACGCGACCGTGCCGGTCACCACCTGTTACCGGCACGACGGGCGCGAGAGCCACGTGCGC
This sequence comes from Catenulispora sp. GAS73, assembly GCF_041262085.1. Lineage (NCBI taxonomy): Bacteria > Bacillati > Actinomycetota > Actinomycetes > Catenulisporales > Catenulisporaceae > Catenulispora > Catenulispora sp. GAS73. The sequence continues at coordinate 159,930 of NZ_JBGCCM010000017.1, forward strand.
TGCACCCGCTGCGATCGGTACATCTGCCCCGACTGCATGCGTAGCGCTTCAGTAGGGTTTCAGTGCCCTGAGTGTGTCCGCGCGGGAAACAAGGATGTGCGCCAGGCGCGGACGGTGTTCGGGTCGCCGGCCGCGTCCGACGGTGCCCGGCCGGTGGTCACCATCGCCTTGATCCTGCTCAATTTCGCGGTGTACGCGGCGGAACTGATGCAGCACTCCGTCGTGGACAAGCTCGGCATGCTCTCCGACGCCATGCGCGGGCCGAACAACGCGCTCTACGAGCCCATGGCGTCGCCGCCGCCCGGGTACCACCCGATCGGGGTGGCGCACGGCGAGTGGTACCGGATGATCACGTCGGCGTTCGTCCACATCCTGCCGAACCAGCCGCCGCTGGGGCCGATGCACATCTTGTTCAACATGCTCTCGCTGTGGATGTTCGGCGTCGTGGTCGAGCAGCAGATCGGGAAGGTGCGGTACATCGCGGCCTATCTGCTGTCGGCGCTCGGCGGATCAGTGTTCTGCTACTACCTGACCGCCCCCTACACGCAGTCCATCGGGGCCTCGGGCGCGATATTCGGCTTGATCGGCCTGTACTTCGTCCTCAGCCGCAAACTGCACTTCGATCCCCTCGGCGGTCGGCGCCAGCTGGTCATCGCCGTCCTCTGGCTGGTCCTGGCCTCGCGCTTCACCTCCTGGCAGGGACACCTCGGCGGCCTGGTGACCGGCGCGGTGATCGGGCTGGTCTACGTCTACGCGCCGCGCGCCCGGCAGGTCGCCGTCCAGGCGGCGGGCTTGGTCGCGATACTGGCTGTGTTGATCGGCGCGACAGCGGTGCGGACATCGGCGCTGCACACGTCGGCCGAGGAGGGCTTGGTGAGGCATGGAAGAGCCGCTGATGTGGCAGGTGGTCCAGCAGCAGAGGGCTTGGCTGGACTCACATCCGGACACTGACCCGGCGCTCGCGGTCCCGCTGCGGGTGCTGAAGGTCGCGGAGGAGGCCGGCGAGGCCGCGGCCGCACTGATCGGCACCACCGGCCAGAACCCGCGCAAGGGCCGCAGCCACACCGAGGCCGATCTGGCGGCAGAGCTCTGCGACGTCATCACGGCGGCGGCAGTCGCGCTGGCGACGGTGGTCCCCGACCCCGAACGAGTCCTGCGGGACCACATCGGGCGGGTCTACATGCGCTCGGTGGAGGCCGGCGCACCCCGGCTGTCGGAGATCGGGACCGGCCAGGACCGCGCGGCGTGGGCGGCATCCCTGCCGAAGGTGATCGTCGGTGCCACGATGCTGTTCTTCGACGAGGACGGCAAGGTCCTGATGGTCCGGCAGTCCTACCGCCCCACCAAGACCTGGAGCTTCCCCGGCGGCGGCGTCGAGGAGGGCGAGTTCCCCGCCGCCGGCGCCCGCCGCGAGGCGCTGGAGGAAGTCGGCCTGGATGCGGAACCCGGCGCACTGCTGATGGTCGACTGGCGCCCCCGCGACGCGGAGCGTCCGCCGCTGATCCACTACCTCTACGACGGCGGCGTCCTCGGCCCCGAGGACATCGCGCGCATCCGACTGCAGGACGGCGAGATCGACGAGTACGGGTTCTTCGACCTCGACGGCGCGCGTGAGCGGCTGCCCTCGCACACGTTCGACCGCTTGGAACACGCGCTGGCCGTGCGCGAGGGGCGGATCGCGGTGCAGGATCTGGAGGAGGGAAAGATGCGGCAGGCGCGATGAGCTGGAGCAGCGTTCGACACATCGGCCCGCACACCACACAGCGCTCCTTCCTGATCCATCGCCCGACCGAAGACGTCCCCGCCACCGTCTGGACTCCGACCACGCGCCCAGGACCACCTCTCCCCTTGGTGCTGCTCGGACACGGCGGTAGCGGCCACCGCCACAGCGAGCGGATCGTGGCGTTGGCCGCCCGCTTCACCTCGACCGGCTACGCGGCGGCAGCGATCGACGGCCCCTTCCACGGCGACCGCGTGCAACAACCGCTGACCCCGGCGGAGTACCAGGCGCGCGTCGCCGACGAGGGCATTGAAACCGTGCTGGACCGAATCGCCGCCGACTGGGTCGCGACCACGACGCACCTCGCTGAAGCCGGAATCGCCGACGGAATGCGGGTGGCATACGTCGGGTTGTCGATGGGCACCCGCTTCGGCCTCCCCGCCGCAGCCGCACTCGGACCGTCGCTGCGCTGCGCGGTCTTCGGAAAGTTCGGCCTGGAGTCGAGCACTGCGTTCAATCCGGCGCTCCACGTTCCAGACCGTGTGCGCCGCGATGCTTCGGGGATCACCGCGCCGGTCTTCTTCCACGTGCAGTGGGACGACGAGCTCTTCCCGAGGTCAGGGCAACTCGACCTGTTCGACGCCTTCGCCGGCCCCGACAAGGAGCTTCACGCCTTCGCGGGACGCCACAGTCACACGCCGCAGCATGCTCCGGGGCTGTGGCGGTCGTTCGTCGAACGGCATCTCGCGCCGGCCTGAGGCCGGTCGGGAGCACAACCTCACCCCGATCCCGAACCCGATCCCAACCTCGACCGCTGCCGAGGAATCCCGCCCAACCGCTCCCGCACCATCTCCGCCTCCGGTCGCCGCGCCGCCTCGAAAACCGCCAGCGCCTCGCGCCACGTGGCCCGGGCAGCGCCGTGATCTCCCCGGTCGCGAAGCGCGTCGCCCAGCCGCATGGATGACAGCGCCGCCTGCGTCCGATCCCCCTCCCCGAGGCACGCGTCGATCGCCCGCTGGTAGCACGCCAGCGCCTCATCCAGCTCACCGAGCCAGTGGTGCACCAGCGCCAGGCTGTCCCACAGAATCCCGACGTGGTCCCGCCGGTCGGTCGCGAGCTTGATCCTCAGTGCCTTGCGACAGCACACCAGCGCCTCCGGCAACCGCCCGAGGTGCGCGTAGCTCCAGCCCAGCGCGTTCAGCCCCATCGCCTGCCCGTGGGGATCCTCGGCGGCCTCCGCGTATGTCAGGTACTCGTTCAGCAGCGCGACCGCCGCCGCCAGATCCCCCTGCACCACGCGCACGTTCGCCACCGTCCGCTTGGTCTCCGCGATCCCCTGAGCGTGCCCGGCCCCGACATACAACTCCAGCGCGAGGTCCAGGTGACGCAGCCCGCCCTCGGGATCGCCCAACCGCGGCAGGTCACGGCCGAACATCCGGTGCACATGCGCCTGCGCGACCGGGTCCGCCAGCCGCCGCGCCGCGTCCAACGCCAACCGCGCGTTGGCGACGTCCTCCTGCAGGCGCCCGATCCGCGCCAGACCAGCGGACAGCGCGCACGCCAGCTGCCACAGCTCGACGTCCAACCCCGCCGCGGCCACCGCCGGAACAAGAGCGCTGAGAACCTCGCGCTCCCTGTCGAACCACGCGATACCGCCGGCCGTGTCGGTGATCGACGTGCTCACCGTGTCCGGCCCGGGCGGCGGCAGGTCCGCCGGAGACGGCACCGCGACCGTCGCGCCGTACATGTTCGCGCTGACCGCCGCCCGCAGGTAGTGGTCCACGAGCCGCCGGAACGCCGCGTCCCGCTCCCCCTCGCTCTCCTCCGCCGCCAACCGCTCGGCGGCGAACGCCTCCAGCAAGCTATGGCGCCGATACCGGCCGTCCGCATCCGCCGTCGCCATGTTCATCGACACCAGCTCGGTCAGCGTGGCCTGCGCGTCGGACACCGGCAGCCCGGCGACCGACGCCGCCGCCCCCACGGACGAATCAGGACCCGGATGCAGCGCCAACAGCCGATACAAGCGCGCCGCCCGCGGACTGAGCTGGTGATACGACCACGACAGCACGGCGCGCACGTTCACCGCCGTGTCCCCGCCGTCCAGCGCGCCGAGGCTGCTGCCGATCTCGCTGAGCTGCGCGGCCAGCTCCTCCAACGGCGTGTGCGGCCGGACCCACGCCCGCCCCGCCGCCACCACCAGTGCCAACGGCAGGTGAGCACAGTGCTCTGCGATAGCCGCGACCGCGTCCTCGTGACCGTCGGTGCGTGCGGCCCCCAGCCGCAGGTTCAGCAACTCCCGCGACTCGTGCGCCGACAACGGCTCCAGGCTCATAGTGCGCGCGAAATCGATGGTCACCAGGCTGGCCAACGCATTCCGGCTGGTCGCCAGCAACTGCGCGGGGCCGGCCGGCGGCAGCAGCGGACGCACCTGGTCGGAGTGCCCGACGTTGTCCAGCACGATCAGCACCCGCTTGTCGGCCAGGACCGCCCGGTACAACGCGACCCGACCGGCGGCCGTAGCCGGCATCCGATGCTCGGGAATCCCGAAGCAGTCCAACAGGATCCGCACCGATTCATCGACGGTCAGCGGCGCCCCGCGATCGGCGAACCCTTTCAGATCCAGGTAGATCCGGCCGTCCGGAAACGCCGACGCGGACCGGTGCGCCCAGGTGAGTGCCAACGCTGTTTTACCGACGCCGGCCATCCCGACCAGCAGCGTCAGCCCCGGCAGCTCCGGCGGGTGGTTGCCGTCCATCGCCTCGTTCAGCCGCGCCAGCTCGGCGGCGCGGCCGACGAAGCGGCGCGGCGGCGGTGGCAGCTGGTCGGGGAACGGCGGGTCCGTCGAGGACAGTTCGGCGTCGCGGACCGCGGCGAGCGCCCCCGGCATCGGCAGCTCCGGCACCGCCTCCACCGGCCGGGACCGGCTTCGCGGGCCGAGCAGCTCCTCCACCAGGGTGCTGACACCGGCGCCGCGCAGGGTCTGTTCGTAGAAGCGGCGCAGCGTCGGGGAGGGTTCGGAGCCGAGTTCCTCCCGCAGCCGCAGGCGCACCTGCCGGTACCACTCCTGCGCGTCGGCGTGCCGGCCGGCGCCGTACAGGGCCAGAAAATGCCGCTCGTGGAATGGCTCGTTCAGGGGATGCATGCCGGATAACGCCCGTAAGGAGGGCAGGATCGCGTCGAAGTCGCCGCACGCCAGATGCGCGTCGATCCGCAGCTGTTCCAATCGGATCCGTAGTTCGTCCAGATACGGCAGGTGCTCGCCGCGCAGCTCGTCCGACTCGACGTCCGCCAACGGCTCGCCGCGCCACAGCGCCAACGCCGTGGTCGCGGCGTCCCGGACCTGCGACCAGCGGCCCTCGGCGGCTGCGGCGCGGGCCCGGCACTCCAGCTCGGCGGCGCGCACGTGGTCGATCTCGTCGCCGGGTTCGGGGGCGAACAGGTAGCCGCGGCCTTCGTGCCGGACGCGGGCGGCACCTTCGGGGCCGAGGACCGCGCGCAGCCGGGAGACGTACGTGGCCAGCCCGGAGCGCGCGCCGGCGACCGGCCGGTCCGCCCACAGCGCTCCGACCAGCGCGTCGAACCCGACGACCTGTCCGGGGCGCAACAGCAACGCGGCCAGCACCGAACTCTGCTTCCCCGCAGGTACCGGAACTTCAATGCCGGCCTCGTCCCAGACCTTCAAAGACCCCAACACCGCGTAGCGCACGTCCCCGTTCCCTTCGACCCCACTCGGCGCCCGCGCAATGCGCGCGCAATCCGGTGCCGCCATCATGGGCAAAAACATTGTCGAATGTCGAGGAGGTTCCACCATGGCCAGCCAACCCGCGTACCAGCTGACCACCCAGGTGTGGCGGATTCCGGCCGGACCGTTCGATTTCGTCAACAGCTTCGCGATCGTGGAGGACGACGGCCGGGTCTCGCTCGTCGACACCGGCATGCCGAGCTCGATGAAGCGGATCGAGGCCGGGCTGAAGGCGATCGGCAAGAGCGTCCCGGACGTGCACCGCATCGTGCTGACCCACGCGCACGGCGACCACGCCGGCGGCGCCGCGAAGCTGAAGGAGCGCACTGACGCCAACATCTCGATCAGCACCATCGACGCCCCGTTCGCCCGCGACGGCTTCGCCCCGCCGCGCGACGGCTCGACCCTCGGCGGCAAGTTCCTGAACCTGCTGGGGCGCAAGGGCAACAAGTTCGCGAAGGTGATCATCGGCGAGGAGTTCGCCGACGGCGACGTCCTGCCGGTCGGCGGCGGCCTGCGCGTGGTGCACACCCCCGGCCACACGCCCGGGCACGTGGCGCTGCTGCACGAGGCCGACGGCGTGCTGATCACCGGCGACTCGATCTGGAACGTCCGCAAGATGGGCTGGGGCGTCCGCGCCTTCTGCACCGACATCAAGCTGAACCAGAAGACCGCGGACGTCCTCGGCGAGATGGACTACGAGATCGCAGCTTTCACCCATGGCAAGCATGTGACCCAGAACGCCCGCGAAACCGTGCGGCGATTCCTCAAGGAGGCAAAACGCGCATGACCGACCTGCACACCGACCGGCTCCGCCTGCACCCGCTCACGGTCGAGGAGGGACGCCGCATCGTCGACGTCACCCCCGCCGCCGACGACTCCTGGGCCGAGGACTTCCCGATGCAGGACGACCGCGACGGCGTGAAGGGCTTCCTCGGCGCGGCCGAGGCGGGCCACGACGCGGGCCCCTTCGGCTGCTACCGCATCGACCGCGACGGCGCCGCGATCGGCACCATCGGCTTCTACGGCCCGCCGGACGAGGACGGCCAGGTGATGTTCGGCTACGGCCTGGTCCCCGCCGCGCGCGGAGCCGGCTACGCGACCGAGGCGCTGGCCGGGCTGGTGGCCATGTGCCGGTCGCACGACGCGGTGCGCGCGATGGTCGCCGACACCGAGGCGAGCAACGTGGCCTCGCAGCGAGTGCTGGACAAGACCGGGTTCGCGCTGGTGAAGGAGGAGGGCGGGATGTACTACTACCGGCTTGAGGTCGCCGGGGACTGAGCCCGCGACCCGACCGGGAACCGGGGCCGGGGCCGGGGCCGATTCGCTGCCCCGGGCTGCCGGCCTTCGGCGGACATGGCGCATGCTGGCAGGCGATTTCGGGCCGCCATCACCCGCGAAATCGCCGAGGCAGCTGTTCTCCGTGTCGGTGCCTGCCGCCGGTCGGCTGCCTGCATGCGCAATCTCGCTGCGGCCGACCAGGCGAGCCCGGCCGGCACCATCGCGAGCGTGTCGGTACCTACCGCCGGTCAGCCGCCTGCACGCGCAACCTCACCGCCGCCGACCAGGCGAGCCCGGCCGGCACCATCGCGAGCGTGTCGGTACCCGCCGCCGGTCAGCCGCCTGCACGCACAATCTCACCGCCGCCGACCAGGCGAGCCCGGCCGGCACCATCGCGAGCGTGTCGGTACCCGCCGCCGATCGGCCGCCTGCACGCACAATCTCACCGCCGCCGACCAAACGAGCCCGGCCGGCACCATCGCGAGCGCCGTGCCGCGCGCCAGCTCAGCCCGGCGCCGTCCGAAGCGGACCTCACCCCGCCCCGACCGTCGATTCCCGCACCACCAGCTCCGTCGCGATCACCACCGGCCCCGCCGCGTCTGCCGCCCCTGCCGTCTCCACCGCCCTCGCAGCCGCCCCGCCGTCCAGCGCCGCGGCCAGCATCCGCGCGGCCTCGGCGCCCATTTCGCGCAGCGGCCGGCGTACCGCTGTCAGCGATGGTGCGGTATGCGCGGCGTGGCCGGCGTCGTCGAAGGTCACCACCGCCACGTCGTGCGGGACCGGCCTGCCGACCTGGCCCAGCATCTGCAGCACGCCCGACGCCGACAGGTCGTTGTGCGTGAACACCGCGTCGAACTCGACGCCGTCGGTCACCGCGCTCGACACGGCCACGCGGCCCGATTCCCCCGAGTAGTCGCCGGGGAACTGGGCCTGCGGCGGCACCGGGAAGCCCGCCTCCGCGAACGTGTCCGTGAACGCCGTGACCCGCGAGACCGCGCAGTCGTAGCCCTCCGGTCCCCCGACCACCAGCGGTCGTCGCCGCCCCAATGCCAGCAGGTGCTCCGCCGCCTGGCGGGCGCCCGGCTGGTTCCCCGTGGCCACGACCGGTGTGCCGGGGCCGGCGTCGCGGTCGCTGATCAGGACCACGGGCAGGCCGGCGGCGGCCATCTTGGCCACCGCGGGCGCGGTCTCCTCCGGCTCGATCACCAGCAGGCCGTCGAAGGCGTTGGCGTCGACGTGGCCGGCGAAGCGGCGGAAGGAGTCGTCGCCCAGGCCCCGGGTGAACAGCATCATGCCGTGTCCGCTGCGCTCCATCGAATCCGCGACACCCTGCATGACCTGCGCGATCCACGGCCGCGTGAGCGTCGGCGCGAGCACGCCGACCACCCCGGTCCGGCCCTTGGCCAGCGACACCGCCCGGGCGCTGGGCACGTAGCCCAACTCCTTGACGACCCGCCGCACCCGGGCCTCCGTGGCCGCGTCCGTCTCCCCCTTGCCGTTGAGCACCCGCGACACCGTGGCCTTGCTGACCCCGGCCCGCAACGCCACATGGGCGATGGTGACCCGCATTCCGTTCCCCCGTCCTACATAAAATCCCCGACAGGATTGTGGCACGCCGAACACCGCGCGTGGCCCACATGGTGAAACCAGTGACGGCGGGGCCACGCGTGGTGGCTCCGCCGCGCGGCCCGGGATTTCAGCCTTCTGACTTTTGCTCGTCCCTAGCCGCCGGGCTGGGAATCCATCGGCCGCAGCTGTCCTCCGGTGTCGAGGATGCCGAGGCCGCTGCCAGTGGTGGCGGCCGCGCCGGTCAGCACGACGGCCGCGGTGTGCTCGGGCGCCGCGGCGGTCTGCCGGACGTTGCCGGCGGGGTCCGCGACCGCGGCCTTCACGACGTGCCGCGTTCCGGCCACCAGCAGGTAGACCTTGCCGTCCGGGGCGCGCCAGCGGGCCTGCGCGACGACGTTCTGGCCGAGCGCGGAGCAGGTCCGGCCGTTCGCCTCGGTGCCGGTCACGGTCGCCGGGGCCTGGGCCGACGGCGGCAGGAACTCGCTGGTCGCCGAGCCGCTGCCGGACCATTGGTCGGCGCGCAGGCAGACCCATGACGCAAGGCCCTGAGACTCCGGCAGTGGCTGCTGCGCGAAGACCCAGGTGTCGATCTGCTTCACGTCCTGGCCCTGGAGCGCGGGCAGGTTGCAGGCCACTCGCGACTCGGCTCCGTAGGTGTCCGGGGTCGCGACCTCGCGCGGGGTCTGCGTCGGGTCGCTCTTCGGCGGTGCGGTGTACAGGAGGTGGGTGCCGGTCACGCCGCCGAGGTCCGTCATCGCGAAGGTCTGGCCGCCGGCGGTCGTGGACACGTGCAGTTGGAGCGCGGGCCAGGAGCCGCAGCCGGAAGTCGGCGGGCTGGGCACCGCGTTCGTAACGCCGTCGGAGACGGTCGCCGGGGACGCGGCGGCTGCCGGGATTCGCAGGTCCCTGACACTGACGCCGTCGACCCACGGGGCCACGAGCCACCGGTCGCCGGCGTCGGTCGAGCGGAGCACGACGGCTCCGGCCGACGCCGGGTCCGAGTCGTCGGCGCGGACCACGTCCAGGCGGACCGGGTCGTCGGCGGTCGGGGCGTCGGGGAGCGTGTAGCGGGCCAGGCGTGTCGAGTCGAAGAGCAGCACGACGGTCGCGCCGTCCAGGTGCCCGTTCCACAGCACGTGAACCGGCTGGAGCGGCGGGCCGGCGGCGGCGCCGGGACCGAGCTTGAGGACATCAGGGCGCTGTGTCGTCCACGCGTCGAGCGCCTGGCCGACCGCTGCGGATGAGGACCCGTCATCGCGCGCCGGCCAGACGCCGAAGTCCAGCCGCGGGCTCTGCTGCCACGCGCTGTCGTCCACCTGGATCGGCGCGTGCGCGGGCCCGGTGCTCGCGGCGTTGGCAGCCGCGTCCGCACCCGTCGACCCCGAGCCGCCGACCCCGATCACCACGGCCAGCACCACCGCCAGCGCGGCGACGCCGGCCACCGCCGCACCCCGGGCCTGGCGCCTGCGCCGTGACACGTCGGCGGGGCGGGTGTGCAGGGTGCAGGGGTCGAACTCCGACGATTCCAGGACGTCGGCCGGGTGTTCGGCGAGCAGCCGTTGCGCCGTCTCCATCGCGGCGGGCACGCCGCGTACGCCGGCGCCGGAGAGCAGCCCGGCCACCTCGTCGGCGCCGAGGTCTTCGAGCGCGAGCAGGACGTAGGCCATCCGCGCCGTGACGCTCAGCCCGCGCAGGGCGGCGTCCACTGCCAGCTCCTGCGATCCGCCGCCGAGCGGGAAGAGTCGCAGGCCCCAGACATAGGGCTGGTGCAGCGAGCGCGGCCACCAGGTCCGGCGCAGCACCGCGTTGACGACCGCCTGGCGCAGCGTGGCGTACGAGTCGCCGTCCGCCGGTCGCGACGAGCGCCGAAGCCAACGGCCGGGCAGCGCGAGCAGCCCGAGCGGACCCACGGGGCCCGCCGGGCCCGCGCCGCGGCCGGACAGCGAGCGCTGCGCTATCGCGTGCGCCGCCAGCACCCGGCCGTGCCGGTCGCCTTCCGGCGGCAGCGCCAGGTACGCGATGCGGACCAGGCGCGAATAGTGCAGCACCAAAGCCGCCTCGAGATCCTCCCGCCCGCCCGCGGGGCGGTCGCGATCGTCGAGCACGAGGGCTCTCCCTTCTCCGGGTTGAAGAACGAGTCAGGATGCGGATGGTCACCACGACATCCGCGCCACCCGTCCCGCTACCCCAACCCTGTCAGACCAAGAGCACTTCTTGTCAGCCGTTTGCCATGAGTGATCAACGCCCTCCTTGTCAGAGCCATCCACGAGACTGGTGAGTTATGGCTACCTGGCAACAGTTCGCAGACGCCGCCCCCGACCTGGCCACCGCGGTCCGGGCCCGCCTGACGGCGACGAAGCACCACGTCCTCGCCACCCTGCGCAAAGACGGCGCACCCCGCGTCAGCGGCACCGAAGTCGACCTCACCGAGGACGGCCACCTCCGCCTCGGCTCGATGGCGGACGCCCGCAAGGGCAAGGACCTCAAGCGCGACGGCCGCTTCGCCCTCCACGCCAACCCCGGCGACGGCTCCATGGACGGCGGCGACGCAAAGCTCTCGGGCATCGCGACGGCGCTGCCGGGCGACGGCCCCGACGACGCCTTCGAACTGGACCTGCACGAGGTGGTGCTCACGACGGTCGAGAACGACGAGCTGGTGATCCGCCTCTGGACGCCAGAGGGCGGCGCGCGAGAGATCCGGCGAAAGTAGGCGAACGCGGGCGCCGCGCCGGGATCGAACCACCTCGCCGCAAGCGGGCCTCAGGCGCGGTGCTCGCTCGCTCGACCACGCGCAACGCGGCGGCGCTCGCGCAGCGGTCTACCTAGCTCAGTGGGCAGTCAGCCGCCTGCCGAGCGCGGCGCGGCATCCGGCTGCTCACCCAACCCGGTGCCCTATCCCGCCGCGCACCGCCCGCCGCGCCCCGCGCAGCATCCCGCCGCCCGCCGCCCCCGCGCGCGGCCTCACCCCATAAGAATCCGCCGCGTCCGAGCCGGCGCGCCCGACGGCAGCTCCTCAAGAATGTCCCCGAGCGACACCCCCGCCAGGCTCGCCCGCCAGGCCGCGTGCGCCTCGGCCATCGTCCGCGCGAGCGGGCACGTCTCCTGGCACTCCGCCGCGCTCAGGGCGCCGCGTCCTTGCTGGCGGATCTCGCGGCATTCGTAGGGCGCCACCGCGCCGTCCACCGCCTCCACGATCTGCAGCAGCGTGACGTCCTTCGCCGGGCGCGCGAGGCGGAAGCCGCCGCGGGGGCCGGTGGTGGCGGCGAGGATTCCTGCGCGGGTCAGCGCCTGCAGCTGTTTGGCCAGGTAGGGCGCCGGGAGGTCGTAGTACGCCGCCAGTTGGGCCGCCGACGCGGTTTCGCCGGGTTGCAGCTGGGCCAGGGAGGCGGCGCAGTGCAGGACCCATTCGGTGCTGGTCGGCAGCTTCATGGGTGGGATTCTATCTCAGATATTGCAGATCTATTTAGTCCGAGATAGAGTCGTGCCCACGATCCCGGGAGAGACAGGGTCTTGCGAAAAGGAGCCATCACCATGCGCATCGCCGTCGCCGGAGCCACCGGCAACATCGGAACCCGCACCGTCGCGGCGTTGGAGCGCGCCGGGCACGAGGTCGTGGGCATCAGCCGCAACCAGGGCGTGGACCTGGTCACCGGGGAGGGCCTGGACCAGGCGCTGGCAGGTGTGCAGGCGGTCGTGGACGCCAGCAACGGGCCGGTCGGCACGCTGGAGGAGACCGTCGCCTGGTTCGGCGGCACCACCGCGAACCTGCTCGCCGCCGAGGAGCGGGCCGGCGTGCGGCACCATGTCCTGCTCTCGATCGTCGGCGTCCACCGCGTGGAGGGCAACGCTCACTACGCCGGCAAGCGCGAGCAGGAGCGGTTGGTCCAGGCCGGAAACGTGCCGTGGACAATCGTCCCGGCCACGCAGTTCCACGACTTCCCCGCCATGGTCGCCGGTTGGACGACGCAGGACGGCGTCGCCCCGATCGCCCCGCTGCTGCTGCAGCCGATCGCCCCGGCGGACGTCGCCGCCGTCCTGGCGCTGGTCGCCACCGGCGAGCCGAAGGCCCGGTTCGCCGACGTCGCCGGGCCGGAGACCCAGGACATGGTCGACATGGCCCGCCGCACCCTCCAGGCCCGCGGCCAGGCCGTCAAGCTGGTGCCGACCTGGGACGGCGGCATCTTCGGCGTCGCGATGGCCGGGAACACGCTGCTCCCCGGAGAAGGCGCGCGCATCGCGCCGACGACCTTCGACGCGTGGCTGGAGCAAGAGCGCAAGGCCGCGCAGAAGTAGCGGCCCGAGCACTCCGCGGCCGCAGCCTTACCGCCCCGCAGTCTTACCGGCCCGCAGCCTCAACGCCCCGCAGAAAAAAGCAGCGACCGCGCAAACCGCCGGCTGCCCCATCTGCCCCATCGCCCCGATCGTCAGCTCACTCCCAGATACCGCAGCACGGCCAGCACGCGCCGGTGGTCGACGTCGGTCTGCGGCAGGTCGAACTTGGTGAAGATGTTGGCGACGTGCTTCTCGACCGCCCGCTCGCCGATCACCAGCGTCCCGGCGATCGCGGCGTTGGTCCGGCCCTCGGCCACCAGCGCCATCACCTCGGCCTCACGCGGCGTGAGCCGTTCGGCGCGCCCGGGCTGCCGGTTCGCCCCGACCAGCTGCGTGACGACCTCCGGGTCCAGCGCGGTGCCGCCGGCCGCGACCCGGTTGAGCGCGTCGACGAAGTCGTCGATGTCGACCACCCGCTCCTTGAGCAGGTACCCCACGCCCTTGGAGCTGTGCGCGAGCAGATCGGTCGCGAAACGCGCCTCGACGTACTGCGAGAACATCAGGATGCCGAGACCCGGATACCGCCGCCGCAGCTCGACCGCTGCCCGCACGCCCTCGTCGGTGTGGTCTGGCGGCAGCCGGATGTCGACGACCACGACGTCCGGACCGTGCTCGTCCACCGCCGCCAGCAACGCCTCCGCGTCCCCGACCGCCGCGGCCACCTCCTGCCCGCGCGACTTGAGCAGCTGCACGAGACCGTCCCGCAGGATCGCGGTGTCCTCGGCGATGACGATGCGCACGGTGTGCTCGCCCTTCGGTGCGGCGTTATACGGCGGTGGCTGTGGTGGGCTCCACGGTAGCGTGCGGTCCGTGAGCCAAGACGAGGTGGAGATCGACGGCGCGGCGCTTTCCTGGGACGGCGAGTCGTCCCTGGAACGGACCCCGCGGATGCAGTTCTGCGTGGACGCCACGGCAGCCGGCGGCGAACGCTCGGTCATCACGGTGGATGCCGCCTGGCTGAACGCGGGCATCGGCGGAACCGAGATCGTCGTCTCGCCGGACGAGCAGTACGCGGCCCTCTACCACTACTCCGGCCAGAGCGAGGAGGGCTACTGCGCGTTCCGGATCAAGCCGCAGCTGGAGTACGTCGGCGGCTGGGACGAGTGCGGAGAAGGCGAAACCCCGGTCTTCTCGCCGGGATCGCAGTACCTGGCGCACATCCTGATCACCCGCCAGGGATTCCTCTCCCCATCGGGCGAGCCGGACTCCGAGTTCGACTTCTTCGAAGTCCCCGACACCAGGCCGCTCGTCTTCGAGTACGCCGACCTCCGCGTCCACGAGCTGCCCGCCGGCGGCATCAAGCGCTACCCACTCAGGGTCCACCTGCCGGCGGACTTCGGCCGGTTCCTCGCCGACCAGAACACCTCAGCCGAGGAATGGCTCGGCGAGTCCTTCATGACGCAGCTGGAATTCGTCTCGGACCAAGTCCTGCGCATTCAGTGCACGAAGCTGGCCGAGCCGGTCGATGTGAAGCTGCCGATCACCGGCCCCGTCGTCTTCGACCTGTCCGGGTTCTAGCCCTCACGCCTTCATCGGCAGCGCGACCGTCACCGCCGTCGGCCCGCCGGCCGGACTGTCGATCTCGATCGTCCCGTCCACCGTGCCGACCCGGTCCGCCAACCCCGCCAACCCACCCCCGGGTCGCATCCGCGCACCGCCGCGACCGTCGTCCGTGACGCGCAGCATCAGGTGGCGGCCATCGGCCTCGACCGTCACCGTCGCGCACGTCGCATGCGCGTGCTTCGCGGCGTTGGTGAGCAGCTCGGCGGCACAGAAGTACGCCATGGTCTCGATCGCCGCGGCCGGTCGCGGATCCGGCACCCGCACGGTCAGCGAAGTCGGGATGGGCCCGTTGGCGGTCAGCGTCCGCAGCGCGGTCTCCAACCCCTGGTCCAACGTCGGCGGGTGGATGCCGCGCACCAGGTCACGCAGTTCCGCTATCGCCGTCTTCGCCGTGAGCTGCGCCTGGTCGACCAGGCCGCGGCTGTGCTCCAACCGCGCGTCCTCCGCCGAGTCCGCCGACTCCGCGTCGAGGCTGTCCTTCAGCATCACCAGCTGCATCCCAAGCGCGACCAGCCGCGCCTGCGCCCCGTCGTGCAAATCGCGCTCGATCCGGCGCAACGTCGCCGCCGAGTCGTCCACCGCGTAGCTGCGCGACCGCTCCAGCTGCTGCACGCGCGCTGCCATCCGCCCCGAACCGAGGACCACGCGGTAGAACCGCAGGTCCAGCGCCACCAGCTTGCGCGCCGTCCACGCCGCCAGCGCGACCGTCAGCAGCCCGGCGCCGGTGAGCAGGAACGAGCGCGGGAGCGTGTCGAACCAGAACCCGAAGATGTGGATCCCCCGCCGGACAGTGCCGTCCGGTTCGCGCGTGTAGAGGTCGTCCCAGTTCCGCATCAGCGGCCAGAACACCCACAGCAGCCCGTAGACCCACAGCCCCACGCCGACGATCAGGTTCAGCAGCGCGATCGGCAGCCGCACGGACAGGAACGCGGCCTCCGTCCAGCCGCCGCCGTCACCGCCGAGCATGAAGCGGCGCCAGGCCAGAGCCCCGCGCTCGGTGCGCTCGGCCGGCGGCTCCAGCCGCGCCCCGAACAGCCGCAACACCAGCCCCCGGTACAGCACCCCGAACCCGCGCGCCGCGGCCACGGCGAGCGCGATCACCCACGGCCCGATCGGCGTCACCGTCAGCACCACGCCGAGCAGCATCAAGGCACTGACGGCGACGAACGCGACGGCCCACAGCACGGAGCTGGCCACGAGGTAGAGCGCCGCCGCGACGAAGCCGATGTGCGGGGCTTCGGGGGCGGCGGCATCCTCGGCGGACTCCGGCGGCGTGGTGGGCATGACCACCATCATGATCGACGGCCGGCCCGGAACCCAGGGGGCAGGCACGTAGGTCGCACGGTTCGGTTAACCGCCCCCTCGCGGTCAACCGCCCCTCGGTCAACCAGCGCTAAACGTGCAGGCTGCCGGTCAGGATCTCCTTCCCCCAGCCGCACCTTGACCGGCGCTTCGCTGCCCGGCATGGGACCGGTCGTCGGGCACTTCGAGGTCGACATCCACTACGGCGAGTTCGGCGGCGCCGACTGCGGCCCGATCGACAAGCACGGCGACTTCACTGCCGACGACGGCTCGACGATCCATGTCGAGGCGGTCGGCAGCCTGTGCAAGACGCCGACCGCGTCCCCGGCCGGGCAGGCGTGGTACGTGAACACGCGCTCGAACGTCGCATCGACATGCGCTCCGTTCGCCGGAGCGGCGGCCTGCGCCGACGGCATCGCCCAGCACGCCGCCGACGCCACTGCCGCCGCGAGGCCCACGGCCGTTCTCCTGGTACGCGTCATCGTCGTTTCTCCTTCGGGGATTCGCGAGAACAGAACGGGAACTGATGTCCGATCGCCGGTCCAGACTTGCGCCGGGCCCGCGCACGCGTCCAATACTTGATCCGGGCCGGGGCATAAGCGCCACTTATCAGGCCACGTCGAAGGGCCGGAACCGTGATCGAAGTCCGCTTGCTGCGCTCGTTCGCGGTGATCGCCGAGCTGGGGTCGTTCACCGAGGCCGCGCGGCATCTGCACGTCTCGCAGCCCGCACTGAGCCAGCAGATCAAGGCCCTGGAACACCAGCTGCGGACGCCGTTGTTCGTCCGTTCCTCGGGCCCGACGCGCCCCACGCCGGCCGGCGAGCAGCTGCTCCGCCACGCCCTCCGCGTCCTGGCCGCGGTCGACGACGCCACCGACGCGATGCTCGGCCTGGCCTCCGCGCGCACCGGACGCCTGCGGGTCGGAGTCGTGGTCGGCGGCTTCTGGGACATCCTGCATCCGGTGCTCCGCGCACTGTCGGAGGAGGTGCCGGAAGCCAGATTCCGGGTCCGGCAGATCCCGTCGCAGGACCAGCTGGCCGCGGTCCGCCGAGGCGACGTCGAGGTCGCGCTCTACCGCCGCATCGCCGAGGAGCCCGAGGACGGCCTGGTCATCACCCCGCTGCGCGGCGACCCGCTGATCGCCGTCGTCGCCGACGACCACCCCGCGCTCCGCCCGGACGGCTCGCTACCGCTCGCCGAACTGGCCGGCGAGCGCTTCGTCGCCTTCCGCCGGGTGTGGATGCCGCTCACCTACGACCGCTGCCTGGAAGCGTGCCACGACGCCGGCTTCACACCCGACATCGCAGAGCACTGCGAGGACCCGCTGACCATGGCGTTCGCCGTCGCGGGCGGTGCGGTCGCGCTGACCGGCGCAGGCATGGCCGGACGCTATCCGGGGTTGGCGTACCCGGTGGTCACGCCGGTCCGCTCGATCGCGGAGGTGTCGCTGGCGTGGCGGCAGGACGCCGACAATCCGCTGCTGCCGGTGTTCGCCAAGCAGGTGCTGGCGCTGTGCGGTGATCCGGTTCAGTACTGGCAGCAGCCTTCAGACTTACAGCCGCGCCCTCACTGAGACTTCTCGTCCGGCAGAGCCCAGCGCCACACGCAGGTTCGAATCCCCATGTTGCCCTCAGAGAGGTACGGGACCTCCCGTCCCGGGCCGTCGGGTTGCAGGGCACTGTCATAGACCAGGCACGCCTGGCGCGCCACATCGACGTTGCCGCCGGACACGGTGACCATCTCGGGGCAGCCCTGGCCCTTCGGGTGGGTCGGCGCGGGAAGCCCGTCGGGCCAGAACTGGGTCGCGGTGGTCGTGCTGACCGGGCATTCGTACGCCAGGCGCACGGCGGTGCCGACGTAGATGGTCTGGGACTGGGATGCCTTTGAGCTCTTCATCGTTTCGAGGGCGTTGTAGGCGGCGACGACCGGGGCGGGATAGGCGCCGTTGGTCAGGCGGCGGGAGAGCGCGTTCGCGCGCACCGTCTGGTAGCTGCCGTCGGTGCGGCGCACGCCGAGGACGGTGTCGCCGACATCAGGCATCGCCTGGCCACTGGCGCCGGTCAGGACGGCGGGCTGCCCCGCGAGGTCCTTCTGGAGCTCGGACACCAGGGTCTGGAGATCGGTCGGAGAGAGCTGGAACAATCCGTCGGGGCCGAGGACGACGCTGCCGTCGCCGAAGACCGCGATCTCCGGGGGCTGATAGCCCAACGAGCCGAAGGGGCTGTTGCCGCCGACGGCGCTCAGTTCGGCGACGCGTGCGCCGTGGATGTTCGCGGGCGGGATCGAGCCGATGATGATCGGTGGCGATACGCCGCCGGCGGACGCTGGTGACGAGGCCGACGGGGATGTGTTCGATGAAGAGGATGTCGACGTGTCGCTCGGCGACGTCGAGGCGGACGGTGTCCCGGTCCCGGATATCGACGTCGGGGAGCTGGTCGAAGACCCGTAGGCCGACGGTTTCGCCGACGACGACGAGCAAGCCGCTGCCAGGCAGGCGATCGCCACCGCCGACAGTCCGATTCGGATCTTCGAAGCCGTACCAATCCCCGCACCCGGCATCGGTTCCCCCATCTTTCTAGCTGGTCTCAGGGCTCTTATGCCCCGACCGTCCCGACACAGCTTCCACCACCGAGCCGCCGACGGCCAGAGGCTTTGCCTTCGGCGCGGTTGAGCTTAGGTCGGTGCGCCCGCTGTGGTCAGCTCCTGGACCTGCGCCGTCACCGGGCCCAACTTCGCCACCCCGGCCTCGGTCATGGTCCGACCCCAGTGATCGCCCCGACCCTTGACGCAGCTCGTGAGCGGGGCGAGAGTAGCGCCCATGGCTGCTGATCATGACCGCCTGGTCGTCGCCGGCACCCGACGGTACGGCCGACTGCCGAGCCGTCCGGCCGTCGTCGACCCGCTCGCCGAGTACCAGGGCCTGGCCCGGGCGCACCGCCGTCTGCGGTTGAAGGAGTGGGTCGGCTTCACGCTGCTGCACCCGGAGATCTACTCCTCGCTGATCCTTCAGGACGCGCACTACCTGGCGGGCTCCGAGATCTACGTCTACGACCGCGACTCCGGGCGCCTGCACCAGCACGCCGCGAACGCCCTCGGCGGCTCGCTGAACCTGCCGCACAACCTGATGGACAACAGCTGCGCGATCGCCCAGCGCGGCTACCACATCGCGTACGACTTCTCCGAGCAGACCGGCCGGCATCACATCAAGGTCGACATAGCCGCCTCCGGCCAAGCCCCGGCGATCACCGCCGACCTCACGCTGGACGCGACCGCATCGAGCGCGCCGCTGTCGGTGAGCTCGCACCTGCCCGGCGGGAAGATGTACACGCACAAAACCCTGTACCCGGTGTCGGGCACGCTCCGCTTCGGCGACACGACGGTCACCTTCTTCCCCGAGCGGGATCTCGCCATCCTCGACGAACACCGCTCGCTGCTCCCCTACCGCACGCGCTGGGTCTGGGGCACGTTCGCACTCCCGACGGAAGACGGACCGGTCGGCGCGAACTTCGTGAACCGGCGGGAGATCATCGGCCAGCCGGAGGAGTCCTGTCTGTGGGCGCCGGGCTCCTGCGAGCCGCTGTCCAACATCAGCTTCACCAAGCAGGCCGGCGACACGACCGCGCCGTGGCGGATCGCGTCGGCCGACGGCCGCCTGGACGTCGTCTTCACCCCTGAGGGACGCAAGACGGTCAAGCACCACCTCGGTGTTGTGGCGATCGACTACTTCCAGATGTTCGGCAGCTACACCGGCACCCTGCGCACCGACGACGGCACGGTCGTCGAAGTGAAGGACGTGCACGGCGTCTGCGAAAGCATGGACGCGCGGATGTGAGTCGCTATCATGGATCGCGCGTGACCTACGCCGAACCTCCTGCGGCCGTCCCCAGCACGGCCTGACCAGCGGAGGCAAAGGGACCCACCGTCTCAGGTCGCTGTCGAGGTGCCGCCGTTCCGGGCGGATCGCTGGGGGATCACCGTTCGGAGCGTGGAAGGCCGAGATGACAGCGAACAAGAGGTTCAAGAAGCGGGTGCGTTCCCGCGCCGCCAAAACCGGCGAGTCCTACACCGCTGCCCTCCGGCACTTCCGTACAGCTTCAGGAGGAGCTGAGGTGTCGCAACAGCGATCAGAATCAACGGCAGGCGGCGGGAAGCACGTTTCGGTGGCGGTGGCGCAGACCACCGTCGCCGACGACCCGCGGGACGCCGCGGCGCTGCGGGCCGCCGGCGCGCAAGTACGGGACCTGATGCGGGAGGCGGCCGGGGCAGGCGCGCGGCTCGTGCTCTTCCCCGAGGGCGCGATGTGCGCGCCGAACAAGCGGGTGATGTCCTCGCTCCCGGACGAGGTCGGTCCCTCGGACTGGTCCCGCTTCGAGTGGGACGTGCTGCGCGAGGAGCTGACGGCCGTCGCGAAGCTGGCCGGCGAACTGCGGCTGTGGACGGTGCTCGGCGCCGTGCACCGGCTGACACCGCCGAACCGGCCGCACAACAGCCTGTACGTCATCTCCGACCGCGGCACGGTCGAGGGCCGCTACGACGAGCGCCTGCTGTCGAAGACCAAGGTGACGTACATGTACGCGCCCGGCGCGGCGACGATGACCTTCGACGTGGACGGCGTCCGCTTCGGCTGCCTGCTCGGGATGGAGGTCCACTACCCGGAACTGTTCGCGGCGTACGAGCAGCAGGGCGTCGACTGCGTCCTGTTCGCGACGACGGGCACCGGCACCGACGACTGGGAGAAGGCCTTCGCGACCGAAGCGCAGGGCCTCGCGGCGGCGAACGGCATGTGGGTGGGATTCGCGGCGGCGGCGTCACAGGGCACGAACACCCCCTCGGGCCTGATCGGCCCCGACGGCACCTGGTCGGCACGCTGCGCCGCGTCCACCGCCGCCGCGGTCGTCGTCGGAGAGATCGACGACGGCGCGGCGGAAGTGGAGATCGCGGTGCGGTACGCGCGCCCCTGGCGCCGGGAGGCCCGGAGCGGACTGTACGAAGCGCACCGGGTGGTCGCGGATCCGCGCAGCGAGGCGCGGAGCCGCTTCTAAAGCCTGGGGAGTCAGAACCTAGGGAAGTCAGACCCTAGGGAACGTCAGGCCGAGCAGGCGTGCTCTCCTGCGCGGGCATGCTGTTCGACGTCGGCAGCGGATACGGGATCCCGACGTCCAACGTCCCCGTCAGCGCGTTCAGCACCGCCTACTCGGCCACCGACGTGTCGCCGATGTTCACCACCGGCAGCGTCGGGAAGCTCGTGTCCGGCCGGCGCGGTCAGGTTCAGCGCGCCGGTGAAGTCGCCGGTCACGCCGCGCCGCCAGGCCTTCAGGTTCGGCACCTCGACGACCGGTTCTCCTGCATCAGGACCACGACGTGCTCGACGTCGCTCAGGCTCCCCGCACCGCTCGCCGACGCCGGCCAGCGCGGCCGCACCCAGCGCCCCCGCCGATCCGGCGATCAGCTCCCGGCGGCTCTCACGGGTTCCTCCGGTGAAGGGAAATCGCCGCGGTACCGGGGCGCGGATGACAGCGCCGAAGGCTTCACTCTGCCTGCACGAACTTAGTTCGTGCCGGGGTAGGGTGGCACGCATGGCCCCAGACCCCAAGCAGCGTCGCGCCGCCCGCCATGCCCAGCCTGAGGACGCGGACGCGACTGCCGCGAAGCCCCGGACGCCGATCACCACCGAGCGCATCACGGACGCCGCGTTGCAGGTCGTGGCCACCGAGGGCTACGACGCGCTGACCATTCGGCGCGTGGCGAACGTGCTGGGCACCGGCCCGTCGTCGCTGTACGCGCACATCGTCACCAAGACCGACATCGACGACCTGATCATCGGCCGGCTGTGCTCGCAGATCGTGCTGCCGGAGCCGGACCCGGCGCGCTGGCAGGAGCAGTTGCGGGACGTCTACGCGCAGATGCGCGACCTGTACCTGAAGTACCCGGGGGTCTCCAAGGCCGCGCTGGCGATGGTCCCGACGAACCTGGAGATCCTGCGCGTGGGCGAGGGCATCCTCGCGATCCTGCTCGCCGGCGGAATCGGGCCCCAGACCGCCGCCTGGGCCATGGACGGCATGACGCTCTACGTCGCCGGCTACGCGCTGGAGGTCTCGCTGGTGCAGCAGCGGCAGAAGGACCAGGACGCGACGTGGGTACTGAGCCAGGACGAAATGGTCAGCCGACTCACCTCACTGCCCGAAGCCACGTTCCCGCAGACCAGGCGTTACGCGACCGAGCTGACGTCCGGCCACGGGCACCAGCGCTTCGACTTCACGCTGTCGCTGCTGATCGAGAACCTCACTCAGGGCGGCTGAAGCTGCCAGGATGCAGGACGCTCATCCAGATGTGAGTGAGCACATCCACCAGAGCCTCCTCATCGGCGAACGGCTCGACCCCGATCGCCGCCAGGTAGTACAGCCGCTCGCCTAACCAGGTGAGGGCCGCAGCCAGGTCGCCGGTGTCCACTTCGCCACTCGCACCGCTCACATCACCACGGACCACCGCCTCGCCGACAGGCCCCTGATCAGCGGCGATCCGTTCGGCGGTCGCG
Source organism: Catenulispora sp. GAS73 (assembly GCF_041262085.1). Classification (NCBI taxonomy): domain Bacteria; kingdom Bacillati; phylum Actinomycetota; class Actinomycetes; order Catenulisporales; family Catenulisporaceae; genus Catenulispora; species Catenulispora sp. GAS73. Next base: position 181,975 of record NZ_JBGCCM010000017.1, read on the forward strand.
GCGGTGAAGCTCCCCATCATGCCCAGCCAGAGCTCGCCGAGCTCCGGATCGCTACGCCAGTTCTCGACCATCGCCCTCAGGACCTGGGCCTCGTCCCGCCACAGCTTCGCGCCCTCGCTGATGCCGTGCCGGATGGTCTCGCGCGGGTCGTCGGAACTCGCCATCCACGGTTCGGCGGCCTCGTGACCACGGGAGACGGCACGCCGCGTGAGCTCGGCCAGCACCTGGTGCTTGCCGGCGAAGTAGAAGTAGAAGCTCCCTCGGGCCACACCGGCGGCGGCCAGGATGTCAGCCACGCTCAGCTCGTCGAAGCGGCGCTCGTCGAGCAGACGGCGCGTCGCCGCGAGGATCGCCTCGCGGACTTCGCCCTCGTCACGGCCGGTCCGACGCGGCGCTCCAGCTCCCTGTGCCATGGCGGTCATGGTAGCGACCCTCATGAACACATCGTCTAGACAACCAGTCTAGACAGACTGTCTAGCAGCTGCGTATCGTGGCGCCCATGCGATACACGACCTTCGGGAACACCGGCCTCCGCGTCTCAGAAGCCTTCCTCGGCACCATGGGCTTCGGCGAGGACTGGGGCTGGGGCGTCTCCGTCGAGGACTGCCGGAAGATCTTCACCGCCTACGCCGAGGCCGGTGGCAACGTCATAGACACCGCGAACCGCTACACCGAGGGCTCCAGCGAGCGCATCGTCGGCGAACTGCTCACCAACGACCGCGACCGCTTCGTCCTGGCCACCAAGTACACCCTGTCGATGGACGGCACCGACCCCAACGCCGCAGGCAACCACCGCAAAAACCTGCGCCGCTCAGTCGAGGACAGCCTCCGCCGCCTCAACACGGACTACATAGACCTGCTCTGGGTGCACATCTGGGACGCGCACACCCCGATCGAGGAGACAATGCGCGCCCTGGACGACCTGATCCGCTCAGGCAAGGTCCTCTACATCGGCCTGTCCGACGCCCCGGCCTGGGTAACCGCCCGAGCCCAAACCATGGCCGAACTCCGCAACTGGACCCCCTTCGCCGGCCTCCAGCTCAACTACAGCCTCCTGGAACGCGGCATCGAACGCGAACTCCTCCCCATGGCCGAAGCACTACACATGTCAGTCGCAGCCTGGGCACCCCTAGCCCGCGGCGTCCTCACCGGCAAGTTCACCCGCGACGCCGCCACCGAAGGCTCCCGCACCACCCGCGACAAGCTCTCCGAACACGACCTACACGTCGCAACAACCCTCGACACCATCGCCGACGAACTCGCAATCCCCTCCCCCCAAGCCGCAATAGCCTGGACCCGCACCCACCACCACTGGATCCACCCCATCATCGGCGCCCGCACCGTCAACCAGCTGAACGACAGCGTGGCCGCACTAAACGTCGAGCTGCCACCGGACGCAGTCCGCCGCTTGGAGGAAGCCACCTCCTTCGAGCTCGGATTCCCCCAAGACTTCATCGCCATGACCACCGAATTCGTCTACGGCGAGGCCGGCAACCGCTTCGAGCCGCGCCGCTAGCGGGAACGCTCCCGCCTCGGGCGCCACAGCCACGCTGGGCGCGGATGGTGACGGGCCAGCCTGGCCGGCGATGTCGTTCGTCGTGTCCGACCGGACCATGCGGGGTGTTGGTTCTGGGTCCCTCGCCGCGTCGGCGGGCGCAGCCAACCTGGCCGGGCCGGTGGTGTCAAGCCGAACGAGGCTGGACCACAGCAGCAGTGATCCGGCTTTACACCACCGGACCGGGCTGGTTCCGTTTACGGCGACGACGCGGCGAGGGACCCAGAACCCGGCGACCACAAGCAACACCGCCAGCAGACAGCGCGGCGCACCACGAGCGGACAGAAAGCCGACCAGTCGCGGGCCGCCGCCAAACAGCCCGACGCGCGGGTCGCCCCCTCGCTGTAGAGCGCCCGCCGGAGGCCTCAAGGCGCCCACCACGCCCGACGATTGCCGCCTACGCAACGCGTGCGCAGTGACTCGGACCTGTGCGCGGTCGTGGACACGAAAACCGGCAGCCGCCAGCGCAACCAGCGGGGCACAACCGAACTGCGTCCCCCTGCGAGGTCATCAAACCATTGGCGAAGCCGTAAAAATCGTATGCAAAACCACATACTGCCCACGCCACAAGCTTGCTCAACGACCCATCGTTCCCGGACCCGTCGTTCCTAGACCCGCCCTCCGCCCTAGTCTCCCCCTGGGCCCGCAAACCCCAACCGGGTGAACTTCACCGGACTCAACGACGAAGCAACGAACCCCACACCCACCAACCCGGCCATCCACCACCAAAAAACAAAACGGCCGGATGCTCTCTCGAACACCCGACCGACTGCGGAGGCGGAGAGATTTGAACTCTCGATGGGGTTTAAGCCCCAAACCGCATTAGCAGTGCGGCGCCATAGACCGGACTAGGCGACGCCTCCAAGACCCACAGCCACCGAACCACCGGCGCTTGTACGGTCGCCGATAGCGTACCCGGTCGTCTCGGTGGAGACAAAAGCCTTTGCCGACGGGGTGGGACGCGGGGGATCTCGGAGGCGGGGGAGACGGGCTCGGGGTGCTTGTGGGATAGTCGCCTATCGGTGACCATCGCCACCTTTTCTTCCTCTGCCGTCGCCTCTGGTGCGGGTGTGGGGCGGGATGGTGGGCCCGGCGGCGTGTACCTGTCGCTCGCGGGGGTAGTGGCGCCTGACGCACGCCACGAGGAGGGCCACGGCTGGATGGACCGTTCACCGGTGCGGGGTGTCGCCCGGTTGGCGGCGATACTCGACTCGCTGCCCGAGGCGCTGCTGCTCGTCGACGGCGGCGGGCGTGTAGTCAACGCGAACGCCGTGGCCGTGGGCTGGTTCGAGGCGCCGGGTGCGCCGCTGGTCGGCCGGCCCGTCACTGATCTGCTCTCCGGGTTCGGCACCGCCTTGGCGCGGGTCGCCTCCCCCGACCCGACCGCCGGGGTGTGGACTGATCCGGGCGACTCCGGGGCGGGCTCGGTGTCCGGCGGCGATGCCGGGGTGCCCACCCGCATGGTCGCCAAGCTCGCCGACGGCTCGGCCTTCCCGGCCGAGGTCGTGCGCTCGTTCCTGCCGGCCGGGCACGGCGGGCTGGAGGTCGTGGTGGTGCGCGACGTCTCGGGCGTCGCCGACGCCGAGGCCGAGCTGCGCCGCCAGCAGCGGCAGACCGAACTGATCCTGCGCGCCGCCAGCGAGGGCATCGTCGGTGTGGACACCGGCGGCCGTGTGGTGCTGGTCAACCCGGCCGCCGCGCGCGTCCTCAAATACCGTGCCTCCGAGCTCGGCGGGCTGGAGTTCGACGCGCTGATCGGCGGGTCCGCTCCCGGCGAGCCGTCGCCGGTGGCCGACACCCTGCGCACCGGGCGCAAGCACCGCCTCGGCAGCGAGGCCGGGCTGCACCTGATCGCCAAGGGCGGCGGCACGGTGCCGGTGGAGCTCTCGACGGCCCCGGTGATGGAGGACGACGCCCTGGTCGGCGCGGTCGTCACCTTCGTGGACCTGTCCCGCTTCCGGCTCCCCGCGGTCCAGACCCCGCAAGCCCCCAACGGCGCCGGCGGGCCCGGCGGCCACCCCGGCGTCGGCGCGTTCAGCGGGGCCAACGCCTTCGGCGGGGGCGGCGCGGGTATCAACGGCGCCAACGGCTCCGTCCTGAGCGCGGAGTCGGTCAGCGCCCTGCGACGTCCGCTCGACGCGGCGCGCACCGGCCTGGCCCGCCTGGCCAACACCGGCGACGCCCTGACCCCCGGCACCCGGCACCAGCTGGCCCACGTCACCGCCGAACTCGCCGAGGCCGCGCGCCTGGTCGAGGAGCTGATCGACGCCGCCGCCGGCCCCACCGGCCTGCGCAAGCGCCCCGCCGAGCTGGGCCGGATAGTGCACGCGGCCACGGACGCCGCGACCGACCTGGCCGGCGCGGCCGGCATCGACCTGGCGGTGCACACCGGCCCGGCCGAGGTCGTGATCGACGCCGAACGGATGACGCAGGCGGTCCGCCACCTGCTGGTGGACACGGTCCAGGCCTCTCCCCCGGGCTCCACGGTCGTGGTCGCCGCCGCCCGCCGCGGCCCCATCGCGCGCATCGAGGTGCGCGGCGCGGAGGTCGCCGGCGTGCCGGAGCACCTGAGCTTCGCGCGCACCGTCGTGGAACGGCACGGCGGCCAGCTGACCGTGCACCGTGTGGACGGCAAGGGCGTCACCTATGTGATCGAGCTGCCGGTCGGCGCCGAGGGCGAGAACGAGCTGGCCTCCGGCGCCTCGTCGGCCTCGCGCAACCTGGTCGAGGAGACGCGGATCATCCCGATCGTCCGGGAGATCGAGTCCGCGGAGCCGGCCGGCGTGCTCGGCGGACGGCGGCGCGGCGATTCGGCCGCAGCCACGACGACGACCATCCCCCGGCAGATCGCGCCGCCGGACGAACGACGAGAACTGGGAGACCTGGGAGAACGAGGAGACCGCGCGGACCGCGGGCACCTCGGCTTCGGTCAGACGACCCATGTGCCGGCCAACGCTTCGGCCTCGGGCAGCAGCATGTCATCGTCAGCCTCCAACGGGTCCGGAGCAGCAGGGGCGACCGAGACAGCACCCCGGGGACGTCGCCGCGCAGCGCAGCAGGCGGCCGCGGCCAACGAGAACTATCTGATCCAGCACGTCGAGTCCGCGGGCGACGCAGCGCTACGCACGTCCGGCTCGTACCAGGAAGAAGCGGCGCTGGCGACGTCGGGGAACTTCACTCCCGAGGCCCAGAAAGCTCAGCAGACCGCTTCGCTGTACGGCGATCCGGTGTTCCGCGAACCGGACGGCGGCGACTCGCGCTTCGGCGCGCCTCGGGCTGTCGGGTCGGGGTCGCTGTACGGTCCGGATCCGGCGCAGCCGTTGTTCCGTGACGAGGTTCCCGGTGCTGACGCCGCAGGTGTAGGGCATGGTGGCTTCCCTCCGGGCCCGGGCGCGTTCGGCGGCGAGGCGGCGAACGGGCAGCAACCGGCGACCATGTTCGCCGGCGACGCCCGGGGCGAGCTGCTCTCCGTGCCGAAGACGTCCTCGCCGTTCGGCGACATGGCGGGCTTCGGGAGTCAGGCTGCCGACGCCGTGTTCGGGACCGGGGCGCAGGGTTCCGAGTCGGTGAACGGAAGCCAGAGTGTCGTATTTCCGCCAGTCGGCGATGCGCCGGCGCCTTTGCCCTTCTTGACCGAGGCTCAGGCTCAGAATTCCGCGTTCCCGATCCCGGAGCCGTTCGATCCGAACAGTAAGAGTTCTGATCGTCAGACCTCCGGGCTCTCGCCGGCGGTGTTCCCGCCTCAGCCCGCCCCGTCGCCCCAGCCTCCCGCGCCGTTCCTGACCGAGGCACAGACCGCGTCGCCGTTCGGCGCACTCCCTCCGTCGCCGTTCGCGGCGCCGAAGCCGGCCGTCAGCGAAGTGGCGGCGTGGCCGAACCCGGAGGAGCCGGACCCGGCCCCGCAGGGTGCGGACGCGTGGCCGGCACCGGGCGGCGAGCGGCGCGGGGCCGCGCCGACGCTGCTGGTGTGGCCGACGCCGGAGACCGGTGCCGAGCAGGTGCTGGCCGCGCAGGGGTACGCGCCCACGGCGCTGAAGGCGCCCGCGCAGCTCAGCGAGACCGGAGCGGCGCGTCCGGTGGCCTTGCTGGCCGACCCGGTCGGCGTGCCGGTGACGCGCGCCGCGCTGCACACGCTGCGCGCGGCGGCTGCCGACTCGGGCATCCCGCTGTTCGTGACCGCCGGGTTGGGCGCCGTGCCGGCTGCCGCGATGTCGGCGACCGCGCGGCGCGGGGCGGATCCCTCCGCGCTGCTCAGGGCCCTGACACCGGAGCAGGTGGCGGCGCCCCGGGTGCTGCTGATCGAGGAGAACCCGGATCTGGCCGCCAGCTTCGCGATCTCGCTGGAGCGGGACGGGATGCGGGTGATCCAGGCCGCGAGCGAGAACGACGCGATGGCGGCGATGGTCGCCGAGCATCCGCAGCTGATCGTCATGGACATGACGCTGGTGCGGCGGCGGCGCTCGGGGGTCGTCGACTGGCTGCGGACGTACGAGCGGCTGCATCTGGCGCCGACTGTGCTGTACACGGTGCCGGCGTCGATGACGACGGATGCCGGGGTGCTGCGCGCGCTTCGTTCCGGCGAGGCGGTGGTGCATCTGGTGGACCGCGAGGTCGGGCCGGAGGCGGCGCAGCGGATCGGCGACCTTATGGGGAAGATCGTGGACTGAGGCGGGCTCCGTTTCCGCTCGGAGTCTGGTGTTCTCAGCGCAGTTCGGCTGTCGTGATCAGGCGAATGGCGGCGTCGGCCCACGCGTCGAACGCCGCGCGTCCCGGGTCCGGGCCGAGCGTGCGATTCAGCCCACGAAGATCCGTCGCGCAGCGTCCGAGGCCGGCGGCGTCGAGGCGGTCGGCCGTCGCGTCCAGGCGTGCCGTGAACGAGGGCGGCAGGTGGCGTGCGCCTCGGTGCGTCATCTCGGCGAGGAGTTCGAAGGCGTTCTCGATCGCCGCGGTGAGGCGGTCGGGCGTCAGGGCGGCGCCGTCGTCGAGGTCCTTGGATCCGTCGCCGGACGCCAGGTCGGGGACCACGACGCGGCCCTCGGCGACCACCGCGATCGGCGTCAGGACCAGGCCGCCGCGGCCGCGCCGGACGGTGGCCGACACGTAGTCCGGGTTCCGTTGAAGGGCTTCGGCGAGGGCGTCGAGAGCTCCGGGCACGACGGAGCGGTACTCGGAGACGATGTGCGCGGTGCCGCCGGCCGTGCCGCGGACGACTGCGGACAGGCGCTGGCTGCCGGGTTCGTACCAGAGGTGTTCGACCTCTGCGATCGCCACGACGCGCACGTCCTCGGCGTCGACGCGCGGCCGTACCAGGCGCGGCGGGAGCCGGTCGAACTCAGCGGCGAGCGCGTCCAGGTCGCGCGCGAGCAGCGTGCTGGGCAGGTGTCCCCACGCTCCGCCGGACTGGCTAACGGTCGTGCGCGCGACCCGGTTCACCGCCAACCGCAACCGCCGATCGGCACGCCGGTGCGCCGTCTCGGTCACGACGTTGCCGCCGGCCAGCACTCCCACGGTGCTCCCGGCCAACCGCCGCCCGACGAGATCGGCCCCGGTGGCGGCACCCTCATAGCGGCCATCGAGAGTGAGCACGACACCGGCCGCCGGATCGGCCAGGAACACCAGAGCCCTGCGATCCCCGCCGACGGCGAGCACTCGGCACCCGAGCGCGGTCAGCCGCAGCCGCCGCAACGCGACCTCGGCCGCCTCCTCGGTGCCCAGCACGCGCGACTTCGGCTGCCCCACCGCCGCCCCCGCGACGCGAGCCCGCGCGACCAGCTCGGCCAGCAGATCGGCGACCAACACCTGCTGATGCCGCGCGGCCCGATCGGCATGCGCGGCGACCTGATCGGCCAGATCCTCGGCGGCCAGCAGCGGCCACCGCAGACTCGCGGAGTCGAGATCACGGCGCACGCGCGCCAGGCGCGGGGTGAAGCCGGCCGCGAGGTTCGACACGCCGGTGAGGAAGATGTCGGCGGCGAGGTCTACGGCGGAGGCCAAGGCTTCCGGGACGGCGGTGCCGAGATCCGCGCCACCGCCAACACTCGAACCAGAACCAGAACCAGAACCACTATGCCCAGCGCCAAGACCGCCAGCCATGCCCCGCGCACCTGCCGCGCCATCGCCCGGACCAGTTGTGCTGCCACCACCGGAACCGGCGCCGACTTGCCCAACGCCAAGGCCGCTGATGCCAGGCGCGCTAGCCACGCCATCGGCTCCGGCGCCGCCGCCAGCGGCAGAACTGGAACTGGAACTGGAGACAGCATCACCACCGGGATCGCCAGCCAGGTCCGGCGCACCTGCCATGCCGTCAGCACTGCCGGGGCCGGAGCCCGAGCCGACTGCCGCGCGCTCGTCCGCACCCCCCACCGCGAAGTGCCGATCCCCCGCCTCGCTCCCCAGCGCATCCCACGCGCGCCAGGCCCAGACCGCCAGTGCGACGGCCTCCTTCGTGTCGCGGGCGTCGCTGCGGGCGTAGGCGAGGTCGTGGGGGACCAGGAAGCGGACTGAGCAGTTCGGCAGCTCTACCCAGGGGACTTGCTCGGTTGCGGTCGCCGGGTGCACGCGCGCCAGGTAGCCGGTGGAGTGGCGGCGGCGGGCCGTCGCGAAGCTGCGCTTGCCGAGGAGGGTTTCGAGTTCCTCGTCGGTGAATTCTGAGGGCGACCATTGTTCGAACTTCTCTGCGCCGTCCGAGGCCGTGGCCTGGTACGCCAGTACCACCGCGACGACGTGGCGGCAGGCGCCGGACGCACCGCAGGTGCAGGCTGCCGCTTCCAGGCCGCCGGGTGGGAGGGCACAGATGACGCCGTCGGGGAAGGTGCCGCGGATGGCGTCGGCGTCTTCGGCGATGATGGGGCCGGTGCCGGCTGCGGCTTCTTTCGCCGCGCGCTTGTACAGGCCGCGGTTGGTCAGGGAGACCAGGGCGTCCTCGGTGAGGGCCAGGAGGTCCGCTCGGGTGGTCATGAGTTCACCGCTTCCGCGACGAACGCCGCGAGTTCGCCGGGGGTCATGGCGCCGACGAAGGCGCCGAGGTCGGCCAGGCGTTCGCCCATGTCGCGGTTGAAGGCGGGGTTGGCGTCCTCGTCGAGGGCGCACAGGGCGAGGAAGCGGCAGCCCTGCTCGATCAGGGAGCGGGCGCCACGGAGCAGGCCCGCGTCGCTGCCGCCTTCGTAGAGGTCCGATATCAGGGCCACGATGGTGCGGCGGGGGTTGGCGACCAGTTCGCCGGCGTAGCTCACCGCGCGGGCGATGTCCGTGCCGCCGCCGAGCTGCACCTTCATCAGCAGGTCCACGGGGTCCGTGACGTCGCTGGTCAGGTCGACCACCGACGTGTCGAACGCGACCAGGTGCGTGCGCACGCCGGGCAGCCCCCACAGGCAGGCCGCCGTCACCGCCGAGTGGATCACCGACGACACCATCGACCCCGACTGGTCCACCAGCAGGATCACCTGCCAGTTGTCGACGTGCCGCCGGGAGCGCGTGAAGAAGTGCGCGTCCTCGATGTAGAGCTTGCGCTCCTCCGGCTGGTAGTGCCCGAGGTTGCCGCGAAGGGTGCGCTTCACGTCGAAGTTGCGCGCCAGCCGGACCTGCGACGGACGGCGCAGCCGGGTTCCGGAGAACGCCACGCGCACCTCGGTCGCCAGCTTGCGCATCATCTCCGCGACCACCGCCGCGACCAGTTTGCGCGCCAGCTCCAGCACCTTCGGGTCCATCAGCTGCTTCGTCCGCAGCACCGCCTTCAGCAGCGCCGGGCTCGGCTCGACGCGTTCGAGCACCTTCGGGTCGGTGACGATGTCATGGATCTGATACCGGTCCACCGCGTCCCGGGTCAGCCGCTCGACCGTCTCCTTGGGAAACAGCCGCGTGATCCCGTCCAGCCAGTCGACGGTCGTGAGCACCGAGTCCTCGCTGCCGCCGGGACCCTTCGGGCCGCCCGACGCGGCACCGCCCTTGCGGACGCCGCGCTGCGCCAGGTCGTCGTCGCGGCCGTACAGCCAGTCCAACGCCGCGTCACGCGAGGCGTTGTCCGGGCTCAGCGACGTGCCGGCCGACGCCGGGGCGCCGAGGATCATCCGCCACCGCTCCACGGCGGCAGCCGCGTCAGCAGCAGCCACGGCGTCGGCACCAGCACCGGCCACCGCTCCAGCGGCATCAGACCCCTGCGGAACCGCGTTCACCGGACCAGCCCCTCCCGCTCCAGCACCGCCTGCACATGGCTGTCCAGCTCCCGTCCTCGCGCCAGGGCCAGCGGATCGTCGAGCTTCCCCCGCACCAACGACCGCGCCGAATCCCCCACCCCGTACAACCGCAGCACCTGCCCGGCGATCGTCTCCCGCTCCCTGGGCGGGAAGTACGCGAACGCCTGCCGCAGCGCCGGCAACGCCACCAACAAGTCCCGATCCGTCATCGCCGTGACCAGATCGTCCAGCACCGTCAGCACCGACGCCTCCTGCAGGCACTGCTCCCGCGCCAGCGCGAACAACCCGCCGAGCCAGTCCCCGAGGCTCGCCGGATTCCCGGCGGCCCGGATCGTGCGCTCGGCGTCCGGCGGCGGCGTGCCCAGCGACCAGCCGAATCCGAACGCCGCGCCGCGCAGGTCCGGCCCGGCCTCCGCGTTGTCCGCGATCCGCGCCATCACCTCCAGCGCACGCACCGTGTCCAGACCGAGCCGGGCCGCCGCGTGCCGCAGCGCGTCGCGCAACGCCCGGACCGCGGCGATCCGCCGCGGCGCGGCCGGCGCCCCCGGAGCGCCCGGCGCCGATTCCACCAGCCACAGCAGCCGGTCCACGGCCGCGCCGATAACGATCCCCAACGTCTCGGACTGCTGAGCGTCGAGCAGCTGGTCGTGCCGCCACAGACCGAGCACGGCGGCCAGCACCTCGCCCAGCGGCTCGGGATCGCCGCCGGTGGCCACGGACCGCGACAGCGAGGCCAGCACCTCCCGCGACCAGTCCTCGATCCCGCACAGCACCGCGTCGAACAGCGCCTTCGCGGCGTCCAGGTTCCCGCCGCCCTGCACGCGCTCCCCCAGCCGCGCCGTCGCCGCCAGCTCGACCGTCGGGCCGTAGCCGCCGGCCTCGATCAGCGCGGCCAGCCGGTCCTGGTGGGGGGAGATCCGCCACTGCTCGGAGAACGTGCTGTCCTCGGCGGCCGGATCCGGTCCGGAGACCCGTTGGTAGCCCGGGATTCCCAGAACCCTGAGTCGGTGCAGCAGCCGCGAGGCACCGCGCTCGGCGATGACCGTCAGGTCGAGCGTCGCAGAGTCCTTATCGGCGAGCCCGTGCCGTTCCAGCTCCGCCTCGGCGTCGTGTACCAACGGCGGCAGCGGCGTGTCTTTGTGCAGCCGTCCGACCCGGTCGCCGGACAGCGCCGCGACCATTTCCACGACCGCCGGATGCGTCCCCGGCGCCAGCAGCCGGCGCCCGGTCCAGGGCAGCGGCTGGTCCAGCGCCTCGCCGACCAGTGCCGACACCAGACCGTCGAGCAGGTCGGCGCGGGCCGGATGCCGGTGGCCGCGCACGGCCGCCAGGCCCTCGCCGTTGACCCGCGCCGCGATCAGGTCGGCGGTCGAGACCCGCTGGCTTCGGCCGCGCAGCCGCCGCACGACCTCCTCGGTCAGCGCCGCAGCCGCCGCACGTGGTCCGAGCTCCCACAGCCGCTGGTAGTAGCCCGGGGACGGCATGCCGGACTGGTAGCCGTCGAAGGCGTCGAGGCGCTTGAACGAGTAGGGGACGAGGTAGCTGACGGCGGATTCGACGGATACCGGCTCAAGCTCGGGCCAGCCGACGTCCTGGGACTCACCCGCGAGCCGCAACAGCGCCGGCCGGTGGAACCCGCCGCACACCACCAGTACCGGCCGATCAGGGCTCTGACGCAACGCGGCCGAGATCCACCGCGCCATGTAGCGCTCTCGGATCTCGTCAGACGTCGGCTCACTCTGACCGCCCGGCTCCCGGTCGGCGTCGGACGCCGACCGGACCAAATCAAAGTACGTGTTCAACCGCTCGCCGAGCTCCGCCGACGGCACCTCGGAAGCCTCGATCTCCGCCATGTGGTCCCACAGCGTGTCGATGTTGTCCATCCCGAACTGCCGGCACAGTTCGTCCACAACCTGTGTGTAACGCAGCTCGGCGTCGGCGTACCGGTTGGTCAGCACCGAGAACGCCGGATGCCAGGCCGGCAGGTCGATGAACCGCACCTCGGCGCCGGCCCGCGTGCCCTCGGTCAGCGCGACCCACTCCGGCGAGTACTCGCAGAACGGCGACCACGAGCCGCGCGCCATCGAGCCGTCCCGCACCGACGTGAACACCGCGACCGGCAACTCGTGCCCGAGCAGGAACTCCCCGATCCGGTCGTTCATGTCCGACGGGCCCTCGATGAGCACGTGCGCCGGCCGCAGCCGCTCGATCGCCTCGCGGACCAGGCCCGCGCACGCCGGACTGTGGTGCCTGACGCCGACGACGGTGAGATTCCCGATGACGTCCGCGGTCGGCGTCGAGGCCGCCGGCGGAGCCACCTTCTCAGAGGACGTCATCAGCCGGGCAGCCGGTGCCGCGCGTCGTACAGTTCCTGCCACTGGTCGCCCTTGCGCCGCTGCGCGTGCTGCTCCAGATACGTGCGCAGCTTCGCCAGGTCGTCGGCGTTGTCCTTCGCCGCGGTCCCGGCCAGGCACTCCACGATGTCCGTGGCCGTCCCGGCGTCCCCGCGCAGGAACCAGCCGCGCAGGCCCACGGCGTGCGCCACCGAGACCGCCTCGGCGGTGCTCATCACCGATGACAGCCGCTCCATCGCGTCGCCCCGGTCCGTCTTGCCCTCGCGCAGTTCGCGGAACGCGGTGACCAGCACCTCCAGCACATCGCGGCGCGGCGGCACCGTGACGCCGGAGCCCTGCAGCAGATGCGTCGCCTCCTGCTCGACCAGGGCGAGCTCGGTGGCGAAGTCGGTGATCGCGAACACGGTCTCGAAGTTGAAGCGCCGCTTCAGGGCCGCGCTCATCTCGTTCACGCCCCGGTCCCGGGTGTTCGCCGTCGCTATGACGTTGAACCCCTCGCGCGCGAATACCAGCGCGTCCTCGCCGGTCAGCTCCGGAACCGCCATGACCCGGTCCGACAACGGCGAGAGCAGGCAGTCCTGCACCTCAAGCGGACAGCGCGTGATCTCCTCGAACCGCACCACCCGGCCCTCGGTCATGCCGCGGTACAGCGGCGCCGGGACCAGCGACTTGGTCGAGGGACCCTCGGCGACCAGCAGCGCGTAGTTCCACGAGTACTTGATCTGGTCCTCGGTGGTGGCCGCGCCGCCCTGCACGGTGAGCGTCGAATCGCCGCTGACCGCCGCCGCCAGCAGTTCCGACAGCAGCGACTTGGCGGTGCCGGGTTCGCCGACCAGCATCAGGCCTCTGCTGGTGGCCAGCGAGACCAGCGCGCGGTCGATCAGCGAGGGGTCGCCGACGAACTTGCGGCTGATGCCGACCCGCTCGTCGCCGAGGATGAAGCGCCGCGCGGCGCGCAGGCTCAGCGCCCAGCCCGGGGGCCGCTCGCCGGAGTCGTCGGCGCGCAGCCGCGACAGTTCGTCCGCGTAGCGGACCTCGGCGGCCGGGCGTTGGACGCGCTTGCCGTCGGCGCCCGAACCCGAGCCCGCGTCCCCGGCGGTGTTCTTGGCGGTCACTGTGCGGTCACCTCAGTCAGATCGCGAAGTATTTCGGATGCGGTCACAGGGTCGAGTGTGCCGAACGGGTCCGACCGTTCGGGAACCGGGAGGCAGTACAGGGCCCTGCCGTCGGGCATGACGAACTCCTCGTTCGCGGTCACTGTCAGTGCACCTCTTCCAAATCCCGCAGGACCACCGCCGCGACCCCCTCGTCGAGCCCGGCCAGCGGCAGGGCGTCCCGCTCGAAGTCCGGCTCGTCGCCGGTCGTGCTCAGCCAGACCGCGGTGATGGCCTGGTAGGGCGACAGCGGCACGGCTCCCGCCTCCACTCCCGGCACCAGGTCCATGACCACCCACGTCCCGTCGCCGACCGGTCGGAGCAGCCGCGACCACTTCCGCTCGGCGCCGATCGGGCCGCGCTGCCAGCCGCGGCCCGCCAGTGCTTCGAACTTCGTCGGGCCGAAGCGGACCTCGTACACGGCAGCGTTGCCGGGCACCGCGTCGGGCGAGATGTACGGCCGCACCAAGTGCTTGCCCGCCTGCTCCTCGCCGTTCAGGCCCAGCGGCGGCCGGCCCAGCTGCTCAAACGGCTGCAGCAGCTCGTAGTCGGAGAACACCTCGGACCACCGGGCCAGCGCGGGCCCGAGATCGACCGGATGCGCGACGCCGATCTGCGCGCCTTCGGGGACCTCGTAGTGTGCGTCGTCGACGTCTGCGAAGCTCAGGTCCTCGGCGATCCGGAACGAGCCGAGCAGCCCTTCGTCCTCGGCGTAGACGCCCCACACCAGGCGCCGCGCGATCCGGCCCAGCACGAGGTGCCGGACGACGTACTCGGCGAACTCCTCCGGGATCCAGCGGCGGCGCTGGAGCATCGCCTTCTCCATCCGCGCCGCCTGCTCCTGCGCCCCGTCCTGGACCTGCTTCTTGAGCGTGCCGAACCGTTTGTAGGAGGCGGCGGCCAGCTCGACGTCGTCCCGCTTGCCGGGCTTGGGCAGCGTGCGCAGCACCGTGCCGGCCTCGTCGGCGACGACCGGCCGCAGCAGGTCGTCGAAGGACACGTCGAAACAGCGCCTGCCGTAGTCCAGCCGGACGGTGCCCTCGGCGGTCAACCCCGAGGTCGGGACCAGCCGGTCGGCGAGCCGGTCCGGGGTCAGGTCCAGAGCCTCGGCGACGTCCTCGAACGTGGTCCGGGCCTTGCGTTTCAGCGTCATGGTCCACGAACGGCCGGCGAAGCCGTGCAGCGCCGTCAGCGCGCGATCGCCGCCGATCACGGCGAGCGCGTCCAAGCCGTCGCGCACGAGCTCCGGCTTCGCCCGGCGGTGCCAGGCCCGGATCAGCTCTTCCAGCCGCGCGACCGTGGTCTGGTCGCCCAAGAAGCCGAGCGCGCCGACGACCCAGCGGTCTTCCTCCTCACCGCCCGCCAGGTCCCAGGTCTGGGCCAGGGACCAGACGAACTCGGCGAGCGAGGTCGCGTCGCAGTGCTCTTTGACGATCTCCAGGCCCGGGTAGGGCGCGTCGGGCTTGGAGAACATCAGCATCTCCAGGACCGCTTGCGCGGCGCTGCGCGGAAGCGGGGTCGTGCCGTCCTTCAAGCGGATCTCGGCCAGCAGCGCCGCGCGAGCCCACATCGGTGCCGGCGGAACGGTCCGAGGGTAGGCCTCAAGACCCCGGTCCCCCATGACCTCCTTGACCGCGGTGGCGGCCTCCTCTCCATACGTCTGCTGCGTGATGGTCACGACATCGACACCGTCGGCTTCGAGCCACCGGAGCGCGGCGACGGTGTTCTGCCGGAGCTTGCCGGGCTTGCCCAGCGCCGTCGGCATCAGGCCGCGCACCGCGTCCTCGGGGTGCCGGCGCAGCCAGGAGACGGCGTGCGCGCGCACGGAGCGCAGCCGCACCAGTCCGTCGGCCATGATCGCGGCGATCTCGGCACTCGCGAACGGCTGGAGCAACCGCGCCCGCACGGCCGGGAACCGCGTCAGGGACAGCACCGTCGGAAGCGCCAGGAGCTCGTACTTCGCGACGAACGTCCGGGCCCGGTCCGTGACCTGGCGCATTGGCGGCTGCCAGGCGGGGAGCTGCGGACGCACCAACTCGTCGGGGGCGTACGCGGCGAAGTAGGTCGCGAGGTGTTCGTTGGCGGTGCCGTCCAGGATCTCCGGCAGGACGGCCTTCCAGCCCTGCTCCGGCGTCCAGCCGGCACCGTGCCCGGCGAGCCAGGCTTCGCGCTCGCCGGGCTGCCAGTCGACGGTGACCTCGACCGGCGGGGTCAGGCCCTCGATCACGACCGGCTTACCGCGCTTGTGCTTCTTGTCCCGCCACGGCGGGGCGGCCAGGATCTCGGGCAGATCGAGCGCATCGACGTCGGGGGCGTCCGCGCCGAGCAGCGCTTCGATCCGGTCGCACGCCTCAGGGCTCATCCGCACCGCCTCGATCTTGGCCCGGTCGGGATCGGCGAGGACGACCATGGTCAGCAGGCGGGAGATCTGCGCGGACGGCGCGGCCTCGGCCAGGATCCGCAACGCCCGACGGGGAAAGCGCTTGACCGCTGCCTGGAGGTGTTCCCCCACCCCGTCCCGGTCGATCCACTCGACGAGCACGGACAGCGCCGCGTCGCTCGGGATCCGGGCGATCAGGCCGAGGCAGCGCCGGTGGATCAGGCAGGATCGCGGACGCCCCTTGCGCGGGGACGGGCACCGGTGGCCGACATCGCACCACGCGGTGAGCCACGGCAGCGCCTCGGATCCGGCGACGGTCAGGAAGGTCACCTCGACCTGGGATTCGTGATCCCACTGCCACTCTGTAAGTCCACTGAAACGGTCGGCGAGCGCCGAGGCCTGAGCCGCGGTCGACACCGACGGCAGCAGCGCGGTGAACGCCGGCGCTCCGTGCTCCGCCGCCCCGAGATCGGCCCAGAACCACTCGGGCCGCTCGGGAAACAGGAACGAGGTCAGGGACCGGGTCGCCGCACCGGGTTCGTCCCGGCGCATGCGCTCGGCCGTGGCTAAGAGCTCGGCACGCTCCGCGGCCGAGGCCGAGCGCACGAATGCCAGCAGCCGCAGGAGACCCCACCGCGGACGGAAGTGGTCGTTGCCCGGCACGAAGGAGAAGAAGTCCCCGGTGACCAGGCCCATGATGGCGCTGTACTCGACGAAGGCCTCCATCGCGAAGGCCAGGCTTCTGCTCTGGGCCCACCGATCGATCACGGACACGCCGTGGACAGTCTCCGTGATCAGCATGGACTCGATCAGCGCGGCCTGGAGCGGAGTCTGCGCGTCCAGGTCGGCGATATCGACGCCCGCCAGCACGGCCGCCGGGTCCGGAACGTACCCGAACGCGGCCGCGAACGTGGACTCCGGCGCCGACAGGGCGGCGGCGATCGCCGCCTCATAGTCCGCCTGGTTCTGGCGGCGCAGGCCCAGGACGTTCACGGCTCGCTCGTCGAACTCCGGCGGCTCGCCCGACGGCTGCCACGCGCGGTCCAGGGGCGCGACACCACCGTAGATGCCGGCCAGCTCGAAGAGGTCCTCAGGGTCCTGTGTCGCGGTCTCGCCGCCAGCCGTCACGATGGTCATCGTCCAGTCACCTCGGCCAGGTCTCGCAGGATCTCCGAGGCCCGCACGGCATCGAGTTCGGACAGCGGCACCGAGTGCTCGTCGATCGAGGCGTGCGCGCCGGCCACACTGAGCCAGACCCGGTCGATGGTCTGGTAGCCGGAGCCTTCCGCCACGGCGCCCTTCAGCCCCGGCGAGATGTCCACGATCATGTACCGGTCGTCTTCGCCCAACGGCCGGAGGAACCGCGACCACACCGGCGGATCGCCCATCGGGCCGCTGGACCAGCCGCGGGGCTCCAGGGCGACGATCACGCTCGGGTCCAGGACGATCCCCTGGAACCGCTTCAGCGTCCGGCCGGCCCGCTCGGCGGCGGTCAGCTCCAGCGCCGGTCGGCCCAGCTGGTCCAGGGACTGAAGGATCTCGTAGTCGGCGAACAGGTCGCTCCACTCCGCCACGGCCGAGCCGAGTTCCACCGGGTGCGCGACGCCGATGACAGTGCCTTCGGGAACCTCGTAATGCGCGTCGTGGACGTCGGCGTAGCTGAGATCTTCGGCGATCCGGAAGGAGCCGACGGTCGCGCCGTCGGAGGCGTAGACGCCCCACACCACGCGCCGCGTGATGTGGCGCAGCAGCGGATGCGCAACCATGTACGCGGCGAAGCTCTCCGGCTCCCAGCGGCGGCGGGTGAACATCGCCCTCTCCAGGCGCTTGATCTGGTCCACAGCGATGATCTGCGCGGCCTTCTTGACCTCCGTGAACTGCTGGTACGCCGCCTTCGCCAGTTCTTGGTCGTCGTTCTTGACCGGCCGCGGCATCCGCTGGAGCACCTTGCCGGCCTCGTCGGTGACCCGGGGCCGCAACAGCTCGTCGAAGCCGACGTGGAAGAAGCGCGGGCCGTAGTCCAGCCGAAGCGTGCCCGAGGGGCCCAGGCCCAGGGTCGGGACCACGCGGTCGGCGAGTTCGTCGGTGTCGAGGTCGAGCGAGGCGGCGACGTCCTGGAACCGCTGCTCGGCCCGGCGCCGGACCGGCTTGCGCCGCCCCTTCTGGACCACGGAGTGCAGGGCCGCCAGGGCCCGGTCGCCGCCGATCATGCCCAGTACGGTCAGCGCGTCGCCGACGAGCGCGTACTCGCGCCCCGTGGTCCAGGGCCCGATCAGCGGTTCCAGCCGGTCCACTGTGCCGTCGTCGCCGAGCTGTCCCATGGCGTCGAAGGCCCAGCGCTCCGCCGCGTCGGACCCGCACTCGTGCCAGTTGTGGAACAGCGCGAAGGCGAACTCGCCGAGCGAGGACTCGTCGCAGAGCTCTTTGACGACCTCCAGGCCGGGATAGGGGGCCTCCGGCTTGGAGATCTGAAGCATCTCCACCACGCTCTGGGCCGCGCGCGCCGGGAGCACTCCCGTCCCGTCCTTGAGCCGGATATCCGGCAACACCGAGGATCTGGCCCACATCGGCGTTTCGGGCATGCTGCGCGGATAGGCGCCGAGCCCGCCGTCGCCGAGCAGCTCCTTGACGGCGACGCCGACGGCTTCGCCGTACGCGCCGGAGGCGACGCCCACGACGTCGGTGCCGTCGGCGGCGAGCCAGCGCAGCGCGGCGTCGGCGTTGCGCCGCTGCTGGCCGGCCCTGCCGAGTGCGGCGGGCAGCAGGCAGCGCGTGGCGGCTTCGGGATGGCGTCGCAGCCAGCCCAGGGCTGTGCCCCGAGCCGCACTGCGGCGCCGCGTCATTCCCGCGACCATCGTGGCGGCGATGTCCGCGCTGACGAACGGCTGGAGCAGCCGGCCCCGGACGGCCGGCAGCCCGCGGATGGCCAGCACCGCCGGCAGCGCCAGCAGTTCATAGCGGGCGACGAACGAGTGCGCCCGATCGTCGGCCCGCCGCAACGGCGGCAGCCAGCCGTCCTCCAGCATCGACCGCACCAGCTCCGGCGGTGCGTAGGCGGCGAAGTAGAGCGCGACCGGCGTCATCGGGTCGTCGGGCTGCGCCGGCTGTGTACGCCAGGCCGCGACCTGCTCGGCGATCGCCGGCCAGCCCTGGCTCGGCTCCCAGCCGGCGCCGCGGCCGAGCCAGCGCTCGCGCTCCCCGGGCAGCCAGGCGGCCTCGACGTCGGCTGGCGGCGTCAGACCCGCGACCTGGACCGGCTTCGGCCGCTTGGCCTTCGGGTCCGACCACGGAGGCCGGGAGAGGATGTCAGGGATCTGCGTCTCGGACGCGGCGGCCGGAGCCCTTCGGGTGAGAACGGTGATGACATGGGCCGTGGCCGGGGTCGGTTCCATCTCGGACAGCACACGCAGCGCCGTGTCGGGGAAACGCACCGCTGCGGCGTGCAGGTAAGCCAGAGTCTCGGACCGTCCGTTGTGCCGCTCGGCGAGCGCCCGCATCGCCGCGTCGCCCGGGATCCGGGAGATCAGCTCCAGGGCCTGATGCCGGCTCTCGTTCAAGCCCTGGCCCTGCTTCGGCTGGCTGTCGTACCAGGCCAGCAGGAAGGGCAGCGCTTCGACGCCGGCGACTGACAGGAACGTCAGCTCGACGGCGGGGTCGCCGTCCCATGTCCACTTCTCGTCGGCCCGCAACAGCTCGCCGACCGTGCGCGCCTGCTCGGCGGTGGCGACCGACGGCAGCAGCGAGGCGGCCGGGATCTCCCCGCTGCGCGCCGCCGCCAGGTCCGCCTCAAGCCAGTCCGTACGCTCGGGGAACAGGAACGTGGTCAAGGCCCGGGCAAGGCTCCGGCCGTTGCCCTCCGTCGCGCGCGAGCGCTCGGCGACGGCCATCGCCTCGGCGTGGACGTCGTCCGGCGCCAACCGCACCAGATCCAGCAGCTGCCGCGCCGGAGTCATGAGGTCCAAGAGCGTGGACCGCTCGCGCGGCCCCTGTCGGCAGTATTCGATGAACGCCTCCAGGGCGAAGGGCACGCCCCGTACGTGGCTCCAGACGCCGACGGCCAGGTCCCCGCCGAAGTCCTCCAGACGTTCGAGTGTGCCTTCGGCCAGGGCGGCCTGGTGCGGACTCATCACGGTCAGGTCGCCGAAGTCCACCCCCTTCATCATCTCGACGCTGCGCTTGTTACTGCCGGGATGCTTCATGGCGGCGTCAATCATCGCCTTGGAGGCCTCGACCACGCCCAGCCGCCGCGCGTAGAGCCGCTGGACGTCCTCGCGGTCGATCGGCGGCACCTGATCGGGACGGCACCGGCCACGCGCGATCGCCTCGACCCGCTGGTAGTCGTTCGGCAGCTCCAGGTCACCGGTCATTGTGCGGTCACCTCGCTCAGGTCGTTCAGGATCTCCGAGGCGGTCACCGGGTCCAGGGACGAGAGCGGATCGGTGTGCTCGCCCTGGCGCCAGTAGTCGTGGGCCGAGGCGCCGATCCACATCTTGGTCAGCTCCTGGTCTTCGGCCTCGCCGGCCCAGCCCGCGCCGAACCCGGGCTTCAGCTCGACCACCGCGGTGCGACCGTCGGGCAGCGCACGCAGCAGGTAGGCCTGCCAGCCGCCGTCGCCCGGATCTTCGCGCCGCCAGCCGCGTCGCTCCAGGCCGAGCACCTTGCCGGCGGGCGTCCGGATCCCGGCGAAGCGTGTCAGCAGACTGTTCTGCTCCTCCTCGGCGGTGAGGACGAGGACCGGCCGGCCGAGCTGTCGGAACGGTTGCAGGATCTCGTAGTCGGCAAACACCTCCGACCAGCGCGGCAGATCGTCGCCGAGGTCCACCGGGTGCGCGACGCCGATCAGGGCGTCGTCGGCGAGCGTGAAGGGGTCGTCGTCGACGTCGGCGTAGGAGTCGTCCTCGGCGACGCGGAACGTGCCGCGCACACCGGTGCCGTCGGGTCGGAAGTCCGACCACACCAGCCGCCGGACCAGGTGGCGCAGCAGCGGATGGCCGACGAAGTACTCCTCGAAGTCGGCCTTGGTCCAGCGGCGGCGCGCCACCATCGCCAGCTCCAGCCGGATGATCTGGTCCGAGGCCAGGGTCCGCACGTCCTTCTTCAGGCCGCTGAACCGCTGGTAGGCGGTCGGCGCCAGCTCGGCGTCGTCCTTCACGCCGGGCTTGGGCAGGGACTTCAGGCGCTTGCCGCTCTCGTCGGTGACGCCGGGCTTGAGCTGCTCGTCGAAGAAGACCTGGAAGCGGCGCGGGCCGTAGTCCAGCTCCATCGAGCCGGATCCGTCCAGGCCGAGGTCCGGGACCAGCCGGTCGCCGAGCTGGTCGCGGGTCAGGCGCAGCTCCTTGGCGATGGCCTCGACGCGCTCCTGCGCGCTCTCCTTCAGCCCCCGGAACTTGCCCTTCTGCGAGATCCCGTAGAGGTGGAGCAGCGCGGTGTCGCCGCCGATCGCGGTCAGCACGTCCAGACCGGCGACCGCCCGGGCGTGCCCGCCGTCGCCGGGCCAGACCCGGATCAGCGGGGACAGGCGGCGGACGGCCTCGTCGCCGCCGAACCAGCGCAGCGAGTCCATCGCAAAGGACTGTTTCGCCGGGTAGTCGGCGGTGTGCCAGTTCTCGAACAAGCCCCAGACGAAGTCCGCGAGCGAGCGAGCGTCGCAGAGTTCTTTCACGGTCTCCAGTCCGAGGTACGGGTCCTCGGCGGTGGAAATCATGAACATCCGGACCACGGTACGCACGGCCGACTGCGGCAGCGCCTCCTTGCGACCGGCCATCAGCAGCTGCGGCAAGCTCTCCGGCTCGGCCCAGCTCGGCGGTTCCGGCATGGTCTTCGGCAGCGCGGCGAACAACGGATCCTGAGCGAGGAGCTGGACGACACCGGCCTCGGCTTCGCTGCCGTAGACCGCGGCCTCGGCGCGAACCTCGTCCTGGAAACCCTCGGCGACCAGGAAGCGCAACGCGGTCTCGGCGGCCTGACGGGCCCGGCCGGCCTTCCCGAGCGCCGCGGGTATCAGGGTTCGAGCGGTCAGCGCGGGGTGCCGGCGCATCCAGGCCTGCCCCGGGGCGCGCAGCGTCTTCAGCCGCAGGTTCCAGTCCGCGACCAGCGGCGCTATCTCGGAGCAGGCGAACGGGAGCAGGAGCTCGGCGTTCTCCAGGGGGCTGCTGCGCACCGCGCTCAGCACCGAGGGGAAGGCGTCGATGCCGAAGCGCGCGGTAGCGGTGCTGCACCAGGCGAGGGCGTCGTAGGAGTAGCCGTCCGAGAGGTTCCGGAGGGCCTGCCGGGCCTCCTTTTCCGGGCCCCGCATGACGATCACCATGAGCTGGTAGGCGTTGCGGCGGCCCAGAGCCTTGGCGAGTCGCTTGCCCCAGTCCTCGTCCTCGCGGTGGTGCACGCCGAGCGTGTCGGCGCGCCAGTCCGCGCGCTCTTGATCGTTCATCCAGACGACGTCCGCGCTGGCCGGCGCCGTCAGGCCCTTGATGACGACGGGCTTCACGACCTCGCGCACCCGCTCCCACGGCGGCGTGGTCAGCAGCTCCGGCAGGGCGTCGGCTGCCGCGCGGGGCAGCGGTGCGGCGACGGCGTTGACCAGTTTCTCGACGCGCGCGCGGGGCTCGTCGGCCAGCTGCGCCGCGACCACGCGGGCCGCCTCCGGCCGACTGACGACGGTCAGCCGCAACACTCGCTCCACCGCGGTACGTACCGCCGGCTGGTCCGGCGCGGCCTCGACGAGCAGCCGGATGCCGCGCTCGGGAAAGCGCTGCGCGGCCTCGGCGAGCACGGCCGCGGTGCCGCGGTAGTTCAGCTGGCCGAGCAGCGCCAGGAAGGCCTCGTCGCTGTCGAAGCCGGCGAGCACGCGCTGCACGCGCTGCCGGGACTCGACGCCGTCCCAGTAGTCCTCGGCCCAGCTCGCGATCGCCGGGATCAGGTCCAGTCCGACGGTGGCGACCATGGTCGCGGTCGCCGCCGAGCACAGGCGCAGCGCGTCGGCGTGCGCCCACTTCGTGAGCCGCTCGGCCTGCCGGGCCGTTGTCACCGCGCCGATCAGCAGCCAGGCGGCGAGGCCGTCGCGGACCTCCCAGCGGCGGCCCAGCGGGCCGGAGACGTCCTCGTCGACCCACTCGGAGCACTCGGGGAACAGGAAGGAGATGAAGGTGTTGCGGACATCGGCCGGGCTCCGCAGGGCACCGGCCGCGGCGCGGGCGGCGACGTAGTCGTCGTCGCCGGCCGTGACGAGGTGGCGGCGCATCCGCGCGGCCATCGCGAACCGCTCCTGCGCCTGGGCCGCGTCGTGGTCCTTGCGGCGCAGGGCCGGAATCTTCTGGCCCTTACGCAGGAAGAAGATGCCGAAGCCGCCGAGCTCGATGGTCGCCGCCGCCGCGAACGGGACGCCCCGCGCGGCAACCCAGGCGTCGACCAGGACGTAGGGCTCGTAGTTCTTCGGAGCGTCGTAGATCACCACGGCCGCGGCGATCGCAGCCTGCTGCGACGTCATCGCGGCCAGGTCGCCGAACTCCGACTCCCGCATGGCCGCGGCCAGGTCGCCGTCGGTGCCGTCGTGGCCGAGCACGAGCTCGACGGTCTTCGCCGCCTTGCCGAAGACCCGTTCGAAGTCTGCGACGGCGTCCGCGGCCGGTTCGAACACCGCGTCCGGAGCCGCCGACCTGTCATCGCGGCGCGGTATCACCAGCGACCGGGGATCAAAGTGCTTGTCGAACAACCCTGCGACAGCGTCCACCGGTTCCAGGACGTTCCCCACTAGCCCTCCCAAGCCAATCGCTCGCCCGAATGGGGATGACCCTAGCGAGGCAAACCGACAGGGGTGGCAGGGTCTGGAGACCTCGGTCCCGAACAGCACCGCGTGAGCGTCATCCGCACGTAGCCCTCAAGTTGCTGACCCGTTCGGGTGCATGATCCCCTCGAACTTATGGCGCTCCGGTTCGCGGCATTCATGGCGCTGTGGACCGTCTTCTACTACTCGGTTCCCAGTTTGCACCTGCTGACCTGGACCGTGATCGGCCTGGGCGGGGTCGGCGCGGTGCTGGTCGGGGTCCGCCGCCACCACCCGAGCAGCCCGCTCGCCTGGTACTTCCTGGCCGGGGCGATGCTGACGCTGGTCAGCGGGGACACCGTGTACAACCTGCTGACCGACGTCTTCGACGAGGTCGAGCCGTTCCCCTCCATCGCCGACGCCATCTACCTGCTGACCTACCCGCTGGCCGCGGCCGGCGTGATGCTCATGGTCCGGCGGCGCAGCCCGCTGCGCGACCGCGCGGCGCTGATCGACGCCGTCATCCTGACCACGGCCGCGGCGCTGCTGCTGTGGGTCTACATCATCACCCCGACCGTGGACGACCGGACGCAGTCCTGGACCAGCAGCGCGGTGTCCATCGCCTACCCGCTCGGGGACGTGATGCTGCTGGCGGTGAGCGCGCGGCTGGCCACCGGCGGCGCCCTGCGCGGGCCGGCGGTGCGGCTGCTGCTGCTCGGCGTGGTCGGGCTGACCGGGTCCGACGTGGCCTACGCGCTGGTCCGGCTGTACGGCGTCTGGCATGTCGGCACCCCCGCCGACCTGGGCTGGGTGGTCTTCTACGTGGCGTGGGGCGCGGCCGCGCTCTCGCCGTCGATGACCGAGCTCACCGAGCCGGTGGCCCGCGGCCGGCGCGGCGCGGACCGCGCGCGGGTGCTCCCGCTGGCGGTCGCGGCCCTGGTCGCGCCGAGCGTGCTGATGATCGAGTCACTGGAGGCGGACCTGCGCGACGGCCCGGTCATCGCCGTGACCTCGGCCTTGATGTTCCTGCTGGTCCTGCTGCGGCTCTACCTGGCCGGCCGCCAGACCCGGGAGCTGGACAACCGCGCGCACACCCGGGCCATGCTGCGCGAGCTGAAGTACCGCGCCTACCGGGACTCGCTCACCGGCCTGGGCAACCGGCTGCGCTTCCAGGACCGGGCCGAGCGCGCCCTGGCCCGGGCCCAGGACTGCGGCGGCGTGGCCGCGATGCTGCTCATCGACCTGGACAACTTCAAAGAGGTCAACGACACCCAGGGCCACAAGGTGGGCGACGAGCTGCTGGTGGCCGCCGCGTCGCGGATAGCCGGGGCGGTCCGGCCCGGCGACCTGCCGGTGCGCCTGGGCGGCGACGAGTTCGCGGTGCTGCTGTCCGACGGCGCCTCCGAGGCCGCGGCCGTGGCCCTGGCGCAGCGGCTGATCGGGGTGCTGGCCGAGCCGTTCCGGCTGGCCGGGGCGCCGGTGCCGGTCCGGGCCAGCATCGGAGTGGCGACCAGCCCCGGCGGCGCCGGCGGCACCGAGGAGGTGCTGTTCCGCAACGCCGACCTGGCGTTGTACGCGGCCAAGGCGGACGGCAAGGGCACCTGGCGGCTGTTCGATCCCAGCCTGTACGACGCCGCGCTGCAGCGCCTGGCGCTGCGCACCGGCCTGGACCGGGCGCTGGCCGTCGGCGAGTTCGAACTGCACTACCAGCCGATCGTGGACCTGCAGGGCCCACCGCGGGTGGCCGGCTTCGAGGCGCTGGTGCGCTGGCGGCATCCCAAGCTGGGGCTGCTGGCGCCGGGGAACTTCGTGCCGGTGGCCGAGGAGACCGGGCAGATCACCCCGATCGGGGCCTGGATCCTGGAGCGCGCGACGGCCGACGCGGCCGCGGCCGGGTTCGGGTACGTGGCCGTGAACGTCTCCCCGCACCAGTTCAGCGGCGGCGGGTTCGTCGACACGGTGCGCTCGGCGCTGCGCGCGGCGGACCTGCCGGCGGACCGGCTGACCGTGGAGATCACCGAGAACGTCTTCCTGCACGAGGCCACCGCCGACGCCCTGGCCGACCTGCAGCGGCTGGCCCTGCTCGGGGTGCGCATCGCCATCGACGACTTCGGGACCGGCTACTCCTCGATCGGGTATCTGCGGGACCTGAAGTTCGACGTGATCAAGGCCGACAAGTCGTTCGTCGACCGGATCACGGACAAGAAGGATCATGAACGGCTCCTCCGGGGGATCGTCCATGTTGCCGCGACCATGGACCTCGCCGTGGTGGCCGAGGGGGTCGAGACCATCGCACAGCGGGACCTGCTGCGCGACATGGGGTGTGCCTACGCACAGGGCTTCTTCTACTCGCCGGCGGTGCCGCTGGCGGAGACGTCCGGTGTACGGGCCGCCATAGAGATGGGAGAGAACTGATGGCGCGGCACGAAGTGTGGGCCGAGCTGGCCCGGTTGAAGGACACCACGCGGTTCTACGACGCCGTCATCGAGGAGCAGGACCGCGCCGAACCCCGGCGGATCCGGATCGGCGACGAGTGGCTGTCCGACTTCGCCTCCTGCAACTACCTCGGCTTCGACGTCGATCCGGAGATCATGGCCGCGCCGGCGGAGCTGATCGCGAAGTGGGGCACGCACCCGAGCTGGTCGCGGCTGCTCGGCAATCCCAAGCCGTACCTGGAGATCGAGGAACAGCTCACCGACCTGTTACAGGCTCCTGACACGCTCGTGCTGCCGACCATCACGCACATCCACATGACGGTGATCCCGGTCCTGGCCGGCAAGGGCACGGTGTTCTGCGAGGCGCAGGCGCACCGCACCATCTACGACGGCAGCTCGGTGGCCCGCGGCAACGGCGCCACCCTGCACCGCTGGCGCGCCACCGACCTCGGCGGACTGGCCGTGGCGCTGCGCAAGGCGCCGAAGGACCTGCCGCGCCTGGTGTGCATGGACGGCATCAACAGCATGACCGGCAACGAGCCGGGGCTGGCGGCGATCGCGGACATCTGCCGGGCCGAGGGCGCGCTGCTGTATGTGGACGACGCGCACGGCTTCGGCGTGATCGGCGAGCGGTCCTCGGCGGAGACCTCGCCGTACGGGGCGTTGGGGAACAGCATCGTGCGGCACCTCGGGGAGTCGTACGAGGGACTCGTGCTGGTCGGCGGGTTCTCGAAGGCGTACTCCTCGCTGATGGCGTTCCTGGCGCTGCCCACGCAGATGAAGGAGTACCTGAAGTTCGCGGCGGCGCCGTACCTGTACTCGGGCCCCTCGCCGACGGCGTCGCTGGCCACGGTCCTGACCGGGCTGAAGGTGAACCGGGAGCGCGGCGAGGTGATCCGCGGCAGCCTGTGGCACAAGACGGCGCGGGTCATCGACCACGTCCGCAAACTCGGGCTCTACACGCCGAACCGCAGCGGCTTCCCCATCATCGAGCTGCCGGCCCGCGAGCCCTCCGACATCGACGAGATCGCCTCGATCCTCTGGGAACGGGGCATCTACGTCACACTGGCGGCGTACCCCCTGGTGCCGCGGGACCAGGCCGGCTTCCGGATCCAGGTGACCGCGGCGAACACGGACGAGGAGATCGACCAGCTGAACACGACGCTGACCGAGCTGGCGCCGATGCTGAGCAAGGCCGAGGGGCACGGCCACGGGTACGGGTACGACGGCGCGGCCGGTTCAGCAGGGCACTGACGTGCACCTGCACCTGGACCTGAACAGCCTGAGCCAGCTGGGACGCCTGACGCTGGCGTTCGTGCTGACCTACCTGCTCGGCTTCGAGCGCGACCTGCGCGGCTCGCCGGCCGGCGACCGCACCTTCTCGCTGATCGGCGTGGGCAGCGCGATCATCGCGGTCCTGGCCAAGGACGGCAACGCCCCGAACGCCCTGGCCGGCGTCATCACCGGCGTCGGCTTCATCGGCGCCGGCGTGGTCTTCCGCCCGAACCTGACCATGTCGAGCCGCTGGCACCTGATCGACACGGTGAAGGGCGTGACCACGGCGGCCACCATCTTCGCCGCCGCCGCGATCGGCGCCGCCTGCGGCTTCGGCCGCCTGATCCTGGCCACCGGCGGCACGGCGCTGGTGCTGCTGGCGCTGGAGGTCCGGCACATCCCGATCCTGAAGTTCGCCGACGGCCGGCGGTGGGCTTCGCGCTTCGCGAACGACGAGGTCGAGGTGGATCCGGAGCCGGGCCGGGGGAAGGATTCGCCCGGATCGTGACAGGCCGGGAGTAACACAGCATACTGATGAAGTAAGGCGGTATCCCGAGGTGCGGCGCGGCGCGGTGGTTCGCGATGCCCGGGGAGGCCGGTGTGGCGGGGTGGGAGGTGCTGCGGGACGCGGTCCTGGTGCAGGTCCCGACCGCCTGGCTGGCGTCGGTGCCGCCGGGCGCGCTGGACGGCCTGGTGCTCGCCGGGCCCTCGCCGATCGCCGATCTGCACCGGCGCAGGCTTGCCGGGGACCGGGTGCTGCTGGTCGATCGCGAGCGCTACCGGCGGGTGGAGGCGACGGCTGAAGCGCCGTTCAGCCACGGCGCCGATCGGCTGGCGCGGTATGCGCGGCTGGACTCCGGGACGCCGCCGGGCAGCGTCGATGGCGATGCCGACGCCGATACCGATACCAATGCCGTCACCGGTGCCAGCGCCGGTGCCGATGCCGGTCCGCCGAGCCTCGACACCGCCGACCCACTGGACCTCGACCTCGCGGCCCAAGCGCACGCCTCCGCCGTGCTCACCCCGACCGGCCTGATCGCCGCCGGCGACGTCGAGACCCTGCGCGCCGCCCTCGACGCCTTCGAACGGCGCCGCGACGAGCGCAGCGTCCTGACCCTGCCGTTGGGAGCCGGCTGGCTGCGCCCGGAATGGCGCCCGATGCTCATCAAGCTCCTGATCACCGCCGAGGGGCCGAAAGCGTTGGCGCTCCAGGAATCGGGCGATCCCTTCGGCCGGGCGCGCTCGGTGCCGCTGCTCGCCGATCTGGCCCGGACCGTGCCGGACCTGGGGATCATCCGCACCGATCTGGCCGGAGTCGGCGCAGTGGCGCTGGGTGCGGCGTTCACCGCGATCGGCCTGACGGCGAACCACCGGCACATCCCCTCGCCGGGCGGTCCGCCGCGGGCCACGGGGCGGCTGGAGGAGCCGGGCGTCCCGGTGCTCGTGCCGGCGTTCCTGAGCTTCCACGGCGGCCGGAGGCTGGCGGTGCGGCTGGATCCGGACAGCGAGGCGGCGCGCTGCCCTTGTTACGCCTGCCGTCCCGGCCTGCCGCTGACCCGCTTCGTCGGGGCCGAGGCCGGGCAGGCGACCGCGCACAATCTGGCGGTGCTCGAAATGCTCGTCGAGGAACTGGCGATGCGGCCGGTGGGCGGCGCGCGGATCCGGTGGTGGCTCGGAAGGTGCGCGGAAGCCTATGCGCAGCTTCAGGAATTCAACGGCGGCGAGGTGTCAGGGCGCCGTTTGGAGGAGCCCGCACAGCTCAGGCAATGGGCTGAGTTGCGGCCGGTATGAGACGAGTCGGCGGCGGCGAACCGAGGCCCGCCGCCGCCTTTGGATCTGTAACGCTTCCGGTCCTACTTGTCCCGCTGGAGCGTTAGTTCACGTTCAGCGCGTTGTCGTCGTTGACGAACGAGGTCTGCCCGTTGCCCGTCTCGGTGCCGGTGAACTTCAGCGTGATGCTCTGCCCGATGTACGGGCTCAGGCTGTACGAGAACTGCGAGTAGCCGTTGTTGGCGTCCAGGTTCGAGAACGTGTGCAGCGTGCTCAGCACCGTGCCGGAGGAGTTCAGCACCTGGACCGCCAGCTTGTCCTGCGCCGCGCCGGAGCTGTTGGCCGTGTCGATGTGGAGCCAGAAGGAGAAGGTCGCGGTCTTGCAGGTCGCGGGGATCGATGCCTTCTGCGCCAGGGTGTCGGTGTGCCGGCTGCCGTAGCCGTCGAGCCAGGCGTCGTAGTTGCCCGAGTGCGAGGGCTCCGAGCCCAGGTCGCTGTTGATGACGCCGGCGGTCGCGGTCCACGGGGACGCCGAGCCGGTCTCGAAGCCGGGGTTGCCCAGCAGCTGCGCCGCGGTGCAGCCGCCGCCGGACGAGGCCACGGTCCACGTGAACTGCGCGCTGCCCGAGGCAGTGCCCGAGGACGCGGTGACGGTCACGTTCGAGGTGCCGGCGGTCGTCGGAGTACCGGTGATGGCACCCGAGGAGCTGATCGACAGACCGGCCGGAAGACCCGTCGCCGAGAACGTCAGCGCCTTACCCGCCGAATCCGACGCCGAGACCTGCAACGTCGAAATCGTGGTGCCGACGGTACCCGACTGGGAACCCGGGTTGGTCACCGAAACAGTCTCGGTCGGCTGCGAGCTCACGGTCCACGTGAACTGCGCGCTCCCCGAAGCGGTACCGGACGACGCCGTGACCGTCACGTTCGACGTGCCAGCCGTCGTCGGAGTACCGGTGATGGCACCGGAGGAGCTGATCGACAGACCGGCCGGAAGACCCGTCGCCGAATACGTCAGCGCCTTACCGGCCGAATCCGAGGCCGAGACCTGCAATGTCGAAATCGCAGTGCCGACCGTGCCCGACTGGGAACCCGGGTTGGTCACCGAAACAGTCTCGGTCGGGGTCGTGCTGAACACGTCGGTGATCGGCGTGGCCGACGAGGCGTTCCCGGCGTACGGCAGGCCGTACATGTCCTCGATCGTCCGCAGCACGTTGTAGTGGTTGATCGTCTCGCTGTACTGGCCGGGCTTCACGCCCGCGCCGTAGAAGATCGTCGGGATCTGGTTGGACTGCGAGGAGTCGTCCTCGTCCCAGGTGACGATCAGCAGGCTGTTGTGCGTCTTGGCCCACTGCGCGTACGCGTCGAGGTTGTTGTGCAGGAACGTGTCGCCCTGCGCGATGGTGCCGTCGTGCATGTCGTCCTGGAGGTTCGGGACCACCCAGGACACCGTCGGCAGCGAGGCGAAGTTCGCCGAGGACGGGAAGTTCGTGAAGGGCTGGTTCGAGCTCGACGGGATGTGGTTGGCCGAGGTGCTCGGGGCCTCCTGGAAGTTCACCCAGGGGTTGTGCTTGCTCGCGTAGTTGCCCGAGGTGCAGGCCGTCGAACCGGTCGAGGGCAGGCCCTCGGAGTAGCTGTCCCAGGTGTCCCCGGCGGCCAGCAGCTGAGCGCCCTCGTTCGGCTTGTCGATCGCCACCGGGCACTGGTCCCCGGTGATGCCCTGGTTCGTGCCGGAGAACAGGTCCAGGTAGTTCGGCTCGGAGGGGTGCTCGATCGCGAAGGACTGGGTGAACAGCGCGCCGCCGGCGGCCAGGGTGTTGTTGATGTACGGAGCGTCGGCGGTGTCGCCGATGATCTCGCCGTACGAGTGGTTCTCCTCCATCACGAGGACGACGTGGTCGTACTTCGGGACGCCGCCCGCGGCGTGGGTCGGTTGGGCCGCCACCGCCAGACCGGCCACCGTGAGCGCGGCGCCGGCCGCGGTGGCGGCCGCCCGGCGCAGGGTGCTGTGACTCGTGATTCTGCTCAGGGGATGATGGTGCTTGCCGGACACGTGATCTCCTCCTAGGCACACAGACTGCGCGGCACCCCGGGTCGGAGTGCCGCGCTGTTATCAATAGTCTGCGATCATGAAGTGGAGAAGTCCCGGCAATGAATCCTTTGCCGGATTCTTGCCTTTCCGGACAGTTACGGGCAGTTACGGCACGTCCACCCGGTACGGGTCGTGCTCGCTGAGCAGCTTGTCCAGCCGCGCCTTGTCCACCCGGCCGACGATCTGTTCCTCCTCCTGCTTGTCCCGCACCACTTTCGCCAGGGTGATCGCCGACGTGATCGTGTACAGCAGGCCCAGGCCCAGGAACGCCCGCTCCCAGGCGTTGACCGGGAGGTAGGCGATGCCGACGACGGTCGCGCCGGCGGACACGATGAACGAGGCGACCGCCTGGAAGTAGTACGCGGCCGTGTTCCGGTTTGCCAGTGGCGTACTCATGCTTCGATGATGCGCCGAACCGCGTCACCGATCGTGAGTACGGCTACTCATTCACGTGCTCATTGGTTCCGGCGGAACCCGAGTACCGCGCCGCTGGCGGTCAGGATGTAGACCGCGCCGCCGGAGGGGTCCGGCACCAGCAGGTCCGCGCTGTTGGCGTTCGGGCCCTCGGGCATCGGGTAGTTGTGCAACACCGAACCGTCGGCGGCGTTCAGCACCGCCATCGCCAACGCGGTCTGGTCGGTCGGGGTGTGCACCTCGACCCAGATCTTGTCCCCGACCACGGCGGGGACGTTGGCGACGCCGTTGAACGTCCTCGGGTTCGGCCACACCTGGGCGCCGGCCTTCTCCTTGCTGCTCACCTGCAGCGCGTACATGCTGTTCGAATCGGTCGCGAAGGCGGTGTCGCCGGACTCCAGCACCTGGCCGGTGAAGCGCTTGTCGCTGGTCGGCGGGGTCTTCCCCACCGCGGGGAAGGTCCACATCCACTTCCCGCTCGTGTCGTAGGTGTGGACCGAGCCGCTGTGCATGTCGGTGAGGTAGACGTGCTGGGCCGTGCCGGTCACGGTCGGGGCGACGGTCCCGGCGCCGTTGTCGGTGTAGGCCTGGAACGGGACGTGCCAGACCTCCTTGCCCTTCTGCACGTCCATGGCCCGCAGGATCCGCAGCGAGTTCTGGTCGCAGAGCGTGACGTAGATGAGGTTCCCGGCCTTCGGCACCGTCAGCGCGACGCTGGTCTGGTCCAGGGCCAGCCCGGTCGGCGGCGACGCCACCGTCTGCAGGTCGCTGGCCTTCATGCTCCAGAGCGTCGCGCGGTTCGTCACGTCGAAACCGGCCAGGCAGGGCGGGAAGCTGGGGTCGAAGCTCGCGGCACCGACGACCAGGACGCCGTTGACCAGTCCCAGCACGCCGCACTGCGGCATGTTGTTGGTGGACGTCGTGGCCTGCAGGCCGGTCTTGGCGTTCCAGGCCGCCGAGCCGTCCTTCAGGTTCCACGCGTACACGGTGCCGTCGCCGTAGGTGTAGATGTAGTTGTCGTCGGCGGCGATGCTCGCCCCACCGACGTTGCCGACGGCCGGGATCGACACCGGCGCGAACGCCTTGGCACCGGTGGTGGTGTCGATGGCGATCAGGTCCTGCGGCGAGTTCGGGTTGACGCTCGTGGCCGTGTAGATGCTGATCAGCTTGCCGCCCCGCACGACCGCTCCCCCGGCGGCGCCTCCCAGGTCGACCGGAGTGCTCCAGTCCTCGCTCCACTTGCCGAGGGTGTGCGACGGGGTCGGGGTGGGGGACGGGGACGACGACGCGCCCGTCGTCGGACCGGTCGAGGGGGAAGAAGTCGTGGCGTCCTTCGACGGCGTTCCGGTCGGATACGTGGCCCCGGCGTTCTGCGCGGTCGACTTCTTATCGGCGCTGCGCGTCGCGGCGTACCAGGCGCCGCCGCCGGAGGCGGCCACCGCCACGGCGCCGGCGATCCCCGCCAGTACCCTGCGCCGGCCCGGGTTCGGCCGGTCGGGATCGGCCGCCGAAGGCGCGGCCGTCGTCCC
Source organism: Catenulispora sp. GAS73 (assembly GCF_041262085.1). Taxonomy (NCBI): domain Bacteria; kingdom Bacillati; phylum Actinomycetota; class Actinomycetes; order Catenulisporales; family Catenulisporaceae; genus Catenulispora; species Catenulispora sp. GAS73. Next base: position 214,884 of record NZ_JBGCCM010000017.1, read on the forward strand.
GATCGCGCTGCCGCCGCCGGTGCTGCTCACGTCGCCGAGCCCGGCGGAGGTGGCGTCGGGGTTGACCGGAGCCGGCGTGGGCACCGGATCGTCGCCGACCCCGGCGTGCGTCGGCGTGGCCTCTTCGGCCCCGGCGACCGGCGCGGCGGAGTACTGGCGCATATCGCGGTGCACGGCCTCGGGCAGCCAGTCGTCGGCCCCCAGGGCTCCGGCCTCCTCCGGCGGCAGCAGGGCGTCGAGCAGCTGGTCGGTGGTCGGCCGGTTGGCCGGGTCCTTCTCCAGGCACGCCGCGACCACCGGCCGCAGCGGTATCGGCACGCCGGTGAGGTCCGGGGACTCGTGCACCACGAGGTACAGCTGGACGTGGTCCGGCCCGTCGCCGAACGGCGGCACGCCGGTGGTCGCGTAGACCAGGACGCCGCCGAGCGCGAAGACGTCGGAGGCGGGCATCAGCTGCGGATCGGCGCGGCACTGCTCGGGGCTGGAGTACCGGGGCGAGCCGACGACGATGCCGGTCGTGGTCAGCGAGCTGCCACCCTCGGAGGCGCTGATGCCGAAGTCGATGACGCGGGGCCCGTCGGGGCCGCAGATGACGTTCGAGGGCTTCAGGTCGCGGTGGATCAGTCCCGCGCTGTGGATCGCGCCCAGCGCCTCGGCGATCCCGGCGCCCAGGATCCGCACCGAGCGCTCGGGCAGCGGTCCGTGGTCGTGCACGGCGCGCTGGAGCGAGGGGCCGGGTATGTAGGCGGTGGCGAGCCAGGGCTCGGCGTCGTCGGGGCCGGCGTCCAGCAGCGGGGCGGTGTACAGCCCGTCCACGGTCCGCGCGGCCTGCACCTCACGCCGGAAGCGGATGCGGAAGCGCTCGTCCTCGGCGTACTCGGCGCGGATCACCTTCACCGCCACCGGCCGGCCGCCGCGCGACCGGGCCAGGTACACCCGTCCCATGCCGCCCGCGCCGATCCGCGCCAGCGGTGTGTACGGCCCGACGCGAGCCGGGTCTTCGGGCTTGAGCGCTTCCATGGGGTCCCCCTTCTGAGGGGAAATCGTAACGGTCGACCATCGGGTTGGGTGGCAGTGCCGGGGCGTTCGCCGTCCTCACAGCACGTGGGCACCCGCGGCCGGGCCCAGCGCCCGCCGTACCGCGCGCACCGAAGGCGCGGTCTCCAGCGCCGCCGCGACCCTGGCCGCGGCGACCGCGTCCGCGGCGAGGAACGCGCAGGTCGGGCCGGATCCGGAGAGCAGGGTACCGATCGCCCCGGCGTCCTGTCCGGCCTGCAGAGTCGCGCGCAGGTCGGGGCGCAGGGAGGTGGCCGGCCGGGTCAGGTCGTTGCGCAGAGCCGCGCCGAGCAGCGTTGAGTCTCCGGCCCGCAGCGCGCGCAGCAGCTCCTCGTCCACCCCCGGCGCGGCCGCGTGCTCCCCGGCCTGCTCGCGCAGCCGGTCCAGCTCCCGGAAGACCGCCGGGGTGGACAACCCCTCGTGAGCAAAGGCGAACACCCAGTGGAACTCGCCGCGGGCCAGCACCGGGGTGATCTGCTCACCTCGGCCGGTGCCCATGGCGGTACCGCCGTGGAGCGCGAAGGGGACGTCGCTGCCGAGCTGCGCGGCGAGCGCGTGCAGGTCGTCCCGGGACAGGCCGGTGCCCCACAGCGCGTCACAGGCCACCAGCGCGCCCGCGGCGTCGGCCGAGCCGCCGGCCATCCCGCCGGCGACCGGGATGCCCTTGGTGATGTGCAGCCGCACAGCCGGGCTGCGGCCCGCGGTCCGCGCCAGGAGCTCGGCGGCGCGCCAGGCCAGGTTGGTGTCGTCCAGCGGCACGTCGACCTGCCCCTCGCCCTCGCAGGTGAGCGCGAGGGCGTCGGCGGTGCTGGCGGTGACCTCGTCGAACAGGCCGACGGCGTGGAAGACGGTCGCCAGGTCGTGATAGCCGTCGGGGCGCAGCGGGCCGACCGAGAGCGCCAGGTTGACCTTCGCCGGCACCCGGACGGTGACCGACTCGGTGGCGCCGGGATGCGGAGTGTCGTCGTCGGGGGTGAAGGCGGCGGCGGTCACGAGGCTTCCCCGGAACCATCGGCCCCCCGCTGAGGGGGCGGGGGAGGTCTGTGCTCCGCCAGACGCGCGAACTCCTCGACGGTCAGCGTCTCGCCGCGCGCGCCGGGGTCGATGCCGGCGGCGGTCAGCGCCCCCTCGGCGGCGGCCGGGGAGCCGGCCCAGCCACTCAGGGCCGAACGCAGGGTCTTGCGGCGTTGTGCGAAGGCGGCGTCCACAGCAGTGAAGACGTCACGGCGGTCGGCGACGGTTGTGGGCGGGACCGCACGCCGGTCCAGGCGCACCAGCCCGGAGTCGACGTTCGGCGCCGGCCAGAAGACGCTGCGGCCGATCGAGCCGGCCCGCTTCACGTCCGCGTACCAGCGGGCCTTGACCGACGGCACGCCGTAGACCCGGCCCCCGGGTTCGGCGGCCAGCCGGTCGGCGACCTCGGACTGGACCATGATCAGGGTGCGTTCGATGCTCGGGAAGCGCTCCAGCATGTGCAGCAGCACCGGGACCGCGACGTTGTAGGGCAGGTTCGCGACCAGCGCGGTCGGCGGCGGGCCGGGCAGCTCGGCGATCCGCAGCGCGTCGGCGTGCACGAGTTCGAACTCCACGTCCCCGGCGGCGATGCCCGGCGCGAACTCGGCCAGGGTGTCCGGCAGCGCGGCGGCCAGGGTCGGATCGATCTCGACGGCGACCACCCGGCGGGCCACGTCCAGCAGGCCCAGCGTCAGCGAGCCCAGCCCGGGGCCGACCTCGACCACCACGTCGTCTGCGGTGACGTCGCCGGCCCGCACGATCCGCCGGATGGTGTTCGGGTCGATGACGAAGTTCTGCCCCAGCTTCTTGGTCGGCGAGACGCCGAGCTTGTCGGCGAGCCGGCGGACCTCGGCGGGGCCCAGCAGGCGGGCCGGCAGCCGGGCCGGCAGCTGGTCGGCGGCGGCCGGTGGTGGCGGGGAGTGCGGAGTTTCGGACATCGCGAGCCATCGTATGCCGCGGCGGCGCGCCGGCCGTCCACTTCCACTCGGCCGGAACAGCGGTGCGGCGCGGCACCCCGGCTCTGGCCGGGTGCCGCGCCGCAGCACGAAGCTTTGTCAGTCCTGCGTCACTTGAACAGGTTGTGCCCGCACACCGGCCACTGGCCCGCGCCGGACTGCACGTACAGCAGCTTCGCGCGATAAGTCTGCTCGGCCGGCGTAGCGTTCGACGGCAGCCCGGAACCGCCCATCGCGGCCCAGGTCGACACCGAGAACTGGTAGAGCCCGAAGTACAGCCCGCCGCCGCCGACCGACTTGGGGTTGCCGCCGGACTCGCATTGCGCGACGCCGGCCCAGTTCAGGCCGTCGGCGCCGGCCACAGTGGTCGGGACGGCCTTGGTGCCAACCTTCACCACGGCGTTCACCGGCTGCTTGGTGATCGTCTTGCTGACGATCTTCGGCGCCTGCTTCACGCCGTTGATCGTCAGGTACGCGTACACCACCTGCTGCACGCCCGGGACGCCCTCGGTGATCGTGGTCCGCGACCCCACGTACGAGCTCGGATCCGACTGCTCGGTCGTGGAGAAGTCGATCGGGACCTGCTTGGTCTCCTGCGTCCCGGTGACGCGCTCGACGGTGATGTTCTCGCCGTCGGTGGGGAAGGAGGCCGGGTCCGGATTCGCGGTGTCCTGGCCGGACAGCGTCACGTTGGCCTGGGCCAGCGCCTGCGCCACGGTCTGCGCGGTGGTGTCCACGGGGATCGAGCGTCCGTCGACGAGTATGTTGACGTGCCGCTCGGTCCGGACCTGGAAGGCCAGGCCCTGGCGGCCGATCGCCTGGTCGCGGTTGACCGACAGGTACGGGTTCGCGCCGCCGCGCACCCCCGCGTCGCTGAGCGCCTCGGCGACGGTGGTCGCGGTGGACCAGATCTGCTGGTCCTTGCCGTCCACGGTGACGTCGAGCTGGCGGCCGTAGCGGACCGAGATCTGCTCGCCGTCCACCAAGGTGTCGCCGGGGGCGGGGGCCACCTGGTCGTGGGCGTCGGTGACGATGCCCTGCGCCTTGAGGACGTCGGCGACCTTGCCGTCGAACGTGTGGATGGTGCGTTCCTGGCCGTCCACGGTCAAATGGACGGTCTTCTCGAAGCCGACGTAAGCGCCGGCAGAGCCGACGAGCCCCAGCAGGACCGTGCCTTGTACGGCGCGGACCTTGACCTTGGAACCCTCGCTGTGCCGACTAGCGGAACGTCTACTGCTCACGCTGATCCAGACCTCGCCGTGTCCGGCTACGACGCCCCGGGCTCCTTCGAAGACCCGTTCTTCACATCGCGTCGATCCGGCTGCCGAGGCGACACTAGCGGCAACCCCGCCGCGCCGCCAGCAGACGTCCGGTCGATGTCCTGCGACATCCCTTTCAGTCCAAGTCGACTGTCGGTCGACTGATATGACTACCTATGCCCCGGCGCTATGCCGGGACCTTGAAGGCATCCCGCAGGTTGCTGTCGAGGGCCTGACAGAGTTCAGCCAAAGCGGTGTCACTGTCCATGCCTCGCAATGCGGCCATCGCACGGACTGTGTAAGGAACCAGGTAGGGCGCGTTCGGCCGTCCTCTATAAGGAAGCGGTGTGAGGAACGGCGCATCGGTCTCGACCAGGATCCGGTCGAGCGGCGCCACCTGGAATGCCTCCTGCAATGCCTGGTTCGCCTTGTAGGTGAGGTTCCCCGCGAAGGACATGTAGTAGCCCCGCTCGCCGCAGACGCGGGCCATCTCGGCGTCACCCGAATAGCAGTGGAAGACCACTGTTTCGGGGGAACCCTCTTCAACAAGGATGCGCAGGACGTCCTCGTGCGCATCGCGGTCGTGGATCACCAGGGCTTTGCCATGGCGCTTCGCGATCGCGATGTGGGCCCGGAAGGAGTCCTGCTGCGCCTGGACGCCTTCGGGACCGGTGCGGAAGTAGTCCAGGCCGGTCTCGCCGATGCCGAGCACGTGCTCGTCGGCGGCCAGCTTGTCGATCTCGGCCAGGGCGGCCTCCAGGGCCGCCGCGCCGCCGGGCGCGCGGTCCTGGCCGGACCAGCCGTCGGGGTCGCCGAGGACGAGGCGCGGGGCCTCGTTCGGGTGCAGGGCGACGGCGGCGTGCACACGCTCGAAGGCGGCGGCCAGCTCGACGGCGGTCTGCGACGAGGGGACGTCGGCGCCGACCTGGACCAGGGTGCGGACGTTCACGGCGTCGGCGGCCGCGATGATGTCCGCGGCCGCCGGCTCCTGCATGTCCAGGTGCGTGTGGCTGTCGCCGACCGGGGCCGGCAGGGGCTCCGGCGCCGGGGGCGGGGTCTCGTCCCGCTCCCGGGACTTCCGCTTGCGCTTGCGCTTCGTCTCGCCGGGTTCTGTCGCGGCGCTGTTCGCTTCGGGCTGACCTGCCTCGCCGTGCTCTGTCACGCGCCTACTCTGTCACGCGGCCGGTCCCTGCGGCGCCTCGCCGTCGGGCCCTAAGCCGCCCCGCCGTCGGGCCCTAAGCCGCCTCGCCGCCGAGCCGCGCCAGCTCCTCGTCGACGATCGACGGGTCCAGCTTCTTGAAGATCGGCGTCGGCGGCTCCAGCTTGCGCCCGACCTCGATCGGCGTGGACTCCCAGCGGGCCAGCGCCTGGTCGTAGTCGCCGGTGAGCACCGGGTACCCCGGTCCGCCGTCCAGGTCCTCGACCTCGCGCAGCTCCGGCATCGCCGACCAGGTGCCCTCGCCGCCGAGCAGGTGGAAGACCTTCTCGGAGGAGAACGGCAGGAACGGCGTCAGCAGGGTCTTGGCGTCGTCGACGACCTGCAGGGTGACGTGCAGGACGGTGGCCATGCGCTCGGGGTCGGTCTTGGCCAGCTTCCACGGCTCGTGGTCCGAGACGTACTTGTTGGCCTCGGCCACCACCCGCATCGCCTCGGCCAGCGCGGCCTTGAAGCGGCAGCGGTCCAGCAGGTCGCCGACCGCCGCGAAGGCCCCGCGCGAGGCCGCCAGCAGCGCCTCGTCCTCGGGCGTGAGGTCCTTGGCGGCCGGGATCTCGCCGAGGTTCTTGGCCGCCATCGACACGGCCCGGTTGACCAGGTTGCCCCAGCCGGCCACCAGCTCGTCGTTGTTGCGGCGCAGGAACTCGCTCCAGGTGAAGTCCGTGTCCTGGGTCTCCGGGCCGGCCGCGGTGATGTAGTAGCGCAGCGCGTCGGCGTCGTAGCGGGACAGGAAGTCGCGGACGTAGATGACCACGGCGCGGCTGGAGGAGAACTTGCGGCCCTCCATGGTCAGGAACTCCGAGCTCACCACTTCGTGCGGCAGGGCGAGCGCGCCGAGGCTGCCCGGCTCGCCGTTCTTGTCGCCCCTGCCGTCGTAGCCGAGCAGCATCGCCGGCCAGATCTCGGAGTGGAAGACGATGTTGTCCTTGCCCATGAAGTAGTAGGCGGCGGGCGCCTCGCCGTCCGGGCCGACCTGCCAGAAGGCGCGCCAGGCGTCCGGGTCGCCGCTGCGCCGGGCCCACTCGACGCTGGCGCTCAGGTAGCCGACGACCGCGTCGAACCAGACGTACAACTTCTTGTCGGGGCGGTCGACCCAGCCCTCCAGCGGGACCGGGACGCCCCAGTCCAGGTCGCGGGAGATGGCGCGGGGCTGCAGGTCGTCCAGCAGGTTCAGGGAGAACTTCAGGACGTTGGGACGCCAGGTCTTCTGCTCCTGCAGCCAGGACCCGAGGACGCTCGCGAAGGCGGGCAGGTCCAGGAAGAACTGCTCGGTCTCGATGAACTTCGGCGTCTCGCCGTTGATCCGCGAGCGCGGGTTGATCAGCTTCTCCGGGTCCAGCTGGTTGCCGCAGTTGTCGCACTGGTCGCCGCGCGCGCCGTCGTAGCCGCAGATGTAGCAGGTGCCCTCGATGTAGCGGTCGGGCAACGTCCGGCCGGTCGAGGGGCTGATGGCGCCGAGCGTGGTCTTGGGGAAGATGTAGCCGTTGTCGTACAGGCCCTTGAAGATCTCCTGCACGACCGCGTAGTGGTTGCGCGTGGTGGTGCGGGTGAACAGGTCGTAGGCCAGGCCGAGCGACCGCAGATCCTCGGCGATGACGCGGTTGTACCGGTCGGCCAGCTCGCGGGCGGTGACACCCTCCTTGTCGGCCTGGACCAGGATCGGCGTCCCGTGCTCGTCGGTCCCGCTGACCATCAGCACCCGGTTGCCCGCCATCCGCTGGTAGCGGCTGAAGACGTCCGAGGGGACGCCGAAGCCGGAGACGTGGCCGATGTGGCGGGGCCCGTTGGCGTAGGGCCACGCCACGGCGGTGAGGATGGTGCGCTGGGTGGACGGCATGAGGCCTAGGGTATCTGCCGCGGCGGGCTCACCTGGTGCGGTTGCGATGGGGTCCAGATACTGGACGTGGAGGGGTGGGCCGGCCGAGTAGTCAGCCCTCCGTGCCGTAAGGCGCCGAGGCGAGTTCGGCGAGCATGGCTTCATACTCGTCAAGCGCCAAGATCACGACGGGCCCGCGTCCGGAGCGGGTGACGATCACCGGCTCGCGATCAGCCACTACCCGCTCGAACGTCTCGGTCAGATGAGCTCTCGCATCGGAGCTTGACATGGCACGCATACTCGCATGTAACCTTCCGCGTCGCTTCGGTGACAAATTATGCACCGTCAGCTTCCTCAGCCGACTCCTTCGCCGCCACCACCGCGTCGAAGACCTCCCGCTTCGGCAGCCCGACCTCGGCGGCGACCTCCGCGATCGCCTCCTTCCGCCGCAGCCCGCCGTCTTCCTCCTTCGCGAACACCAGCTCGGCGAGCTCCGCCGTGCTCAGCTCGCGGCCCGCGCCGGGGGTCGCGCCGCCGACCACCACGGTGATCTCGCCGCGGATCTCGCCTTCGTCGGCCCACTTCGCCAACTCGGCGAGGGGGCCGCGCTTGATCTCCTCGTAGGTCTTCGTCAGTTCGCGGCAGACTGCCGCCGGGCGTTCGTCGCCGAAGGCCGCCGCCATGTCCGCGAGGGAGGCGGCGAGGCGGTGCGGCGCCTCGAAGAAGACCATCGTGCGCGGTTCGGCTGAAAGTTCCGCCAGGCGGGAGGTGCGGCCGCCGCCTTTGCGCGGGAGGAAGCCCTCGAAGCAGAAGCGGTCCACCGGCAGGCCCGAGACGGCCAGGGCGGTCAGGACCGCGGAGGGCCCCGGGACCGCCGTCACCCGGACTCCGGCCTCGACCGCGGCGGCGACCAGGCGGTAGCCGGGGTCGGAGACCGAGGGCATGCCGGCGTCCGTCACCACCACCACGCGGGCGCCGGCGAGCAGGTCGCGGACCAGGTCGGGGGTGCGGGCGGTCTCGTTCGCCTCGAAGTAGGAGACCAGGCGGCCCTTCGGCGTGATGTCCAGCACGCGGAGCAGGCGCTTGAGCCGGCGGGTGTCCTCGGTGGCGATGACGTCCGCCGACGCCAGCTCCTCGGCCAGCCTCGGCGGCGCATCCTCATCCCGGCCGATCGGGGTGCCGGCGAGGACGAGGAGGCCGGGGGCCGGTTCTGTTCCAGTCACGTGACCATCCTCGCCCAAAAACGGTGATCCCCTGTCCGAACGGCCGGACGACTCCCTACGATGACCGGGTGACGAGCCTCGCCCCGACCCGTTCCTCGCTGCCGGATGACGACAGCGAGGAGGACTACGGCGGCCGCCGTCGCGGCCGCAGCGGTTCGCACCGCGAGCGCGGGCGCGTCTGGTGGCGCCCGAACCTGCGCCCGCGCGACGACGAGCAGGGCGAGCTGACGCTGCGCGAGCGCCTGGTCCCCTCCTTCGCGCAGGAGCCGCGGTGGATCACGTGGGGCTTCCCGATCCTGATCATGCTCGTCGGCGGCTTCATGCGGTTCTGGCACCTGGGGCTGCCCAAGTGGGTCATCTTCGACGAGACCTACTACGCCAAGGACGCCTGGGCCACCATCCACTTCGGGCACGAGATCGGCTGGCACGACGACCCCCCGGTCGGCATGGCCAAGGACGACGCGGCCATCATCGCCAACCCGCACATCTGGCGGACGCTGATCGCCAACCACCAGGGCAACGCCGTGCACCCGCCGGTCGGCAAGTGGATGATCGGCGCCGGCGAGTGGCTGTTCGGCTTCACCCCGTTCGGGTGGCGCTTCATCCCGGCGGTCTGCGGCACACTGGCGATCCTGATGACCGCGCGCATCGCCCGGCGCATGTTCCGCTCCACGCTCATCGGCTGCCTGGCCGGTCTGCTCCTGGCAGCGGACGGCCTGGAATTCGTGATGAGCCGCACCGCACTGCTCGACATCTTCGTCATGTTCTGGACGCTGGCCGCCTTCGGCTGTCTGCTCGTCGACCGCGACAAGATGCGCTCCAGACTCGTCGACTGGCGCGAGAGTTATCCGTCGACACCGCTGCCGGACGACATCCAGGCCCCCAAGCTGGGCTGGCGTCCCTGGCGCATCGCCGGGGCGATCTGTCTGGGCCTGGACATGGGAACCAAGTGGAGCGGGATCGCGATGATCTTCGTCTTCCTGGTGATGTCGCTGCTGTGGGACCACGCGGCCCTGCGCGCCGTCGGCATCCGCCGGCACTGGATCGGGTTCTTCCGCCGGGACACGTGGCAGGGCATCTCGATGGGCCTGCTGTCGCTGGCCACCTACACCGCCACGTGGACCGGCTGGTTCGTCACCAAGGACGGCAACTACCGGCAGTGGGCGGCGCAGAACAACGCGATCCACTTCCCGGTGCTCTCGGCACTGCGCAGCTGGTGGCAGTATCACTGGGAGACGGTGATCTTCCACACCCATCTGGACTCGCCGCACGCGTACATGTCGAACCCGTGGAGCTGGCTGATCATGGGCCGCCCCACCGACTACTACTACTGCAACCCGGGCGCCACCGGCTGTCCGCCCCTGGCAGCCAACCAGCACCAGCAGGTCCTGGCCCTGGGCACCCCGCCGCTGTGGTGGTTCGCGACGATCGCTCTGATCTGGTGCTGCTGGCGCTGGCTCTTCCGCCGCGACTGGCGCGCCGGAGCGATTCTCGGCGGGATGCTCGCGGCCTGGGGTTTCTGGCTGAACTACCAGCACCGCACGATCTTCACCTTCTACGCGGTCGCCTTCGTGCCCTTCATGTGCTTCGCGGCGGCGTACCTCCTGGGCGTGATCGTCGGCCGCGCCGACGCGCTCCAGTACCGAAGGGTCTGGGGCGCGGTCGTGGCCGGGGCGATCACCGTCTACATCCTGGTGATGTTCATCTACTTCTATCCGATCCTCTCGGCGCAGACGATCACCTACAACCAGTGGCTGGACCGCATGTGGTGGCCGAGCTGGATCTAAGACCGCTGTGCCGCCTTTCGCAGCGCCCGACCAGGAGCTACCGTCCAGTAACATGGAACTCTCCTACGCGCGCCGAGGCTCAGGCGAGCCGCTGGTCCTGATTCACGGCATCGGCCACCGCTGGCAGGCCTGGGAGCCGGTCCTGGACCGGCTCGCCGAGCACCACGACGTGATCGCGATCGACATCCCCGGCTTCGGCAAGTCCGCGCCGCTCAAGCTGGCCCCGGGCCAGCGCCCCACGATCGGGCTGACGATGGAGCGCATCGCCGAGTCCTTCCCCAGCTTCGGCATCGAGCGGCCGCACGTCGCCGGCAACTCGCTCGGCGGCGCACTGGCGCTGGAGCTGGCCCGCGGCGAGCAGGCCGCCTCGGTCACCGCGCTCTCCCCGGCCGGGTTCTGGCACACGCGCTGGGAACCCGCGTGGGCGTTGGGGAATCTGAGCGTGACGCGCGCCGCGGCCTTCGCCCCGAAGCCGGTACTGCGTTATGTCGCCGACCACGAAACGGCCCGGGTCCTCGCCTTCGGCATGATCTTCGGCAAGCCGCGCCGGCTGGATCCGACGTTGGCTCTGGAGGACACCATCGCGCTGCGCGAGGGCCGCTCGTTCCGGCCACTCGCCATGGCGTCCAGGGGCTACCGCTACACCGGTGAGAGCGACGTCCCGACCACGGTGGCCTGGGGCACGAAGGACCGGATCCTGCTGCGCCGGCAGTTCGCACAGGCCAAGCGGGTGCTGCCGAAGGCCCGGTTCGAGGACCTGCCGGGCTGCGGCCACGTACCGATGAACGACGACCCGGACCTCGTCAGCCGGCTGATCCTGGAGACCACGGGCGCCATTCCCGCCCAAAGGTGACCGGTCGTCCAAAGACCCGACTTGTAGACTCGCGGGAAGGGAGTCATTGCCACCAGGGGGACGGACCGCAGCTGATGACCGAGAACTGGCAGCAGGAACCGGCACCGCGGCTGTCCACCCCGCGTGATCGCGGTGAATCGGGGCCGGGTTCGATCCCGGCGCCCTACACAGGGCAGTCTCAGCCCTATATTGCACAGCCTTATATAGCGCAGCCCTACACCCAGCAGCCCTATACGCAGCAGTCCTATACGCAGCAGCCGTATATCGACACCACCGACGACACCATCGACGTGATGTCGACGATCATGGTCGCGGTCGGCACCGTCCAGCGCCGTGCGGCACGCCCTCCGGAGATCGGCACCGTCGAGGAAGCCGAGCGCATCCTCGGCTACGCCGTCGATTCGCTCGACGCGGACTCCGACCTCTACTCCTTCGGCACGGTGACCGACGGCACCGTCTGCCTCGTCCCCGACGACGGCCGCTGGGCCGTCTTCCTCGCCGACGGCGGCCAGCGCCGCTACGCGGGCGTCTTCGACGACCCCGTCCAGGCCGCCGTCCACTTCGCCGGCGTCCTGCTCCTCGCCGCCGCGGAACGCGGAGCCCTCCCCAAGCACGCCGGACCGTCGGCCCTCCCCGGCCGCACCAGCGACCCCCTGGCCGAAATGCTCGCCGGCCCTCCGATCACCCCGCTGGCCGGCGATCCGCCGACCTCCCTCTACACCGACCAGCGCCTCACGATCCTGACCCCGGGCACCGAGGTGGACCGCTTCGGCGACCAGATGGGCAACACCGTCTACGCGGCCCGCACCAGGTACCAGCACCGGTCTCTGCCTCCGGACTACATAGAGCGGCCGTACCGGGTCTATCGAGTGCGCGATCCTCTGCGCGCTCTCACCGGTACCGCGATCCCGTGGTTCGGACAGCCTGGAGGCGGTATGGCGTACCTGTTGCCGCGCCCTATAAGAGACCTCCTGCATGAGGGCGCTCTAGTGGAAATCCCCTCCGCTACCCTCGCCCCGTCCTGAGGTTCGCCTTGAGGTTCGCCCCGGTGATTCGCTCTGAGATTCGTTGTAAGGCTGTAAGCGTTTCTCGACAGCGCGTCGGGAACGCGCGACACTGGTCACGCGTTCCCAGTTAAAAGACGTAATACGTGTCGAGGTGACGCTGTGTCCTCTTCGCTCTCCGATCGTCGTACCGCCGCCAGGTTCCGGTCCGACCGCAACCTCAGCGCGCGGATGCTGTCGGTGATGGTCCTGCTGGCAGCCGTCTATGGCGCGGCCATCTTCCTGATGATCCGGTTCCTGGGCCGCGCCTGGCCGCTCGGACTCGCCGTGGTCGTCGCCTTCGCCACGTTCCAGGTGCTCACCTCCGGCAAGCTCGCGCTGCGCACCATGGGCGCCCGCGTCGTGACCGCCGAGGAGGAGCCGGAGCTGCACGCTCTGGTCGACCGCCTCTGCGCGCTGGCCGGCATGAAGAAGCCGGCCATCGCGGTCGCCGAGTCCCGGGTCCCGAACGCCTGCGCGGTCGGCCGTTCCAAGGGCGACTCGACGCTGTGCGTGACCCGCGGGCTGTTGGACGCGCTGGACCCGCCGGAGCTCGAAGGCGTCATCGCCCACGAGCTGTCGCACGTCCAGCACGGCGACGCCGCGGTGATGACCGTCGCCGCGTTCGTCGGCGTCCTGGCCGGCCTGGTCGCCCGCGTCGGCCTGCGCTTCATCTACATCGGCGGCCGGGCCCGCGGCCTGTGGCACATCATCGTCGCGGCCATCGGCCTGATCGCCCTGGCCGCCGCCACCTGGTTCGTCTCGCTGGTCCTGACGCGCTCGCTGTCCCGCTACCGCGAGTTCGCCGCCGACCGCTCCGCCGCGCAGCTCACCGGCAATCCCTCGGCCCTGGCCTCGGCGCTGACGAAGGTCGAGGCGAAGGTGCGCGGAGGCGGCGGCATCCCGCAGACCGACCTGCGCAAGGCCGCCGCCCTGAACGCCTTCTACTTCGCCCCGGTCACCTCCGCCAAGACCACGGCGCACCACCTGCTGTCGACGCACCCGACGACGCAGGCCCGGCTGGACCGGTTGGTGAGAATGTCGACGGAGATGTCAAAGAACGGATAAAGATTCACTTCTCGGCCTGTGACGGCCGGGTCACGCCTCGCGGCGGACCCGGCCGTCGGCGTCTCAGCTGCTTGCGACGCGTACGCGGCTCGCATGAGGCCCGTATGCAGCGCCGGAGGCCGGTCGTCGCAGGGCGCTCATACGCTCACCGGCTGTCCATTCCACAGCCTGCAAGGTCACAGACTGATCAAATACGAATGTTCGAGTCCTTTGATAAATGCCTGCTATGCTTCGCGAGTTTTCCGAGCAGCACCATCCCCTGACTTTGCAGGCATCGGAAGGATCAGAAGCATGGGCGAGAGCCAGATCCAGTCCCAGTGGGAGCGTGTCGGCGGGGAGGCGGCCGTCAAGGCCGTCCTGGACCGCTTCTACGAGGGCGTGCTGGAGGAGCCGCAGCTCGCCGGCTTCTTCGAGAACGTCGTGGTGGACGACATCAAGCCGCACCTGGCGGAGGTCCTCAAGGTCGTGCTCGGCGGCCCCGGCGCGCGCACCGACCTCGACCTGGCCGAGTACCTCACCGAGGCGCACGCCGACCTGGGTGTCTCAGAGTCCGACTACTCACTGACCGGCCAGGTGCTGATGGACACGCTGAAGGAGTTCGACGTCCCGGCCGACATCGTCGAGACCATAGCCGGGGCGCTGGCCACCGTGCAGCCCTTCGTGGTTGCCGTGTAGTCGTGATGGATCCGCACCTCCTGCGCACCTCCTGGGCGAAGGTCGCCCAGCACGGGGAGCAGGTGCCCTTGTTCTTCTACGGCCACCTGTTCCTCAGCCATCCCGAGGTGCGATCGATGTTCCCGCCGTCGATGGCGGCACAGCGCGACCGACTGGTCGCCGCCCTCGGAGCCGTCGTGGCCAACGTTGACAACCTCGACGCGGCCGTGCCGTTCCTGCAGGGCCTGGGCCGGGACCACCGCAAGTTCGCGGTGGAGCCCGGCCACTACCCGGCCGTCGGGGCAAGCCTGCTGGCCACCCTGGAGCAGTTCCTGGGCCCGGACTGGACGCCCGCCGTCGCCGAGTCCTGGACCGAGGCCTACGGCATCGTCGCGAAGGTGATGACCGACGCCGCCGCGGAGGCCGCGCAGAGCTCCCCGCCGTGGTGGGAGGCCGAGGTCGTGGCGCACGAGATCCTCGGCGGCCGGCGCGACATCGCGCGAGTCACCATCGCCACCCGCCTGCCGTACCCCTACGTCGCCGGGCAGTCCATGACGCTGGAGACGGCGGTGGCCCCGGCACGCTGGCGCTTCTACACCCCGGCCAACCCGCCGCGCCAGGACGGCCTGATCGAACTGCACATCAAGCTGATCGGCACGGTGTCCTGGCAGCTGGTCAACGTCATGGGCGTCGGCGACCGGCTGCGCCTGGGCCCGCCGGTGGGCCACCAGCTCACCCTGGCCTCCACCGCCCCGGGCACCGACCTGCTGATGATCGCCGGCAGCACCGGGGTCGCTCCGCTGCGCGCGATCATCGAGGACCTGGCCCGCACCCCCGACCACGGGCGCCGCGTCACCCTCTTCTACGGCGCCCGCATCGCCAGCGACCTGTACGACCTGCCCCGCCTGGAACAGCTCGCCGCGCGCCACGCCTGGCTCACCGTGACCCCGGTGGTCTCCGACGACCACGCCTGGGAGGGCCGGCACGGCCTGGTCGCGGATGCCGCGGCGGCCTACGGCAACTGGCCGGGCCACGAGGTCTTCATCGTCGGTTCGCCCGGCATGTGCGAACACGCCGCGGCCCGCTTGAAGGAAGCGGGAGTGATCCCGGGGGCCATCCACCTGGAGGAGAGTCAGCCGTGAGCTTCAGCGAGTACGACGGCACACCCGGCGACACCGGAGCCCGGCGTCCGGAACGGCTCAGCGCCGAGCAGATCGACGCCTGGGAGTTCGCCCGGGCCGGCCTGGCGCACCGCGGCTACGACGAGGAGGGCGTGCTCCGCTTCAAGCGGCGTGTGCTCGCCGAGCTGCAGGCCGCCGCGCAGATCGAGTCCGAGCTGCGGCAGCGCAACGACGAGCTGACCAACCAGCTGCGCACCTCCTACGCCGGCAACGACCCGGCCAACGGCGGGGCCGCGGCGGCGCCCTCGGCCCCCTCGGCCTTCGCCCCGGAGCAGCGGGTCACCGCCGCCGCGGTGAACGCGATCGCGATGGCGCAGCGCCAGGCCGAGGAGCAGATCCGGGCCGCCGAGGAGTACGTCCGCAACGTCACGGAGTACGCCCGCAACCAGTACGCGGTCACGGTGAACGAGGGACACCGGCAGGGACTGCTCGCTGCGGAGTCGGCGTTCCAGCGGCGCAGCGAACAGCTGTCCTCCAGCCTGAAGTCGCTGGAGCAGCAGCTGGAGTTCCTCAAGGCGTTCGGCGTCGCCTTCGGCGTGCAGGTCGAGGGTGCGCTGGAGAAGGCCCGCGAGGAAGTACACGGGATGATCAAGAACATCCACCAGGCCTTCGACGCGTTGAACCGGAACCCGCCGCAGAGCGCGGGTGCCCCGCAAGGCGGCATGCCCGGCATGGCGGGCGTCGGCGGTCCGTACTACGGATCCGCGCTGCCGGGCGCCGTCTGACATCGGGCAGCGCGGGTCAGTGCGGGTCCGCGCGGGTCCGGACCACGGCTCCGCGCTGCCGGGTGCCCCCGACACTGGGCATCGCACGACCAGGCACGATCCCCCGGCCCTGCCTAGGCTGGGACCCATGACGACAAGGGTTGCCTTCCTGGGGCTCGGGGCCATGGGCGCCCCGATGGCGGCGCGGCTGGTCCGCGCCGGATACGACGTGGCGGTGTGGAACCGGACCGCCGCTCGGGCCGAGCCGGCGGTCGCGCTCGGAGCGAGCGCCGCCGCCACCCCGGCCGAGGCGGTGGCCGGCGCGGAGTTCGTGGTGACGATGCTGGCCGATCCGGAGGCCGTGGCCACGGTGGTCGCGTCCTTCGCCGGTTCGCTGCGGCCGGACGCGGTGCTGGTCGAGATGTCCACGGCCGGACCGGAGAGCACCGGCCTGGTCAGAGAACTGATCCCGGACTCGGTCGGCATGGTCGACGCCCCGGTGATGGGCAGCGTGGACCGCGCCGAGGCCGGCACGCTGGCGGTGCTGGCCGGCGGCACGCCGGAGGACCTGGCCCGGGCGGCCGAGCTGCTGAAGGTGTTCGGCACCGTCACCGAATGCGGCGGGCCCGGGACCGGCGCGGCCCGCAAGCTGGTGCTGATCAGCGGGATCGTCGCCGGGGTGACGGTGGTCGGCGAGGCGCTGGCGCTGGCCGAGCGGCTGGGGGTGCCCGACCCGCGCGCGGTGCTGGAGGCCAGTCCGCTGGGCGGGCTGGTGGCCCGGGCCTTCGCCACCGGCGTCGACTTCTCCGCCGAGATGGCCGCGAAGGACCTGCGGCTGGCCGGGGAACTGCTGGACCTGCCGGTGATGACGGCCGCGCGGCGGGTGCTGGAATCCGCGCCGGACCAGAACGCCGACCTCGGCGAGGCGGTGCGGGCGCTCAACGAGAAGCGCTGAGCCGGCTCGATCTGTCCATGACCTGTCCATGAGCACGGAGTCGAGCCGCCCCGAAACAGCGGCCCGGCTCCGTGCGCTCAGGGTGCGCCGTGTTTCCTGTGCTCACTTGTCCTCGGCCACGGTCCCGACCGCGAGCAACGCCCGGTACGGCAGCCGCATGACGCCGTCCGCGTCGGTCATCTCGGCTGCGATCCTCAGGTAGCTCTCGCGGAACGCGGTGCGGACCTCAGGGGTCTGCGCCTGGTAGGTGCGACCGGACGGCCCGACGCCGGACCCCACCGAGATCCACCACTCCTCCGCCGTCGTCAGCTGCTCCCAGTCCAGGACGCTGGTGGTGACGTCCTCCAGACCCGCCTCGCGGAACAGCCCGGCGAGCCCTTCCTCGGTCCGCGGGTAGTCGTCGGCGAGGACCAGCGGCGGCATCTGCCGCGGGATCCAGCCCTCGGTCTCCGCTCCGGCCCGGAAGAAGACGCTGCGCCCGGCCGAGCGCTCCGCGGGCCACAACGTGAACGCCACACGCCCGCCGGGCTTGGCGATGTTCCGCAGCGCCCGCATCGCGACCTTCGGCCGCCCGAAGTGGTCGAGCACGAAGTTGCCGACCACGGCGTCGAACGTCGCCGGCTCGAACGGCAGGTCCGGCACCACCGCCAGCAGGAACTCCGCCTCCGGCGCCTTCCCGCGCGCCAGGTCGAGCATCGAGGGCTCGGCGTCGACGGCGGTCACCGCCGCGCCGCGGGCGACGGCGGCCCGGGCGACGGTGCCGGTCCCGGTGCCGACGTCCAGCACGGCGCTGCCGGAGGCGACCGCGGCGCCGTCGAGCAGAGCGGGAATCGTGTTCGCGCACAGGGAGGCGTAGACGGCTTCGTAGCCGGCGCCGGAGTCGGCCCACAGCACGCGCTCAGCCTCGTCGAAGGTCGGAGCGGTCGCAGAGGGTGGAGATGTCGGGGATGGTGTCGCGGACGTCGAGGGATCTTCGGACTTGGACACGCCGGTAGCCTAGCGGGATGCGCGCACACCAACGGGTGGCTTCCCGCAACGCCAGGTTCCAGCAATGGCAAACCCTGCTCACCAACCGCCAGAAGCGCCAGCGCGCGGGCCGCTTCCTCGTGCAGGGCGTCCGCCCCCTCACGCTGGCCGCCGACCAGGGCTGGCGCATCGAGGAACTGCTGGTCGACGACGACCGCCGGCTGTCCCGCTGGGCCGAGGAGTTCATCGCCGCCGGCGCCACCGCCGACGCCGAGCTGATCGCGCTCCCCGCCGACATGCTGGCCGAACTCGGCGAGAAGGACCAGGAGGCGGCGCCGGAACTGCTGGCCGTGGTGGCCATGCCCCCGGACGACCTGACCCGCGTCCCGATCACCGCGGACTTCCTCGGCGTCGTCTTCGACCGCCCCACCAACCCTGGGAACCTCGGCACCCTGATCCGCTCCGCGGACGCCTTCGGCGCCGGCGGCGTCATCGTCACCGGCCACGCCGCCGACGTCTACGACCCGCGCACCGTGCGCGCCAGCACCGGATCGCTGTTCGGCGTGCCGACGGTGCGCGCGGAGTCGCATCGCGACGTGCTGGACTGGCTGAGCGGAACCGGCGTCACCGTCGTCGGCACCGACGAGAACGGGGACACGGACATCGAGGACTACGACTTCTGCGCACCGACGCTGATCGTGGTCGGCAACGAGACGGTCGGGATGACCACCGGATGGCGCGAGGCGTGCGACCGTGTGCTGAGCATCCCCATGCGCGGAACGGCGAGTTCGCTGAACGCGGCCAACGCCGCCACGGTGGTTCTGTACGAAGCGGCGCGGCAGCGGCGGTCGGCGAAGTAGCTACACCGAGAACTCCTCGACGACCTCGATCTTTCCGACGATCGCGGCGTTGAACGCGTCGAGCTCCTCGGCGGGAACCCATAGTTCGAGGTGGTCCGGGCCGCCGGCGGTCTGCGTCGCGTATCGCCGCGCGGTCGGCGTCGCGACGTGGAAGCGGGTGACATAGCCGGAACCGGAGGCCGCGACGTTCCAACCCCGCGCGATGGTCGCGGCGTACTGCGCGTTCAGTACGGGGTAGAAGATCGGCTGGTCGGGAAGCCGCGGCGGCCACGCTTGGAAACCGCCGGCACGCACCTTCTCCAGTTCGTTGGGACCGGTCGGCCGCCACAACGTCGTCGTGCCGTCGGCGTTCTCCTGGCGTCCGCGTCGGATCTCGGCGAGCAGCGCGGCGACGTACCGGTCCCCGACGTCCTCACCATCCGCGACGAAGTCCGCCTCGGCGACGTAGGCCACGACAGCATCCCCGCCGCTGAGCAACCGCAGTGCCGCGATGTTCGGGTGCGGGATGTCGGTGCACGCCTCGCCCGGTTCGGCCATGGCGATCGCCTCCGCGATCGCCGCGGCCGTCAGCGGATACGACCTGCTCCCGTTCCGGTACCCCACCACGGTGGCCACCGCCACAGCCGGCAGGTAGCCGCCGCGCACGTTCGCGCGCACCACGGCACCGTCCGGCGTCAGCAGCCCCCACGCCACCGGCTGCTCCCAGCCGAGGCGTTCCTCCATCGCGGTGCGCGCGGCGTTGAGCGCTTCGATCGTCTCCCAGCGTTCGGTCACGCGGTCAGGCTACCGGTGCGGGACCGTCCCGACCGGCTACCCCAGCCCGTAGACCCTGGTCGCGGTACCGCCGAAGACCGCCTCGCGCTCCGCCTCCGACAGCTCCGAAGTCAGCTGCATCGTCGTTTCCACAACCTGTGGGTAACCGGCGCCCAGCGTGCTCACCGGCCAGTCGCTGCCGAACATCACGCGGTCCGGTCCGAACGCCTCCAGCACCAGATCCGAGTAGGGCCGCAGGTCCGCGATCGTCCAGCGCTCCACGTCGGCCTCGGTGACCATGCCCGACAGCTTGCACGTCACGTTCGGCAGCTCTGCCAGGGCCCTGATGTCGGAGGCCCACGGCTCCCGCTCGCCCGAGGCGATCCGCGGCTTGCCCAGGTGGTCCAGGACGAACCGCAGGTCCGGCACGGCCTGCGCGACCGCGACGCAGTCCGGGAGCTGGTCCGCGCGCACGATGAGGTCGAAGGCCAGCCCGGCCGACGCCAGCTGCCGCAGACCCCTGAGTGTGTCGACCTCGGTCAGCCACCCGCCGTCCGGCAGCTCCTGCACCTGGTGCCGGATGCCCACGAGCCGCCGGCCGCCGGTCCCGGACAGCAGCTCGCTGAGCCGCTCACCGAAGTTCGGCACGGTGACGTCGGTCCAGCCCACCACCCCGGCGACGAGATCCGACGTCTCGGCGAGCGCCAGCATCTCCGGCGTCTCGTCGACCGCGTGGATGGTCTGCACCAGGACCGTCGCCGACACGCCGGTGGCCGCGGCCAGCGGCTCCAGGTCGGACAGCAGGAAGCTGCGGCGCAGCGCGGGCAGGTCCGCGGTCCACGCCTGGTCCCGGACGGTCAGATCCCACAGGTGGTGGTGCGCGTCGACGATCCGCATGCTGAGTCAGTCCTCCGAGGGTTCGGGTGGTTCCGGCAACTCGAATATCACCTGCAGCGGTTCATCCCCGCCGGCCAGCGAGAAATCCCGGAATACCCCGACGCGCGCCTGCCACGCGTGATCCGCGTCCTTGTCCGCCATGAAGGTCTGCAGCGCCTCCCAGTCCTCGCACTCGACGAGGTGGAACAGGTCCACGCCGTTGCGCCAGATCGTCCACGAGGTGCAGCCGCCGGCCCGGAGCAGCTCCGGGATCTCCGGCGGGATGTCGTCGTGGGCTTGTTCGTACCCTGCGACGCCCTCGGGCTTCAGCCGGGTGTGGATGGCGACCCGCACCTGGACCCCCTCATTCATCGAGCTTCATCTTCATCGAGATTCATCGGATCTTTCCCGGAACGGCCGCCGAGTCTAGTGCCTGTTTGCGTCCGGGGAAACGAACCCGTCCAATGGCTCAGGTGAAGGACCCGACCGCCGTCAAGGACCACGCCGCGCGCCTCGTCCGCTTCCAGCGCATCGAGGTGGACGCCACGCGGCTGGTCCTGTCCGGCATCGCGCTGGCGCTGCCGGTGGCCGTCGGCGCGGCGACCGGCCACCTCGCCGACGGCCTGACCGCGGTCATGGGCGCGCTGCTGGTCAGCGCGGCCGGCCACGAGGGCGGCTGGCGGGCGCGCGGCGTCGACCTCGGCGCCACGGCGGCGGTCGGCGCGCTGGTGGTCTGGCTCGGCGCGCTGGTCGGCCCGCACGGAGCACTGGCCAGCGTCTGGATCGTGGCGGTGGCCGTCGGCGCGGCGCTGGTCGGCGGCATCGGGACGCTCGAAGCACGGATCGCGGCGAACGCGACCGTGTTCACCGTCATCGGCGCGCATCTGGGTACGGGCCCTGAGTCGCCCGGGCACATCCTGCTGTATGTCGTGCTGGGCATGGCGGCCGCCGCGGCACTCACCCTCGGCACCCACGCGCTCGGCCGCCTCATGTCACCCCTTCGGCGCACGGAACTGGAGGGGCCGCCGGGACCGGAGTGGCCGTTCAAGCGCAACGTGGAGAAGTGGCGGACGGGACTGCGGACGTGGCACGGCTGGCAGTACACGGTTCGCCTGGGCACCGCGATGGCCGCAGCCGAAGTGGTCTCGCACTTCCGGCCCGGCGCACACACGTACTGGATCGCGCTGACCGTCTCGCTGGTCGTCCTGCGCGACGAGGCCGCGGCCCCGATGCGCGCCCTGGAGCGCGGGCTCGGCACGACGATCGGCGTGCTGGTCGGCGGCGGGCTCATCGGCGTCCTGCCGACCTGGGGCATCGTGGCGCTGATCGGCGTCATCGGGGCGGTGCGGCCGTATCTGAAGCTGGCCAACTACACCGCGTACGCGGCCGTGATGACCCCGCTGATCACGATGCTGAACGAGCTCGGCCACGACATCTCCTGGGCCGTGCTGCGGGAACGCGTGCTGGACACGCTGATCGGCTGCGCGATCGGGCTCTGCGTGGGCTACCTGCCGTGGCGGATGTGGTCAAGCAGACAGCGCTGAAAGATAGGGGAACCTAACTCCGGGGAATACGATCTCCTCATAGTCGGTTGAGAGGTTTGTTCAACTTTCAACTACAGGAGGGTCCCCTCGTGAGCCAGATGCAGTTCGGCGTCTTCACCGTCGGAGACGTGACGCCCGACCCCACGACGGGCCGCGCGCCGACCGAGCACGAGCGCATCAAGGCCATGGCCGCCATCGCGGAACACGCCGAGCAGGCCGGCCTGGACGTGTTCGCCACCGGTGAGCACCACAACCCGCCGTTCGTGCCCTCCTCGCCGACCACGCTGCTCGGCTGGATCGCCGGCCACACCTCCAAGCTGCTGCTCAGCACCGCGACCACGCTGATCACCACCAACGACCCGGTGAAGATCGCCGAGGACTACGCGATGCTCCAGCACCTCGCCGAGGGCCGCGTGGACCTGATCCTGGGCCGCGGCAACACCGGCCCGGTCTACCCGTGGTTCGGCAAGGACATCCGCGACGGCATCGACCTGGCGCTGGAGAACTACGCGCTGCTGCGGCAGCTGTGGAACGAGGACGTCGTCGACTGGTCCGGCCGCTTCCGCACCCCGCTGCAGGGCTTCACCGCCACGCCCCGGCCGCTGGACGGCGTCGCGCCCTTCGTCTGGCACGGCTCCATCCGCTCCCCCGAGATCGCCGAGCAGGCCGCGTACTATGGGGACGGTTTCTTCCACAACAACATCTTCTGGCCGAAGGAACACACGCAGCGCATGGTCGCGCTGTACCGTCGGCGCTTCGCACACTACGGGCACGGCACAGAGCAGCAGGCGATCGTCGGTTTGGGCGGCCAGGTGTTCATGCGCGAGAACTCGCAGGACGCGGTGCGCGAGTTCCGTCCGTACTTCGACAACGCCCCGGTGTACGGCCACGGACCGTCGCTGGAGGAGTTCATGAGGGAGACTCCGCTGACGGTGGGCACACCGGAGCAGGTGATCGAGCGCACGCTGTCCTTCCGCGACTACGTCGGCGACTACCAGCGCCAGCTGTTCCTGCTGGACCACGCGGGCCTGCCGCTGAAGACGGTGCTGGAGCAGATCGACCTGCTCGGCGAGAAGGTGGTCCCGGTGCTGCGCGAGGAGTTCGCGATCGGCCGGCCGGCCGAGGTCCCGGACGCCCCGACGCACGCGGGTCTGGTGGCCCGGACCGCCGGAGGCACCACGGGGACGGCCGAGACGCGGGATGATGAGCGGTCGGCTTTGTTCGACACGAAGGAGGCCATCGCACCGTGAGTGCTTACGAAGCGGCGAACAACGGGTTCGGCGACGACGACTTCGCGCCGTCGGGCGGCAGCGCGTGGTTCGGCGGGACGCCGGGCGCGCTGCCGCCCGGCCTGCCGATCGACGCCCGGGACGGCGCGCCGGTGAACGGGCACGACTTCGGCGCGGTGCCGGGCAGCTTCGGGCCGCGGCCGACGATGCCGGGCTTCGGCGCGGGTGCGGGCATGGGCGCGGGCACGACGAACGGCGGCGGCTTCGCAGAGTCCGGATACGCCAACGGGTCCGGCTTCGGCGACAGCTCGGCCGACGGTTTCGGCGACAGCTTCGGCGACACCTCCGGCCGGCCCGGCGACCGCCTCGATCATCTCGACCGCCTCGACCATCTCGGCCACTCCGTCGGCGGCGCGAACGGCACGAACGGCGTCGCCTACGCCGACCCCGGCTTCGGCGACGATCCGGCCTTCACCGACGCCCCCTCCTTCGCCGCCCCCGCCGCTCGCCACGGCTTCTCCGCCCCGCCGGCCACCCGCCCCGCGGACCACACCAGCAGCAGCGCCCTGCTTCCGGCGCTGGCCAACCCGGGCCCGCCGCGTCCGGCCCCGGCCGGCGACGTGCTGCGCCTGGTCGCCGTCACCGCGGGCCTGGGCCAGCCCTCGACCGCGCGCATCCTGGCCGACCGGCTCGCCGACGCGGCCCGGGCGCGGCTCGGCGAGCGCGGGCGCCAGGTGCTCGTCGAGGTCCTGGAGCTGCGCGACCTCGCGCTGGACATCGCCGGCGCGATGGTGGCCGGCTTCCCGGGCGCGAAGCTGCGCGCCGCGCTGGACGCCGTGGAGGGCGCCGACGGCCTGATCGCCGTCAGCCCGATCTACACCGCCAGCTACAGCGGCCTGTTCAAGTCGTTCTTCGACGTCCTGGACAAGGACGCGCTCACCGGCAAGCCGACCCTGATAGCCGCGACCGGCGGCACCGCCCGGCACTCGCTGGCCCTGGACCACGCGCTGCGCCCGATGTTCGCCTACCTGCGCGCGTTCATCGTCCCGACCGCGGTCTTCGCCGCCTCCGAGGACTGGGCCTCGGCCGGGGAGGGCGCGCTGTTCGAGCGCATCGAGCGGTCGGGGAGCGAGCTGGCGGACCTGATGGCCGGCGCCCCGGCCGCCGTCCGCCGGCGCCGTGCCGAGTTCGACGACGTCGTGCCCTTCGAGCAGCGGATGGCTGCGCTCAGGTCCGGGATCTGAGCCGGTCCCGCGCGGTATCGGCAAGGTAGGTGAAGAAGGCTCA
The DNA here is from genome assembly GCF_041262085.1 of Catenulispora sp. GAS73. Taxonomy (NCBI): domain Bacteria; kingdom Bacillati; phylum Actinomycetota; class Actinomycetes; order Catenulisporales; family Catenulisporaceae; genus Catenulispora; species Catenulispora sp. GAS73. The sequence goes on from NZ_JBGCCM010000017.1 coordinate 239,184, forward strand.
CAACCGGGCCTTCCCGTGCAGCTCCGGCCAGGTCAGCACCGCCGACCCCCAGGCCAGCCCGGCCCCGATCGAGGTCATCAGCACCCGGTCCCCGGCGGCCAGCCGGCCGGTGTCGTGCGCGTCGGCCAGCGCCAGCGGGATGGACGCCGCGACCGTGTTCCCCACGTCCTCGATGTTCGCCACCACGCACTCCGAGTCGATCCCCAGCTTCCCCGCCACGCCGCGGATGATCCGGATGTTCGCCTGGTGCGGGACGAACCGCCGCACCGACTCCACGTCCCACCCCGCCTTGTCCAGCACCCGCCGCGAGGAGGCCGTCATCTCGCGCACCGCGCGCTCGAAGACCACCGGGCCGTCCATCACCAGATACGGCCGCTGATTCGCCAGCGGCATCCCCAACCGGTCCCGCGCCCCGCCGCCGGGCACCTCCACCGCCGCCACCGCCGAGCCGTCGCTGCCCAGGTCGAAGGCCCGCACCGCGCCCGGCTCGTCCGGCGTGCCGGCCCGCAGCACCAGGGCCCCGGCGCCGTCGCCGAAGATCGAGGCGGTGAGCCGGTCCCCGGGATCGACCAGGGTGGTGAACACGTCCGCGCCGATCACCAGCACCCGGTCCGCCATGTGTCCCCGGATCAGCGCGTTCCCCGTGGCCAGGGCGTGCACGAACCCCGCGCACACCGCGTTGACGTCGAACGCCGCGATCCCCGTGTACCCCAGCCGCGAGGCCACCTCCGGCGCCGACGCCGGGCATAATCGGTCCGGGGTCGTGGTCGCCAGCAGCACCACGTCCAGCGCCCCGAACCCGCCCCCAGCCATCTCCAGGGCCCGGGCGCCGGCCTCGACGGCCAGGTCGACCGTGGAGATCCCGTCGGCGACATGGCGCCGCGCGATGCCCAGTCGCTCCCGGATCCACTCGTCGGTGGTGTCCAGCCTTGAGCTCAGTTCATTGTTGTCGACGGAGCGGGGCGGTACGCACCCGCCCACTCCTTGGACGACTGCCGCGCGTGTGTTCACACGCTCGATTGTCACGGGGACGGACCGGACTCACATAGGACTTTCGCGCGGAATTCACCCGTAAGGTGCATCTCGGGCTTGTCTCCGCCACGTTCGCCATCCCATCGTGGGCGATCATGGACTCCCCGTGGATCTTCACCGCCTTCCGCGCCCCGGCTGACCCGGACGCGGCCCCCGAAGCCCTCCAGGAGATACGGCGTCTGCGTGCCCGGATCCTGTTCGACCAGGGCCGCCGCCCGGCCTTCCGCAGCCACGCCGGCGACGATTCCGGCGACGATTCCGGCGACCACCCCGACGCCCAGCCGCAGGACCACGGCGCCTGGCACTTCGCGGCCCGGCGCGGCCGCGACGGCGTGCACGGACCGCCGCTGGGGTATGTCCGTCTCCTGACACCCGCGACCGCCTCCCTTTACCAGTCCAGGGAATTCCTCGGCACCGCCCGCTACGACGAGCTCCTGCGCGCCGAGCGCCTGGCCCCCGAGTCCGTCTTCGAACACAGCCGCCTGGTGGTCGAGCACCGGGCCCGCAAGCTCGGCCTCGGCCTGCACCTCAACGCCCTAGCCGTCGCCGCCGCGCACGAACTCGGCGCGGCCGCGATGATCGGCACCTCCGGCACCGCCGACGGCCAGGACCGCTTCCACGCGCGCTTCGGCTTCCACCCGGTCCCCGGCACCCGCCGCTACGTCGAGCAGTACACCGAGGACGTCGTCATCCTGCTGCACCGGTCCGCCGAGGGCGCCGGCGAGCACACCGCCCTGGTCGACGACTACCGCCTGCTGTTCCGCTACGACCTGCTGGAGGACGCCGGCCTGGACGAGGTGTCCGGTCTGCTCAGCCTCGGCGCGCCCGCCGAACCAGAGCCCTCATTCAGCATCCCGGTCCCGGTACGCGGGCCCGTTTCCGGGCACGCCCCGCCCCGCCGCCTCACCGCGATCGGCCCGTCCGACCCGCACCGCTGGAAGCCGCTGCTGTTCCAGCCCGCCAAGCACGACGACCGCGTCGCGCTGGCCGCGCTCCTGAACACCGGCGCCGTCCGCGAAGTCGCCGACACCATCGAGGCCCAGCTGGAAGAACTGATCCGGGCCCGCGACCCCGGCCGTACCTTCGACCACGAGGCGATGGCCGCAGCCCGCCGGGACCAGCTGGAAGGCGGCCAGCCCTGGGACTACGGCACCTGGGCCTGGTACCCGTGGTCCGGCCGCCTGGTGCACGTCCTGCCGCGCGAGGAGTTCCGCCTGGTCCGCACCGACCGCAACCGGGGCAAGATCGACCGGCCCGAGCAGCGCCGGCTGCTGGACAAGCGGATCGGCGTCATCGGCCTGTCGGTCGGCAACAGCGCCGCGCTGACCCTGGCGCAGGAGGGCGTCGCGGGAGCCTTCAAACTCGCCGACTTCGACACCCTGAGCGTGTCGAACCTGAACCGGCTGCGCGCCGGCCTGCACCAGATCGGCGTGAACAAGGCCGTGCTGGCGGCCCGGCAGATGTTCGAGATCGACCCGTATCTGGACATTGAGATCTTCCCCGGTGGCCTGACGGAGGAGACCGTCAAGGAGTTCTTCCTCGGCGGCCACGGCCCGATCGACCTGCTCGTCGAGGAGTGCGACACGCCGTGGGTCAAGCTCGCCGCCCGCGAGGCCGCCCGGGATCTGGGCGTGCCGGTGGTGATGGACGCCAACGACCGCGGCCTGCTGGACGTCGAGCGCTTCGACCGCGAACCGCACCGCCCGCTGCTGCACGGCCTGCTCGGCGCGCTGACCCCCGAGGACTGCCTGGACCTGACCTTCGCCGAGCGCGTGGACCTGATCCTGGCCATGGTGGACGGCGACCGGATCTCCCCGGCGCTGGCCGCGAGCATCCCGAAGATCGGCCGCACGCTGAGCAGCTGGCCGCAGCTCGCCTCCGGGGTGGCGCTCGGAGGCGCGCTGGTGACGGAGGCCGCCAGGCGGATCCTGCTCGGCGGCCCCTGTGCGTCGGGCCGGTTCTACATCGACCTGGAGGAGCTGATCGCTCCGGACCGGAACCAGGCACCGGGTCGGGCGCCAGGTCAGGTACCGGGTCAGGCGCCGGGTCAGGCACCAGGTCAGGCGCCTTGTTCGGATCAGGCGGCGGTCAGCTTGCCCAGCGCCCCGTAGAACCAGACGTTCTCCGCGCCGACGGCGTCCTCCGGCTTGTCCGGACGCCAGGCCGGCAGGTTCACGATGCCGGGCTCCAGGATTCGGAAGCCTTCGAAGAACGCTGCGATCTCCTCGCGGGTGCGCGGCGAAGGGTTCTTCATCACGGCCTGGTACTGGCTCTGGACGTTGCGGACCAGGTCGCCGGTGGCGCCGTCGATGGTGGCGTGGGTCAGCGCGAGGTAGCTGCCCGGCGCCAACATCCGGCGATAGGCGCCCAGCACGCCGGCCGGGTCGTCACCGTCGTCCACGAAGTGCCAGGCGGCCAGCGCCGTGAGCCCCACCGGCTTGTCGAAGTCGATCAGCGACTTGACGGTGGGGTCGCCCAGCACCCGCTCGGCGTCGATCATGTCGGCCAGCACCGCGCCGGCGTTGTCGTCGCCGCGCAGGATGTAGTTGCTGTGGCTCACGGCCGGCGGGTCGTTGTCGATGTAGACGATCTTGGCGGCCGGGTCCACGGCGTGCGCGAGTTCGTGCACGTAGTTCTGGGTCGGGATCCCGCTGCCCAGGTCCAGGAACTGCCGGACGCCGTCGTCCAGCATCACCCGGATCGCCCGGGCCAGGAAGTAGCGGTTCTGCTGCAGGATCATGCGGCCGTTGGGCTCGATGGCCAGCAGTTGCCGCCCGAAGTCCCGGTCGGGGGCGAAGTTGTGCTTGCCGCCGAGCAGGAAGTCGTACAGCCGCGCGACGCTGAACACGTCGGTGTCGATGTTCGACGGCAGGTCGTCGAAGATCGCGTCCACGTCGTTGCCGGCGTGCGCTCCGGTCGGGTCGGTCATCGTCTTCGTGCTCCTTGGGGAAAGTCGGAGGGATGCTCAGGCGTCCGCGCTCGCAAATCGCCGCAACCCACCCTCTAGGCTTGCACTTCTCCGCCGCCCGCCGCTGGCGAATGCGGCTTTATAAGACCTCTTCCGTCGAATTCGTGGTCTGCACCCCGTTGTCCGCGACACCGCGCTGCTTGCGATACCGGTCCAGCCGGACGTCCAGCGCCTGCACGACCGACTCGTTCTCGTACGGCGCCAGCTGCTGGCGGGCCCGGCTCATCTCGGTGGTGAGCCGCACCGAACCGGCCAGCGTGGCCATCCGCGCCGACTCGGCCAGCGCCCGGCAGGCCGCCGGGACGTCGCCGAACTGCACCTGGGCCTGGGCCCGGCGGGCCAGCGCCATCGCGTTGTTGTGCAGGTAGGCCGGGTTGAACCGCTGCTGCGCCAGCGCCCCGGCGTCGGCGGCCTCCACCGGGTGCCCGAGCAGCAGGTGGCACTCGCTCTCCCGGGCCCAGTAGAACGCCGGACCGTAGAAGCCCCAGCGCTCGGCGGCCGGCTCGGCCCAGTCGATGCGCTGCATCTGCCGGCGCTCCCGCTCCAGCGCCGCCAGGCTGCGCGCGCCCTGCCCGGCCGAGGCGTAGACCCGGGCCGTCATGTCGGCGGCGTATGCCTTGGCCCGGCGGCTGGGGCTGCGCTTGGCCGCCTCCTCCGCGGCCTGCGCGTGGTCGATCGCGGTCTGGTGGTCGCCGGCGGACATGCTCAGGTGCGCCTGCGCGGCCAGGATGTTCGCCGCCAGCTCGTAGTCGTCGGCCTCGTAGGCGGCCTTGCGCGCGTCGTCGTAGTAGAACCGGGCCGCGTCGTCCTGGCCCATGTTGAACATCATCCAGCCGAGCAGGTGGGCCAGGTCACCGTAGACGACCCAGGCCTGGCTGGTCAGCCCCGCCGGGGCGTCCTTCACCACGGATTCCATCATGGCGCGCATCGCGAGCCCTGTCTGCACTGTCGCGGACGGTCCCAGTGCGGCGTTCTGCTGGCGAAGCCCGCCGACGATCAGCCCGGTGTTGTCCACCATGGCCGAATCCACCCGGCCGGCCGGGGTCGGCAGCGCCTTGTCGCCGGCCAGCGGCGCGGCCGCGGCGACCGCGAACAGGCTGCTGAGATTCAGCAGCGCCGAGCGCCGCGACAGACTGTTGCCGCCGTCCGGCGCCTCCATCAGGGAACTGATCTGTACCGCCGAAGACATCGCCACCGCCGACATCGACGACAGCAGCTCGCCCGGGTTCGCACCGAGGTCGTCGCGCGTCGGCGGAGCTGGCGGCGCGCCGAAGTACGGATCGAACCGGACCTCGGAGGCGGACCCGGAGGCGGGGGCCGCAGCCGTAAGTGCGTACGGCTGCGGGGCTTGGCGGGGCGGCCCGATCAGGCCGGCGACCGGGCCGGGCTCGCGCACGTTGCTGAACACCGGCCGCTTCTTGGCGCCGTAGTCGTCCAGGTCGGACAACAGGTCGGCGACGCTGCACTCGTACAGCTGGGCCATCCGGTCCAGGACCTCCAGCGACGGCGAGTAGCCGGTGGAGCTGGGCCAGGCCTCCCAGTAGGAGAAGTTCTTGAAGGTCTTCGGGTCCTCCGGCCAGCGCCGGTTCCACCGCTCGGCGGCCTCCGGCTGGGTCCAGCCGCGGGCCTGGCGCAACGCGACCCGCGCGTTGACGTGGAACCGCCGCTGGAACTCCCGGCCGATGTCCGCCCAGGAGTGATCGGTGGCCCGCAGCTGCTCGGACAGTTGGGCCTGGATCTGCTTCAGGCTCCTGGGTTTCCTGCTCATGATTCGGCGATCCCTGCCTCGGCGGGCGGCCCCTGTACCGTCCGGACCCGTCACGCGCTGTGCATCCCGTACGTCGAATGTGGCGCGCCCCCACACCCGCGGCAGGACCGGGGCCTTTTCCTCCCAGCCGAGCCGGGAGAAAATGTCGGTTGCCGCATTGTCCCACCGCCCGGCGCGATGATGTGGACCAGTTGGTGTAACCGAGGCGGACTTCAGGAGGACTCGCCGTGCGAACGACTCAGGAGTCGGAGAACTGGGCGGTCGAGTTCATCCGGACCGACGGGGAGGACCAGTCGGTGGAGGACGGCTTCGCCAGCCGAGGTGACGCCGAGTACTACGGGCAGTGCGCCTGGGCCTCACCGGGGGGTAGAGGCATCGAACAGGTGCGGGTGCGGCAACTGCCGCGCGGCTCGTGGATGCCGGTGGCGCCGGCGTCGGTGTGCGGGGGGATCCGCCTGTAGCGCCGGCCATCCGGGGGGATACCGGGGCGCGTCCGCAGTCCGCGTCACGGTGTACGGGGATCCCGGGCCCGTTCGGGAGCGACTTCTTCGAGTCGGCCCGGACGGGTCAATTTTTGGTGTGGGTGTGCGCGGTCCGGGTGCGCCACGGTCCGGTGTCGGCGCGGTGCGGGTGTGCGCGGTCTGTGGCGAAGCCGCCGCGCTTCCCAAGCCCAGGAAGCGCGACGGCCGCCGAAACCCTATCGGACAACGCCCGTCATTTACTCCGTGACCAGGCCTTGGAACACCTTCCGCAACAAGGCGTCGAGCTGCTCGCGCTCGTTTTCGGTGAGCGGCGCCAAGACCTCGTCCCGAACCCCTGCGGCCTCCGCGTCCAGCTCGGCGAGCAGCGTGCGGCCGGCGTCGGTGAGCGTGACCGTGATGCGCCGGCGGTCGGCGGCGTCGCGGGCCCGCTCGACGCTCCCGGCCCCGGCCAGCTCGTCCACGATCTTGGCCATGTCGCTGGGGTCGATCGCCAGCCGGGCCGCGAGGTCGCGCTGCACGTGCGGCCCGAAGTCGCCGAGCGCCGCCAGCACCGCGTGGTGCCACAGCCGCAGCCCCCGCTCGGCGAACCGCCCGGCCAACCGGCCGCGCGCGATCTTGCCGGTCCGCGACAGCAGGTAGGTGCTCAGGCCGGTCAGCGAAGGCGGCGCCGCACGCAGGTCATCCATGGTATGACTATAGGCGCCCGCCTATCATGGGTGACCACCCACTATTTTGGAGACACCATGGACGCCCTGCACCCCCGCCTGCTGGTAGCCGGTTTCGCGGAGATGTTCGACTTCTACCAGGCGGTCCTGCCCGAACTGCTCGGCGCGAAGCTGATGAGGGGCGGCCCGCAGGGTCCGTACGCGAACTGGGACGTCGAGGACCAGGGCGTACTGGTGCTGTTCGACCGCGGAACGATGGCCGCCCTGACCGGGACCGCGCACCTGCCGGCGACCGCGGCGCCGACGCAGGATCACACGATGTTCGTGTGCCGGGTCGACGACGTGGACGCCGGTGCCGAGCTGTGCGTGCGGCACGGGGCGACACTGGTCGTGGCGCCGACGGACCGTCCGGACTGGGGGCCGACGCTGCGGACCGCGCACCTGCGGGATCCCGAGGGGAACCTGATCGAGCTGCAGTCGTACGAGGGTTGATCACGGCGACAGCCGGACGCGCGGCTCACTCGTTCGGGCGGGCTAGTACAGGCGCACTCGTTCGGGCGGGCTTGTTCGGGCGCACTCGTTCGGGCGCGCAGCTCACTGGTTCGGGCGCACTCGTTCGGGCGCGCAGCTCACTGGTTCGGGTGCGCTCGTTCGGGTGCGCTGGTCGGGGTCGGCGCTGATCACTCGTCCGGGTTAGTCAGCCCAGCTCTAGGCCAGCGCCGAGCACTCCCACCGAAGCGCCCGCGGCGGATCCCCGACGTCGATCCGCGCCGTGTACAGCGCACCCTCCGGCCCGATCGCCGCGACCGCGATCCGGCCGTGCGCGTCCACCGTCAGCGAAGGGTGCAGGATCGGCCCGGGCCCGCCGAGCCAGCGCCGGACCCCGTCGGGCACACCGACCTGCGGCTGCCAGACCACCTCGACCAGCCCGCGCGGTCCGCGCTGGGCCAGGAAGACGCCCCCGGCGTGCGGCTGGATCGCCACCACGCCGAACCCGCCCTGTCCACCGAGCGCGACGCCCTCCTCCTGCGGCCGCCAACTGCCGCCGGACGGCCGCGACAGGACCGTCAGGACACCGCTGTCGGCGGCGCGGGCGGCCAGGAGCGCGCCGCCGCCACGCACCATGTGGACCGTGGGCGGGTCACCCATCGGGGGGAGGGCCGCATGGGTGGGACGCGGCTCGCCGGAGGCGTCGATGCGCCAGGTCCAGAGCATGTGGCCGACAGCGTGGAGTTCGACGTCACCCTCAGGAGTGACCGCGGCGGTCAGGCCGTCGCGGACCCGATGTCCGCCTATGTCGCGCCAGCCGCTCCAGCGCGTACCCGGCTTCGTGAGGTCCCGATGGCGCCAGGACACGGACATGTCGGCGTTGCGGGCGAAGACGTGGAGCACGCCGCGCCCGTCGACCGCCGCGGCCGGGCAGCCGACGGCCTGGCAGTCCTTGGTCTTCTCGCCAGTCGGGGTGCCGAGGCTGGTCCAGGGGGTGAAGCTGCCGTCCGTGCGCTCGCTGCAGACGACCACTTCCTGGCTCCAGGAACCCCGGTCGGGGTCGGTCATGGCGCGCAGGCCGACGAGGTGCACACGGCGCGAGGGCTCGACTGCGACCACCAGATGAGGGGTCAGCGACGAGGCGGTGTTCTCGTCGGGGCTCGGCTGGTTGCCCTGGCTTCTCCGGAGTCCCGGGAATCCCCGGCCGGCGGAGAATCCCTGGCTGTCCGGGAGTCCTCGGCCGTTGCGGAGCCCCTGGCTGCCTGGGACGTCCTGCACGGCGCCCGCCACGAAGCCGGGGCTGCGGCTACTGGCGTCGACGGATCCGGGCAAGGTCAGGAAGCCCACCCCGCGCGTGCTGTCGACCGCCACCCCGGGCCGGAACCTGCCGCTGCCGCGCGAGGTCTCCGTCCAGACCACGGCGCGTCCGCCGACCGCCGCGAACGCCCGCAGGCGCCCGTCCGGGCCGGTGCCGAGCCAGTCGGTGGTGCCGACGTGGCGCAGGTTCGTGCTCTGCGACCAGCCGGGACGGGCCGCGTCGCCGCCGACGGTGCGGTCGCCGCAGCCGACGGGGTCGCCGCAGTTGCGCCGGTCGGCCCAGCCGTAGACGCCGAGCAGGCGCAGCTTCTCGCGGGCACTGGAGCCGCCGAGGTTGTGGCGCCAGCGGGCGTTGCCGTAGCCGACGTAGGAGTCCAGGGTGACGGCGGAGGGACCGCGCCGGGCCCGGTGGTCGGCGTACGCCGCATAGGTGAACCAGGCGGTCGCGGTGTGGTCCTCGTTGTCGGTGTGGACGCCGGAGTCGGTGAGCCAGGCCCGCTCCTTCGGACCGGCGCCGCGGCGCTCCGGGTCGGGGTCCATGGTGCGCACGACGGTGGGCTGGTAGCGGTCCATCAGGTCGGTGAGGGTGCCGACCAGCTGGTCGCGGGTGTAGACGCCGCCGGTGATCGCGCTCTGGCTGGGCTGCAGGACGGGGCGGGTGGTCTCGGCGCCGTGGAAGAGGGCGGCCAGCGGGGTGTGGTTCGTGTCCCCCGGCGTGGACCCGGTGTAGGCGCCCATCGAGATGTCGAGGAAGACCAGCCGGACCCGCGCGTCAGCCGCCAGCTCGCACAGCTCCGCCTCACCCCCACGGGTGACCAGCACGCTGCGCCGCCAGGGCGCGTCGTCCTCCGCCCCGGCCATGCGCGCGTAGGCGGAGCGCAGGCCGTGCTGCCGCGCCGCCGCGAAGGACGCACCGCCGCCGGCCTCGGCCGCCGTCAGCACCACCGTGGTCACCTCGCCCCCGGTGCGCACGGAGTCGACGATGTCCGGGTTCATGAAGTAGAGGTCGTCGTCCGGGTGGGCGACGACCTGCAGAAACGCGACCCGGCTGGCAAGCCGGGCCGGACGCTCGACCATGTCGGCCTCGGCGGTGGTGACGCCGGCGTCGGCGCCGAACGCGCCGATCGCCAGTGCCCCCATCCCGAGCAACCCGAGCTCGCGCCGAGACAAGTTAGGCACCTTGACTCCTGTGTGGCTGAATTCCCCGCAAACCATAATCGGGACGCGGGGGACAGCCCGGAGGTTGTCTCCGGAGTCAGACCGGGTTGTCCTGGACGTCACTCGTCACGGTCAGAATTCGCCCGCACACACAGCGGCGCCCCCGATCCGCGATGGGATCGGGGGCGCTTTGACGCGTTTTCAGACCTGTTCAGCCTCAGACCTGTCCGGCCTTCTCCAGCGCGGTGCAGCAGGTGTCGACGATGAGCCGGGTCACGACGTACGGGTCGACGTTCGCGTTCGGCCGCCGGTCCTCGATGTAGCCCTTCTTGTCCACCTCGACCTGCCACGGGATCCGCACCGAGGCGCCACGGTTCGAGACGCCGTAGCTGTACTCGCTCCACGGGGCGGTCTCGTGCTGCCCGGTGAGCCGCTCCTCGATCCCGGAGCCGTAAGCGCGCACATGCTCGGCCGGCTTGTCGCCCTCCCCCAACGCCTCACACGCGGTGATGATCGGATCGTACGACTCCCGCATCGCCCGAGTGGAGAAGTTGGTGTGAGCCCCGGCCCCGTTCCAGTCCCCCTTGGCAGGCTTGGCATCGAACGAAACCGACACCCCGAACTCCTCAGCGACCCGCAGCAGCAGATAGCGAGCGACCCACATGTGGTCGGCCACCTCCACCGGCCCCGCCGGCCCCACCTGGAACTCCCACTGCCCCGGCATGACCTCGGCATTGATCCCCGAGATCGTCAAGCCGGCCGCCAGGCAGTAGTCCAGATGCCGCTCCACCAACTCACGCCCGAAGACAGCGCCACCACCGACCCCGCAGTAATACGGACCCTGCGGCGCCGGAAACCCGCCACCCTCCGGGAACCCCAGCGGCCGCCCACCCTGGAAGAGCGTGTACTCCTGCTCAATGCCGAACCAGGCCTCCTGCTCAGCAAACCGCCCAGCAACCTCCCGAGCCGCCGCCCGCGTATTGGACTCATGAGGCGTGAAGTCAATGTCCTCCACCTCACACAACACGAGCACATCCGCCCCACCCCGCACCGGATCCGCACAGGTGAAAACAGGCCGCAGCACCCGATCCGAAGAACGCCCCTCAGCCTGCCCCGTCGAAGACCCGTCGAACCCCCAAACCCCCGGCACAGAGCCATCAGCAAGCACCCGCGTCTTCGCCCGCAGCCCCGCCGTAGGCACCGCCCCATCAATCCAGATGTACTCAGCCTTGTAGACCATCCCGCACCTCACCAGAAGACCCGACAAAAACGGCCCCGCACCCCAAGCGCCCCCACCCTCGCCAAACCCCGAGTCCCCACCGTTTCAGCCGCGTTAACGCCACATCAACTGACCCACAATCACCCCCCGACAACCCACCGTGACCCCCCACACCCCCACTGACCAGCCCAGGAACCCCCAACCGATATCGATTTTCGAGGAAGGCCATCGGGCGTGTACTATCGACAACGTCCCAAGCGCGCGTAGCTCAACGGATAGAGCATCTGACTACGGATCAGAAGGTTAGGGGTTCGAATCCCTTCGTGCGCACCCCGGTAGTACCAGGTAAGAGGCCAAGTCCCGATGTAAAGGACTTGG
>NZ_JBGCCM010000018.1:0-238619 GCF_041262085.1 Catenulispora sp. GAS73
GCCTCGGCCTGCTCTGCCGCACCGTGCTCGTGGTCTGCCTCGGCCTGCTCTGCCGCACCGTGCTCGTGGTCTGCCTCGGCCTGCTCTGCCGCACCATGCCCGCGATCTGCCTCGCCCTGCTCTGCCGTGCCGCGCTCACAGTCCGCCTCGCCCTGCTCCGCCGCCGACCGCGACTCCCCGGGTATCGCTGGCTGCTCTGCGGGCGCCGACTGATCGGCCGGCGGAACCGGCGCGTCAGCAGGCGTGCGCTGCTCGGCTGGCTCCGTGTCCTCGACCGGTGCCGGCTGTGCCGTCGACGCTGGCCCAGGTCCGCTCACGCTTTCCGTCGCCCTGGCACGGGACTCGCCTGCGTCCGTTTCGTCGCCATCAGTCGGCGCACCGTCGCGCGCCGCAGTTGTGCCTTCGCCATCCGGACCGCGCACCGCGTCATCGGCGTCGCCCAAATCCGCCGGGTTGCACACCAGCACCGGCGTTCGTGTCGTCGGGCGGAGTGGCCCCGTCGCCGAGAGGGTCGTGCCGGCTAGGGCGTTCAGCAGTGTTGACTTGCCGACGCCGGTCGGGCCGGCCAGGGCGCACAGGAGTGGGGCGTCCGGGGTGCGGAGTCTGGGGAGGATCGCGGCGTTGAGGATGTGCTCGATCTCCGTGCGGGCGCGGCGGGCCGGTTCGGCCGTGGCGAGGTCGAGGGGGAGGGTGATGGCGGTGACCGCTGACAGGAGGGCGGTCGTCGCCTCTATGAGGGCTTCCGGCTGCTGTTCGCTGGGGTCGGCGTCGCCGGTCGCCGCGTTGTCTGTGACCGCCACAGCGCGAAGCATGCCGGAAGCGGCGCGTGCGGGGAACCTGGTTGGCGAAATCGCGGCGGGGTCGTGTTGGTGCACTAGTTCACAAGCGTTGGCGCCGCGTCTGGGGCGCTAGTGCGGCTGGCTCTGTGTGTGGCCCGGCGTGTCGGCGCGCATTGCCGCGAACCGCAGCTCCAGGCCGTCGAGCACGGCCGAGAGTCCGACCTCGAACGCCCGGTCGTCGATCTCTCGCTGGTGCTCGGCGAGTAGGTGCGCCTGGTCCAGGTGCGGGTAGACGCCCTCGTAGACGGATGCGTCGGCCGGGAAGCTCGCCGCGAACGAGCCCAGCGCCGAGCCGATCACCAGCGAGCGCATCAGGGCGCCGATGCTCGTCGCCTCGCGGCGTGGCCAGCCGGCATCGACCAGGCCGCCGAACACCGCGTCGGCGATGTGGAGCTGCGCCGGACGCCGTCCCGAGCCGCGCGCCAATGCGGGGACCACGTTCGGGTGCGCCGCCAGCACCTCACGATACGAACGGGCCCACGTCGCCAAAACGCCGCGCCACGCCGGCTCCTCGCCGACCGGACGGAGGTTCGCCGGGCCGGCCGCGTCACCGACGACCGAGCCGGCGGTCGCGGGGCCGCCCCCTGCCGCAGCAGCAGCGCCAGACCCCCCGCCCCCCGGCTCCAAAGCCAACCCCGACCCCGACGCCAATCCCGACCCCGACCCCAACCCCAACCCCAACCCCAACCCCTCAAAAGCCGAGACATCCACCCCCGCCACCACGCAATCGACCACCGCGTCGATCAGCTCATCCTTCGTCGCCACATGGTTGTACAAACTCGGCCCACTGACCCCCAACTCCGCCGCCAACCGCCGCGTCGACAAAGCCTCCAACCCCTCGGCGTCGACCAGGGCCAGCGCCGCGGCGACGATCCCGTCGCGGCTGAGCAGCGGCGTGCGTGGCCGAGCCATCCGTGCCTCCCTGGAAAACAGCCGTGGGTCCTCGTCGTGGAGAACCCAGTAAACCCCCCACCAAACCTTGCGCCGCTAGTTTCTCCCGACTACGTTCAAGAAAACTCCCGGCGCTAGTTTCTGCAACCCCCGAGGTGTGCCCGATGGACCTGTCCCTCACCGACGAACACGAGGCGATCCGCGCCCTGGCCGGCGACTTCACCGACCGCGAGCTCATCCCCCACGCCGCCGCCTGGGACCGGGTCGAGTCGGTGGACCGCTCCATCGTGAAACGCCTCGGCGACCTGGGCTTCCTCGGCATGACCATCCCCGAGGAGTACGGCGGCTCCGGCGGCGACCACCTCTCCTACTGCCTGGTCATGGAGGAGCTCGGCCGGGGCGACACGGCCGTCCGCGGCATCGTCTCCGTCTCGCTCGGCCTGGTCACCAAGCCCCTGCTCGCCTACGGCACCGAGGACCAGAAGCGCCGCTGGATCCCCCGCCTCACCGCCGGCGACGCCCTCGGCTGCTTCGGCCTCACCGAGCCCGGCAACGGCTCCGACGCCGGCCACCTCAAGACCAAGGCCGTCCGTGACGACGCCAGCGGCGACTGGCTCCTCACCGGCTCGAAGATCTTCATCACCAACGGCACCTGGGCCGACGTGGCCCTCATCTTCGCCCGCACCGGCGACAAAGACGGCCGGCCCGACGACGGCCCGCGCGGCATCACCGCCTTCCTCGTCCCCACCGACACCCCCGGCTTCCAGGCCCGCGAGATCAAGGGCAAGCTCGGGCTGCGCGGCCAGGCCACCGCCGAGCTGGTCCTGGAAGACGTCCGGGTCCCGGACGACGCGCGGCTCGGCGACGTCGGCCAGGGCTTCAAGATCGCCATGTCCACCCTCGACAAGGGCCGCATGTCCGTCGCCGCGGGCTGCGTCGGCCTGATCCAGGCCTGCCTCAACGCCTCCGTCGAGTACGCCACCCAGCGCGACCAGTTCGGCAAGCCCATCGCGCACTACCAACTGGTCCAGGAGATGCTCGCCGACATCTCCGTCGACCTGGACGCCGGCCGCCTCCTGGTCTGGCGCGTCGCCGACCTCATCGAACGAGGCCAGCCCTACGCCACCGCCGCCTCCACCGCGAAGCTCTTCTGCTCCGAGGCCGCCGTCCGCGCCGCCAACAACGCCATCCAGGTCTTCGGCGGCTACGGCTACATCGACGAGTACCCCGTCGGCAAATACCTGCGCGACGCCAGGGTCCTGACCCTCTACGAAGGCACCTCCCAGATCCAGAAGCTGCTGCTCGGCCGCGCCCTGACCGGTGTCAGCGCCTTCTGAGACCATGGGGAAACGGGGTACCCCGAGGCCCCACCGAAACCCAGCACCCACCGTCACGACACCCACCGCACCTCGGCAGGAAGCGAGCGACCAGCCATGACCTCCCTATCGCTGGCCAGCATCCTCGCCGAACCGGCCTGGCGCCGCCCCGACACCGTCGCGCTGATCGAAGGCGACCGCCGCTACACCTTCGCCGAGCTCTGGCAGCAGGTCCTCCGCCAAGCCGGCGCCCTCGTCGAGCAAGGCGTGCGCCCCGGCGACAAGGTCGCCCTGATGTGCCCCAACACCGCCGAGTTCCCGCGCGCCTACTACGCGATCCTCGCCGCCGGCGGCGTCGTGGTCCCCGTGCACCTGCTCCTCACCGCCGGCGAAGCCGAGACCGTGCTCCGCGACAGCGGCGCCACCGTCGTCATCGCCCACGCGATGTGCGCCGACACTGCGGCGGAGGCCGCAGCGAAGGCCGCCGAGCAGACCGGCGCGAAACTCCTCACCGTAGGCCCCGGCGGACGCCTGGAGGAGCTGACCGCGCAGGCCACACCGCTGCCCACCTTCGTCACCCGCAAGCCCGAAGACCCGGCCGTCATCTTCTACACGTCCGGCACCACCGGCACGCCCAAAGGCGCCGTCCTGTCGCACCTCAACCTGGTGATGAACGCGACCACCGACGCCTACGACGCCCGTGACGAGCTCCGCCGCGACGACGTCGTCCTGGCCTCCCTGCCGCTGTTCCACACCTTCGGCCAGACCGTCAGCATGAACGCCTCCTGGCGCCTGGGGCACACCGTCGTCCTGCTGCCGCGCTTCGACCCCGACGCCGCCATCGCGCTCATGGTCAAGGAGCACGTCACGACCTTCCACGGCGTCCCGACGATGTACGTCACCCTCGTCGAGGCGGCGGCGCGCGCCGAGCGGATGCCGACGCTGCGCCGCTGCGTCTCCGGCGGGGCCTCGCTTCCGGTGCCGGTGCTGGAGCGCTTCGAGGCGGCGTTCGGTGCGAAAGTGCTCGAAGGCTACGGCCTGTCCGAGACCTCGCCGGTGGCCTCGGTGAACCAGCTCTCGATCGGCACACGCGCCGGCACCGTGGGCCACCCGCTGTGGGGCGTGGACGTGGAGATCGCGGACCCCGACGTCCCCGACGCGATCGAGCTGCTGCCGCGCGGGGAGCTCGGCGAGATCGTGATCCGCGGCCACAACGTCTTCACCGGGTACCTCGGACGCCCCGAGGCCACCGCGGCGGCGGTCGTCGACGGCTGGTTCCGGACCGGTGACCTGGGGCGGCGGGACGCGGACGGCTTCATCTCGATCGTCGACCGCACCAAGGACCTGATCATCCGCGGCGGCTTCAACGTCTACCCCCGCGAGGTCGAGGACGCGCTGCTGCGGATGCCGGGGCTGACCGAGGTCGCGGTCGTCGGCGTGCCCGACGACGTGCACGGGGAGGAGATCGTGGCGGTCGTCGTGGCGGGGGAGGGGGTTCCGACGGCCGAGGAGATTCTGGCTTACGGCAACGAGCATCTCGGCCGTCACAAGTACCCGCGGCGCGTGGAGTTCGTGGACGCGCTGCCGCTGGGGCCCAGCCACAAGGTGCTGAAGCGAGAACTGCGCGAGCTGTTCGGCAAGCCTACGGTCGGCAAGCCTACGGACTGACCGCGAGGATCAGGTACCCGGCGCACAGGACGAGGTGCGCCCCGCCTTGGACCAGCGTCGCGCGGCCTCGGACGAAGGTCAGCGTGCCGACGGCCACGGTCATCGCCAGCAGCACCATGTGGCTGGCGTCCAGGCCGAGGAGCAGGGGGGTCGAGAGCCAGACCGTGGACACCGCGATGGCCGGGATCGTCAGCCCGATGCTGGCCATCGCCGACCCGAGGGCCAGGTTCAGGCTGGTCTGGATCTCGTCCCGCTGCGCCGAGCGCACCGCCGAGATCGACTCCGGCAGCAGCACCATCAGCGCGATGACCACGCCGACGACCGAGGCCGGCAGCCCGGCCCGGTCGACGCCGCGCTCGATCGTCGGGGAGACGCCCTTGCCCAGGCCGACCACCGCGACGAGGGCGCAGAGCAGCAGGGCCAGGCTGATCAGGGCTTGGCGGGCGGTCGGCGGGTCGCCTTCGTAGCCGTGTTCGTCGAGGGTGAAGTCGGCGTCCTGGTCGCGCCCGCCGGCCTCGCTCCCGGTGTCCACCGGCAGGTAGTCGGGCCGGTGCCGCACCGTGAGCGCGCTGATGAAGAGCCCGTAGACCGCGATCGACGCCAGCGCGGCGAAGGTGAGCTGGGTGTCGTTGAACTCCGGCCCGGGCTGCGAGGTGGTGAACGTGGGCAGCACCAGCGTCAGGCCGGCGAGCGTGATGATGGCCCCGAAGACGGTCGAGGCCCCGTCGGCGTTGAACAGTGCCAGGCCCCGCTTCAGCGCGCCCAGCAGGAGGCACAGGCCCGCGATGCCGTTGCAGGTGATCATGACGGCCGCGAACACCGTGTCCCGCGCCAGCCCGGCGCCCTTCGCGCCCTTCGCGGTCATCATGGTGATGATCAGCGCCACCTCGATGACCGTCACCGCGACCGCCAGCACCAGCGACCCGAAGGGCTCCCCGACCCGGTGCGCGACCACCTCGGCGTGATGGACGGCGGCCAGCACAGCCCCGAACAGGAACACCGCGACGAGCGCTACCACCCACGTCGGCAGATCGCGCCCCCACGTGAACGCCAGCAGCACGATCGCCAGCACCGGGACGACGTTGGACCAACTGGCCCACGCGGGCAGACCTTGCTCGGCTGAGGTGCTCATCGCAGGCCACGATCAGGCAGCGGCGCGGGCGGGGCCAAGTCGGTACGGCTGAATGGGGGAACGGACCCGGTCGCGGCGTCCGGCGCCCCTCACGCCGCAAAAAAGTGGCGGCGGCAAATCGCCGCCGCCACCAAAACCCGCCCCTACCTAAGAAGCCCGCACCCCGTGCAAAGCGGCATAAGCCCCATCCCGAGCCACCAACTCCTCATGCGTCCCGGTCTCCACCACCCGGCCGCCCTCCATCACCACGATCCGGTCGGCGTTCCGCACCGTCGACAGCCGGTGCGCCACGACGAACGTCGTCCGTCCGCTCACCAGCCGCCCCAGTGCCTCCTGGATCAGCCGCTCGGACTGCGTGTCCAGTGCCGAAGTGGCCTCGTCCAGAATCAGCACCCTGGGATCGCGTACCAACGCCCGTGCGATCGCCAGCCGCTGCTTCTGCCCTCCGGAAAGCCGCGCCCCCTTCTCCCCGACGCGCGTGTCCAGCCCGTCGGGCAGCCGCTCGACGAACTCCAGCGCGTTCGCGTCGCGCAGCGCCCTGCGCAGCTCGTCGTCGTCCACCCCGCCGAGGCCGTACAGCACGTTGTCGCGGATGGTGCCGTCGAACAGCGTCGTCTCCTGCGGCACGATCGATAGGTGCTTGCGGTACGTCCGCAGGTCCAGTCCGGCCATGTCGCGGCCGTCCAGCAGGATGCGGCCGCCGGTCGGCCGGATGAAGCCGATGACCAGGTTCAGCACCGTCGACTTGCCCGCGCCGGACGCCCCGACGAAGGCGACCGTCTCGCCCGGCCGGACCACCAGGTCGAAGTCCGCCACGGACGGCCGCTCGGCGTCCGGGTACTCGAAGCTCATGTCCTCGAACCGGAACTCGCCGCGGACCGAGTCCACGACCTCCCGGCCTTCGTTCTCCTCGATGTCCGGGGCCTGCAGGACCTCGCCGACCGAGCGCACCGAGGCCAGGCCGCGGGTGATGACCGGGGTCAGGTTCATCAGGGCGGTGACCGAGCCGACCAGCGTGGTGAAGAACGCGCTCAGCATCACCACGTCGCCCGGTGACGTGCCCAGCGCGCCGGTGTACGCCGCGTACGCGGCGCCGGTGAGGCACGCCACGCCCATGAAGTTCAGCGCGATCCAGGCCATCGCGCCGAAGGTGCCGTTGATCAGGTCCAGCCGGAGGCCGGCGGCCAGCACGCGGCGCAGCGTGCCGTCGACGCGCCGGTAGGCGTCGCGCTCCAGGCCGTGGGCCCGGGTGATGGGGATGAGGTGGGTCATCTCCACCACGCGCGACGACAGTTGTTCCACTTCCTCCCGGAAGGACTCGTTGTCCTGTTTCATCGGCTTGCGCAGCGCCATCGCCAGCAGCACCGTCACCGGTACCAGGGCCGCGAACACCGGCAGCCAGATCGGGTCCCGGAAGGCGATGATGACGGTCGCGCCGACCATCGTCACCAGCGCGCCGATGCCGTTGTCCGAGGTCTGCTGCGCGGCCTGCTCGATGGCCTCGACGTCCCGGATCACCTTGGCCTGCAGCACGCCGGCGCTGACCCGCGAGTGGTAGCCGATGGTGAGGTGCTGCAGCCGCCACACCAGTGCCGAGCGAAGCCGGACGCCCATGCGGCGGATCGAATGGCTGAAACAGCGGACATACAACAGATGCCCCGGAAGGTTGAACAGGAGCAGTACGAGGAGAATGCCCGAATCGATCCAGAGGCCGGATATCGGTCGGTGCTTCACCACGATGTCGATGACGTCCGCCGTCACCAACGGGAGCAGGAAAGTGGGGCTGTGCTTGACGAAATACGCCAAAACACCCAGGGCCAGGCGGCCCCGGTCCTCCTGGAAGAGGTAGGCGAGCGTGCGGATCGGGTGCTCGCCCCGGTAGTGGTGGTCGAGGGGATCGGCGGATGGCAAAGCCATGAACGCACTCCGCGAATACTTGCGGTCGGACGGGATATACGGATCAAGTCTTTCAGAGCGCGTCGAGCCTTGTCAGCCGCGTATCAGAGCGCGGTCGCCCCGCTCGGGCGGTGTCGCATGCCCGCCGACTTTGCCGGGACTTTCTGGTCTGCCTTCCCCCTAGGGGGCTATGGTGGGGCCGAACCTTACGGTGAAGCGGAGGCTACAAACATGGTGACGTCGCCCAAGGAAGCGGCCCATCGCGCGCCCAAGAAATACGTTCCGGTATCCCGGACCGCGATGACGGTGACGCTGGCGACGGCGGCCGCCGGCTCGGTGGCTCTGCTGCCGACCGCCGAGGCCGACCCGAATGCGAACGTCAATGACGTGAAGGCGCAGGTGGACAAGCTCCACCAGCAGGCCGAGCAGGCCGCGGAGGCCTACAACGAGGCCAACATCAGCCTCAACGACCTGCAGCACAAGGTGGACCAGCTGCAGGCCCGCATCACCGCGGAGCAGGGCTCCCTGGACTCCGCGCGCAGCTCCCTGGGCGGCCTGGCCGCCGCGCAGTACGTCAGCGGCGGCGTGGACAGCACCCTGCAGCTGATGCTCCAGCAGTCGCCGGACAACTACCTGCAGCAGGCCACCATGATGGCCCAGGTGACCGACGGCAAGATGGCCACGATGCGCAGCGCCGCGGAGATCCAGCGGCAGCTGAACCAGGACAAGGCCAGCGCCAGCGACGAGCTCGCGATGCTGGCCAAGACCCGGAACCTGATGGCGCAGCAGAAGGCTGACATCGACGGCAAGGAGCAGCAGGCGACGAACCTGCTGAACCAGCTCACCGCCGCCCAGCGCGTGCAGTACAACCGGCTGGTCAACACCACTTCGGGCAACGTGCCCAAGTCCACCGTCAACAACCTGCCGATCCCCAGCGACGCCCGTGCCGCGATAGCGGTGGCCTTCGCCAAGGCGCAGGTGGGCAAGCCTTATATCTGGGCCGCCGCCGGCCCCAACGCCTACGACTGCTCCGGCCTGACGATGGCCGCCTGGGGCAAGGCCGGCGTGATGATGGACCACGGCTCGCGCGACCAGTACGCGGCCTTCCCCAAGGTCTCCGAGTCCAACATGCAGCCCGGCGACCTGATCCTGTACTACGGCGACATGCACCACGTGGGCATATACGTCGGCAACGGCATCATGATCCACGCCGCGAACCCCAGCGCCGGCGTGCAGTACGCGCCGATACACGAGATGCCGATCGCCGGCATCGTGCGTCCCTAGGGACCCCAGGGGCGCGAGCCCGCGAGTAAGGACTTTGCGAAGCGGGCCGGACTCCAGCGGTGAGCCGGCCCGCTCGTTCGTGTTCGTACTTTGATTCAATCCCTGAGTCGGCCCTGCTTCTCCGCCACCCGCTGCGCGATCCACTCGTCCCGCAGAATCCCCCAGACCTGCATGTCGTGCCGCTTCCCGCGGCGCACGTGGCTCGACCGGAACGTGCCCTCGGCCGTCATCCCCAACCGCTTGGCGACGGCCCAGCTGCGCTCGTTTTCCGGGTCGCAGTGCCATTCGGCGCGCGCCATCCCGCGTTCGATCAGCGCGTGGTCCAGCAGGTGCCCGACCGCCGCGGTGATCAGGCCGTGGCCCTGGCCGGCCGGCTCGGTCCAGACCCCGATCTCGCAGGTGCCGCTCTGGTCGTCGAAGTGCGGGAACATACAGCCGCCGACCAGCGTGCCCCGGTACCAGATGCCGAAGATCCGGCCGGAGTCGGCCGCCTGCTTGTCGGCGTAGCGTTGCAGCATCGCGCGGGCCGAGGCCAGGTCGGGGGAGGCGTCGGCGAAACCGATCCAGCGGTTCAGGTGCTCGCGGGCCCGTTCGATGTGGGTGAAGAACTCCGCGGCCTGCCATACCTCCAGCGGGCGCAGTTCGGCGTCTTCGGTGAGCGGTATCGCGAACACGGCACTCCTGGATGCTGCGGCGGCGAGGTGTCCGGCCGGCGGGCCGGCCTCGTAAGGAGCGTACTGGCCTAGTTCCCCTTATGCCGGGCGTGTCGGTCCGCGGCCGATCAAGATTTGGTGACGGTCACCACGTCCCCGGTCGAGGAGGCGGAGACGACCGTGATCGTCACCCCGGCGGCATCGTCGTGGAACGACTGTCCGGGCTGGTAGGCGCCCCAGTCCACGGGCTCGTCGCAGGCGGTGGTGGTCGGCGCGTCCGGCGAGGAGTCCTGCACCCGGATCGGCCCGTCGCCGCTGATGGTCGAGGAGTCCACCTGGTAGATGACGACCCCGCTCTTGCACAGCCCCTTGTCGACGCCGTAGGGCCGGCGCGATTCGGCGACGTCCGCCGTCGTCGGCCCGGTCCGCACCACCGCGATCTTCGTCCCGCCGAGCGACTCCACCTCGTTCAGCCGCACCGAGAACTTCCCGGGCGAGTCCAGGCACGCCACCTGGGAGTCGGCCAGCCACCCGATCTTCCAGTCCTCCCAGCCGAAGTGGTGTGGTGCGTCGCCGTTGATGTTCCCCATGACGTCGAAGCCGCCGACCCAGTGGTGCACGTCGGCGTCCGTGAACGAGTACAGGTCGGGCAGCCCGAAGGTGTGGCTGGTCTCGTGCACCAGCACCTTCGGGCCCCAGAAGTACATGTCCTGCCCGAGGGTGACGCCCCACTTCATCTCCTTGCCGTTCACCACCAGGTTCGGCTGCTTCGGGTCGAAGACGTAGGCGGGGGAGAAGGTGATGGCCGTGGCGTTCTTCGGCGGCACGATGTAGACCATGTCGAACTTCGACAGGTCCACGTACTGCGCCGCCAACTCCCCGGCCTGCTTGACGTACAGTGCCTGCTGGGGCCAGCTGATCCCGCGCACGAAGCCGTACGAGGACGAGTCCTGCGGCATGTGCAGCCAGTGGTTCACTGGCGTGATGCTCAGGTCTACGGCACCGGCGGAGAACTGCGTCATCAGGTCGTGCGCGGGGGCCAGGAACTTGGAGTACGCGTCGGTGGGCTCCGTGGCCGGTGCGTCCGGGAAGTCGACGAACAGCATCGCCGCCGTCCTCGTCCCCTGCGGCCGCTGAAACTGGTTGTAGTCGGTGGTCTCGCCCTCGCCGGTCCAGCCGCTGGGGTTCGGCAGCACGCACTGCGCGCTCGTGTCGCGCCGGTCGGCCCGGACCGGTCCGGCACCGACCAGCGGCACTAACGCGGTCAGCAGCGCCACGGCGCAGGCCAGACCGGTCAGGTGGGCCGCTCGTCGGGAACCGGGCCGGCGGGGGAGCGTGCGCATTCGGGTCCTTCCGTCTGGAGCCAGTGGCGGGTGTCGCAGCTGGTGACGCGCAGCAGAACTGCCCGCAGGGGACGGATGCACACCTCGGTTCCTCCTCCTGCCGAACGGTGATCCACCAAAGGAGGGAACCTGTGTGCAAGGAATTGCCTCGGGCTCGTCCCGGCGGCCGGTTGCGGAGGCCGCGGAAACCCGGCGCCTCAAGCCGCGGGAGCCCAGCGCCTCACGCCGCGGAAGCTCGGCGCCTCGGGCCCGGGACCGCGACCGTCGGTAAGGGATAGCCTGCCCGCATGCTCAATACGCACCGCCTGCGCATCCTGGCCGAGGTCCACCGGTCCGGGAGCATCGCGGGAGCGGCGCGCGAGCTGAAACTGTCCCCGTCGGCGGTGTCGCATCAGCTCTCGCAGCTGGAGAAGGAGGCTGGCGTCAGCCTGGTCGAGCGCGGCGCGCAGAGCCTGCGCCTGACCGCCGCCGGCCGCCGGCTCTCGCTGCGCGGTCAGGAGATCCTGGCCCTGCTCGACGCCGCCGAGAAGGACCTGATGGCGCACTCCCGCGCCGACACCGGGCACCTGTGCATCGGGTACTTCGCCTCGGCGGGGCGCCGCCTGGTGCCGCAGGCACTGTCGCGCTTCGCGCACCGGTACCCGGCCGTCGAGCTGGACCTGGTCGAGGGGCAGCCGCACGAGCTGGCCCCGGCCGTCCAGCAGGGCGAGATCGACGTGCTGGTGATGTTCGAGCACGCCCTGGACCCGTGGTCGCCGCCGGAGGGCGTGGAGGTCCGCGAGCTGTTCAACGACCCGCAGCTGCTGGTCGTCCCGACCGGGCACCCCGCCGGACGACGCGGCCAGGTCCGGCTGGACGAGCTCGCCGGCGAGCAGTGGATCACCAGCTTCGGGACCGGCTCCCCGGTGCTGTCGGTGCTGGAGCGGGCGTGCGCGCTGGAGGGCTTCGTCCCCAACATCCGCTGCCGCAGCGACCACTACGAGGTCATCACCGGCCTGGTCCGCGCCGGCCTCGGCATCGCGCTGATCCCCAGCCTGGGCATCAGCGACACCAGCGGCGTGGAGACGACGCGGATCTCGGGCCCGCGGCTGTACCGCACGATCGGCGTGGCCTCGCGGCCGACGAATCCGAACCCGGTGCTGGCCTCGTTCCTGGCGTATCTGGCCTCCACGGCGGCGAACCTGCGCGCCGCGCACTGATTTTCTCCGCGCCGCGTGCAACCTCCGCCCCGCTCCCGCACTTGAGACAGTGACGGCTGATCGGACGACGGGAGCGGAACCAGGGTGGGTCACGACACAACGGAACGTCTCCGGAGCTTCGAAGAATTCGTCGCCGCACGCTCGCAGTCCCTGATGCGTACGGCCTACCTGCTGGTCGGCACCCGCGAGTCCGCCGAGGACCTGGTGCAGTCGGCGCTGGAGAAGACCTTCCCGCGCTGGTCGCGGGTCCGGCGGATGGACAGCCCGGAGGCGTACGTCCGGCGGATCGTGGTGAACAACGCGCACGCCGCCTGGCGCTCGGCCAAGCAACTGCCGACGGTCGCTCTGCCGACCGGGCCCGACAGCGCGGCGGCGTCGGTGCCCGGCTGCGGGGACCACGCCGAGGGCGTCACGCTGCGCGACAGCTTGCTGCGCGCGCTCGACGAGCTGCCGCACGGGATGCGGACGATCGTGGTGCTCCGGTACTGGGAGGAGCTGAGCGTGCAGGAGGTCGCCGACGTGCAGCGGTGCTCGATCGGCAACGTCAAGTCCCAGGCCGCGCGCGGTTTGGAGCGTCTTCGAGAACTGATGGCCGCCGACGCGAGGAGTGAATGATGAGTGAGGGTTTTGTCGGAGCCGCCGGGGACGCGGACCAGGACGCCGAGCAGCTCCACGACGTGATGGCGCTGGCCACGGCGCACATCGGCGCGGTCGTGGTGGACCGTGCGCGGCTGCGGCGCGCGCAGCGCCGGCACCGGGTGGCCGAAGGCGGGGTCGCGGCGGGGGTGCTGTCGGTCGCGCTGGTCGCCGCGACGGTCGTGATGCAGGGGGGAGGCGGCGCGGGCAAGGCGCCGGGGGGTGGTCCGGGGCCGACGCAGGTGTCGCAGAGCCCGACAGCGGTGGCATCGTCGGCACCGTCGGCGGCGAAGGTTGTCGCGCCGGTGGCGGTGACTGTTTACGACTCCGCTGACGGGCTTGAGGGCAGCGACGAGGTGAAGCGGCTGCTGAACGGGACTGGGGCGTGGGAGACGAATCAGTACTGCCAGGATCGCGCGACGTACCACGGCGTTCCCAAGAGTACGGGCTTGATCTTCGATCTCGGCGCCGCCACTAGCATCGGCGAGGTGACGGTGAGCGTCGGGGTTCCGGGGGCCGATCTGGAGATGTGGACGGCGGACGGTTCGGACACGGCTTTGCCGGGGATCCGCCCGAACCAGCCTCCGGCCGGGTTCACGAAGGTCGCGGGGGCTGCCGACGTCGGGACGACGGTGGTTCTCAGCCCGGCTCATCCGGTGACGACGCGGTACGTGCTGGTGTGGTTCACGGGCACGATTCCGGCGGTGCCGAACCCGAACAAGGCCATCATCTGCGCGCATGGTGACGGGCACCTTTACGGCGACTCCATTACGGCGGTGCGGTTCGCTCGGGGGTAGTAGTGGCGGCGGGAGCCGCCAGCCGAGCCACCGCAGCCCCGACGGCTTGCATCCCCTGCACCATTGCGAACTCGTCTCCGGGGGAGCAGCGGGTCAGTACCGCGTAGCAAACCTGCCGCGCGCCGCGCACCACTCCGACGTCGCACCGCGTCCCCACGTCGGTGCCGGTCTTGTTCGCGACCCATAGCCCGCTGGCCGGGAGGTCGCGGACCGCGAGGTCCTCGGGATCGTGGGGAATCGCGGCGGCCACCATGCTCCGGTCCAGGCAGCCGGCCATCCACTCCATCAGGAGCGGGCCCCACTCGCGGTCGTCGGCGACAACTTCGACGAGCGCCGCCAACTCGCGCGCGGTGCCGACTGCGAAGGTCGGCGGATGCTCCGGCAGCCGGGGCTCGCGAATGCGGTCCAGGATGCGTGTCTGTCGCAAACCGAGTGCTGCGGTGTCCGCCGCGACCCGCTCCAGCCCTACCCGACGCAACAGCGTGTTGGTCGCGGTGTTGTCGCTGACCGATGCGGTGAGGCGGGCCAGGTCGAGGAGGGTCCACTCGCGTGCCGAAAGGTTGCGGAGCAGGCCTGAGCCCGCGCTGTAGTCCTGGTCGAGGAGTGCCAGCTGCTCGTCGGGATCCAGCGCGCCGGCTGCGAAACCCCGCGCCACCGATGCCAGAAGCAAGAGCTTGCCGACGCTGGCCAACGTCAGCACCTCATCCGCACGACGCTCGCCCCAGCCCGGGACCGAGTACGCGAGCGTGCCCGGCAGTGCTGCTGCAAAATCATCGCCGCTCACTAGGCCACCTCTCACTCGCTCTCCGCGCCGCTGCCAGTCCCGCCGCTACACGGCCACTCAAACCGCCACCACACGCCCCGGGCGCGCGGCCGTCAGCACCCCATCGCGCACCGCGATCGCACCGCCGACGATCACGAGCCGCACCCCCTCCGGTGCTGCCAGTCCCGCCGCTACATGGCCCCTCAAACCGCTACCACACGCCCCGGCCGCGCGGCCGTCAGCGCTCCATCGGGCACCGCGATCGCACCGCCGACGATCACGAGCCGCACCCCCTCCGCCGCTGCCAGTCCCGCCGCCGCATGGCCCCTCAAACCGCCACCACACGCCCCGGCCGCGCGGCCGTCAGCACCCCATCGCGCACCGCGATCGCACCGCCGACCATCACGAGCCGCACCCCCTCCGGTGCCGCGAGCGGCTCGGCGAACGTCGCACGGTCCGCAACGCGTGCCGCGTCGAACACCACCAGGTCCGCGTGTGCGCCGTCGCGCAGGACGCCTCGGCCCGTCAGGCCGAAGCGGGCGGCGGTGGCGCCGGTCATCTTGCGGAGCGCCTCCGGCAGGTCGAAGAGTCCTGCCTCGCGCGTGTAGTGCCCCAGGACGCGGGCGAAGGTGCCGGCCCAGCGGGGGTGGGGGCGGCCGGGGGTGGGGACGCCGTCGGAGCCGATCATCGCGAACGGGGCGGACAGGACGCGGCGGACGTCGTCCTCGCACATCGAGTGGCTGATGATCGTCACGTCGCCGTCCTCACTCAGCAGCAGTTCCGCGACCAGGTCGACGGGGTCCACGTCGGCCGCGCCGGCAAGGGCGGCGATGGTCTGGCCCTGGTATGCGGCGTGCCGCAGGGCGCCGGCCACCACGATGCGGTCCCAGCCGCCGTTGCCGACCGTGTTCTCCCAGCCCGGCACGCCCTCGGCGATCGCCTTGCGCAGCGCGTCGCGCTGCCCCGGGTCCCGCAGCCGCTCCAGCAGCCGCGCCGGGCCGCCGTCGTGGGCCCACGGAGGCAGCATCGCCGACAGCTTCGTACTGCCGGCCGTATACGGATAGACGTCGCACGTGACATCCATCCCCGACTCCCGAAGCTCCGCCAGCCGCGCGAGCGTCACCTCAGTCCGTCCCCATGCGTACTTCCCAGCGGTCTTATGGTGCGACACGTGCAGAGCCGCACCACTGTCCCGCGCTATAGCGATCGCTTCCTCTAAGGCGCTCTCCACTCCAGACATCTCGTCGCGCAGATGCGTCACGTAGGGCTTCCCATGGCGTGCGGCGACGGTCGCCAACGCGGTGATCTCCGCAGCATTCGCATAAGAGCCCGGCGTATAGATGAGCCCCGTGGAGAGCCCAACAGCTCCGCTCTCCAGAGCTTCATCCAGAGCCTCAGCCATACGCGCCGTCTCCATGGCCGTGGCAGGACGTGCCTCATGGCCGACGACAAAAGCGCGCAGAGTCCCGTGCCCTACGAGGGAAGCTAAGTGATTGGAGCGTCCGGAAACGCTATGGGCGCGACTGAGTGCAGCGAGCCCTGAGTACGTTCCCGGAAAGGCGCTAACGCCGCAGTTCCCCGCGATCTCCGTCGTGACGCCCTGGAGTACCGAGGCGAATGCTTGAGAGCTATCCAGTCGGCGTTCAGAAGCGTCGATACAAGCCGTGTCGGAGTGCGTATGCGCGTCGATGAATCCCGGCGCGACCACCGAGCCCGAGACGTCCAGAACCTCGTCGGCCTGAGCGACAGTGCCAGGCGTCAGCAGCCTGACCCGATCGCCGACAACCCCCACATCGAGCGCCGCCAAAGGCGCCCCGGTCCCGTCCGCGACCAGACCCCCACGCAGAACAAGCGAGAAACCCCTCACCGCAGTCCCGCCGGCAGCACTCCACTACGAGCCACCAGCTCCTCGATGCTCTCCGCTGCGCGCAACACATGGAAGCGCACCACATC
Source organism: Catenulispora sp. GAS73 (assembly GCF_041262085.1). Taxonomy (NCBI): domain Bacteria; kingdom Bacillati; phylum Actinomycetota; class Actinomycetes; order Catenulisporales; family Catenulisporaceae; genus Catenulispora; species Catenulispora sp. GAS73. Next base: position 16,371 of record NZ_JBGCCM010000018.1, read on the forward strand.
CCCCTCCGACACCTCGAACCCGTACACCGGCGGCATCGGCAGACTGTTGTACTGGAACGGCGAGGAGAAGTAGTACGCCCCCGTGTCCGGCACCACGACGATGTCCTCCGTGGCGAGCTTCGGCAGCTTCCGCTCCCGTGCCATCAGATCCCCCGCGAAGCAGCACGGCCCCGCGACGTCCTGCACTTCCAGCTCCGCCGTACTCGCCAGCCCGTGCCGGTCATACGCCAGCACCCGCAGCGGCCACGACTTGGGGGCGAACACGGTACGCGCCGCTACCTGCGCCCCTGCGTGCGTCAACGCTATAGCGCGCCCGCCAGAGGTCTTCGTGTACTCCACCCGCGAGGCGATGAACCCGTTCCTCGCCATCACCGACCGGCCGTACTCCGTGACCACCTTCAGCTCCCCGCTGAACAGCTCCGGCGCGGCGTCCCGCAACACCGCCACGTGATCGGCGAAGGTGGGATTGTCCTCGTCCCCGCTGAAGTCCACCGGCAGCCCGCCACCGATGTCGATGCCCTCGATCTGCCCCTCCCGCCGCGCGTTCACCTCCTGCGCGAACCGCACCGCCTCGGCCACCCCCGCCGCGTTCAGCTCCAGCGGGATGCCCTGTGAGCCCACGTGCACGTGGACCCAGCGCAGCCACGGCCGCGCCGCGTACGCCGCCAGCAGCCGCTCGCGGTTGCCGGGGTCGGCCATCGCGACGCCGAACTTCGTGGTCCGGCCGGCCGTCGACATGGCCTCGATCGACCCGATCCCCACCTGCGGGTTGATCCGCACCCCGGTCCGCAGCGCCACGGCCCCGTCGGCGACCAGGCGGTCCACGCGCTCCAGTTCCTCGAAGTTGTCGATGTTCAGCGCGATGCCGTCGCGCAGCGCCTCGGCCAGCTCCGCCTGCGTCTTCGCCGGGGAGTCCAGCACGATCCGGGACGCCGGGAACCCCGCGGCGCGCGCCTGCGCCAGCTCCCCGGGGCTGCTCACCTCGCAGCCGAGGCCGTGCCGCAGCAGCAGCGCCAGCACCGGGACCAGCGGGTTCGCCTTGGCCGCGAAGGCGTGCAGCACGTCCAGCTCGCGCGGCCAGGCCGCGAGCAGCTCCGCCGCCGTCCGCGCGATCCCGGCGACGTCGACGAACGCCGCCACCGGCGTGCGCCGCGAGTCGAGCAGGCCCTGGGCGACCGCGGCGTGGACGGCGCGGTCGCGGCGGATACGGCGGGCATGATGGTCAGGCATGACGGGTTCCTCGCAGGGCTCGGGTGGCGCCGGTGGCACGGCGGCTCCCGATCCAGCGTGGGACCTCGGACGCCGGCCGAGCGCGAGCCTCGAAAACCTCGCCGCTCACACTCCAAATCCCGACAACCACCTTGCCGATCGGCTCCCGACGGCCACGATGACGCCTCAGCCGCCTGAATCGATCACCGTACCCGCGCACTACGCACCCCGCACTCCACCGGCGCCGACCGAGCTGAGGAGAACCCGTGACAAAGGCCGACCAACCGTATGGCACCTGGCCGTCTCCGCTCACGGCCACGGACGTCGCCGCCACCCCCGGCGCGCCACAGTGGCCTGCGATCGTCGGCGAGCAGACCTGGTGGTGCGCGCCGGATCCGGCGACGGCCACCGTCGGGCTGGTGCGCCGGGACGCCGACGGCAAGGTCGGACCGGTGCTGGGTCCGGACTGGCCGGTCGGCAACAAGGCCATCGGCTACGGCGGACGTCCCTACCTCGCCACGCCCGACCTCGCGGTCTTCTCCTGCTCCCGCGACCAGCGGCTCTATCTGGTCGCTGAGCCGCCGAAGCCCCTGACCCCCGCCGACCCCGAGGGCGTCACCCGCACCAACTACTCCGACATGATCCTGGGCCCGACCGGCACCGAGATCTGGGCGATCCGCGAGACGCTACAACTCACCGGGGAACTGACCGACCCCGCCCCGCGCACCACCCGCGACGTCGTCGCCATCCCGCTGTCCGGCGCCGGCGCCGACGACCCCGAAGCCCTCCGAGTCGTGGCCCGCTCCCACCACTTCCTGTCCACGATCCGGCTGAGCCCCGACGGCATGCGGCTGTCCTGGCTCGGCTGGGACCACCCGGTGATGCCGTGGGAGACCACCGACCTCATGGTCGCCTCGATCGTCGACGGCGTCGCGGTCGCGCAGGCCCGCGTCCTCGGCGGCGACGAGGTCTCCGTCGCGCAGGCCGAGTGGGCGGACGCCGACACCTTGTACGCGCTCGCCGACCCCGACGGCTGGTGGAACCTGTTCCGCGTCGACCTCGCCGGGGAGCAGACGAGCGCGACCAACGTCTTCCCGACCGAGACCGAGTGCGGCCACGCGATCTGGCGCGTCGGCTCCACGTCGTTCGCCGTCACCGACGCCGGCGTCGTCCTGCGCCGCAGCCTCGGCGACGAGGCGCTGATCCTGTGGGACCCCGAGACCGGCCAGACCTCCGACCTGGCCGCGGACTGGACCGAGTTCGCGACCTCCGTCAGCGGCGACGGCGCCGCCACGATCGCCGTCGTCGCCGCGAGCCCCACCGAACCCTCGACCCCGCTCCGCATCGACGTGGCCCGTCGCCGGGCCGTCCGCTGCGTCGAGCCCGCCGTCCACCCGCACGAAGCCTGGGTCTCCGTCCCCGAACGCCGCCACGTCCAGGTCGCCGGCGGCTGGCAGGTCCCGTACATCTACCACCCCCCGACCAACCCCGAGTACCGCGGTCCCTCCGACACCCCGCCGCCCCTGCTGATCGACGTCCACGGCGGCCCGACCAGCAGCACCGTCGCCACCCGCCACCTGCCCTTCGCGCTGTTCACCTCCCGCGGCTACGCCGTCGCCTCCGTCGACTACGGCGGCTCCACCGGCTACGGCCGCGCCTACCGCGACCGCCTGCGCCACACCTGGGGCAGCACCGACGTCGAAGACCCGGTCGCGGTGGCCCGGGCGCTGGCCGCCGCCGGACTCGCCGACCCGGCGCGCACCGGCATCCGCGGCGGCTCGGCCGGCGGTTGGGCCACCTTGGCGGCGCTCGCGCACAGCGACTACTTCGCCTGCGGTGCCGTCTACTTCCCGATCAGCGACCCCGCGACCTGGTACGACGAACAGACCCACGACTTCGAGAGCCGCTACATCCACTACCTGGTCGGCGACCCCGAGAAGGACGCCGAGCGCTTCGCCCGGGTCTCGCCGCTGGCGCACGCCGCCGAGATCACCGCGCCGTTCATCATGCTGCAGGGCGAGGACGACGTGATCTGCCGTCCCGACCAGGCCGACCGGCTGGTCAAGGCGGTCGAGGCGGTCAACCCGGGGCTGTGCCGGGCCTACCTCCGCTTCCCCGGCGAGGGGCACGGCTTCCGCAAGGACGAGACCATGGCCGTCTGCTTGCAAGCCGAACTCGACCTGTACGCGAGCGTCCTCGGAGCCTGACATGAACGAACCCGGCCGGTCCGTACCCGATCTGACCGCACCCGATCTGACCGCACCCCGCCCCACCGACTCCGACCTCGAAAAGCTCGCCGCCGACGTGGTCGCCGCCTGCTCCCGCCTGATCCGCTTCGACACCAGCAACTTCGGCGCCGGCGAGAGCCGCGGCGAACGCGCCTGCGCCGAATGGGTCGCCGAGCAGATCACCGACGCCGGCTTCGACCCCGTCGTCCTGGAGTCCGCGCCCCGCCGCGCCAACACCGTGGTCCGCATCCCCGGCACCGACCCGAGCGCGCCGGCCCTGCTGGTGCACGGCCACCTCGACGTCGTCCCCGCCGAACCCGCCGACTGGCAGTCCGACCCCTTCTCCGGCGAGGTCCGCGACGGCGCCGTCTGGGGCCGCGGCGCGCTGGACATGAAGGACATGGACGCGATGATGCTCGCGTTCGTGCACCACCTGTCCCGCACCGGACAGCGCCCCCCGCGCGACCTCGTCATGGCCTTCGTCGCCGACGAGGAGGACACCGGGGACTTCGGCGCGGGATTCCTGAGCCGCGAGCACCGGGACCTGTTCGACGGCGTGGAGGCCGCGATCAGCGAGTCCGGCGGCCATTCGGTGCACCTGTCCGACGGCGCGCGCCTGTACCCGATCGCGGCGGGGGAGCGCGGCAGCGCGTGGATGACCGTCACGATGCGCGGCACCGCCGGCCACGGCTCGCGCCGCAACGACGACAACGCGATCGCGAAGCTGGCCGCGCTGGTCACCCGCTTCGCCGAGTACGAATGGCCGGTGCGGGTGGTGCCGATCGTCAGGGCCCTGCTGGACGGCCTGTCCGAGCACTTCGGCCGCGAGATCTCCCCGGACGATCTCAGCGCTCTGGGAGCCGCCGCGCCGCTGCTGGCCGACACGCTGCGCAACTCGGTCAACCCCACGATGCTGCGCGCCGGCTACAAGCACAACGTCATCCCGTCGGAGGCCAGTGTGGCCCTGGACGGCCGCCTGCTTCCGGGCACCGAGGCGGAGTTCTTCGCGACCGTCGACGGACTCCTCGGACCCGACGCCACCCGCACCGGCGAGCACAACCCGCCGGTCAGCGCCGACTTCACCGCTCCGGACTTCTCCGCGATGGCCGCCGCGCTGCGCGCCTTCGACCCCGAGGCGATCGTGCTGCCCTTCTGCATGACCGGCGGGACCGACGCGAAGGCGTTCGCCAAGATCGGCATCCCCGGCTTCGGCTTCGTCCCGGGGCGCACCCCCGAGGGCTTCGACGCCTGGCGGTACGTCCACGGCGTTGACGAGCACGTCCTCACCGACAGCCTGGCCTTCGGCGCCGGCGTTCTCGCCACCTACCTGATGACCGACCCCAGGACGCATACATGATCGCGCCGCCGAGCGCTCGCGGATAGAGCCGCAGGAGTTCTTCCGTAGACCGGCCCCGGCGCCGGCTTGTCGTCAAGGCGCCGGGGGCTCAGACTCGAATTCGCCACCCTTACGCCCCCTCATCAGGCGCAACTCGCGGGCCCCGTCGGCGCGTCCATCTCTCGGTCCCCTGGACCAAGAGCCCCGCAGGTTTTAGATTCTTGCTCGGACAGACCATCCGCTACAGCGTTTAAGCACAGGGTTTGGATTCACAGCGTCACCCGGCTCCGCCACCTCTCGTTCCGGTAACCCAGGAAGGACCCCCGCCGTGGCCGCTGCTCTTCGATGGCGCTTTCGCGCGCCTGGAAAAGGAAATCGCGACGATCCTCTGAGAACCCTGATAGCAGGGCGCGCCGTGCTCCTGATCACGGTCCTTGCCATCCTCTCCGCCGCCACCGGTGCGGTCGCGTTGGCGTCCTCGACAGGGACGTTGAACGCGCCGCCCGCGGTGACCGACCAGGAGCAGGGCATGGTCTCCGGCGCGCCGTTCCAGGATCCGCCCGACGCGGTCATGGCGGCCGGCGCCGGCGGCGGCCTGACCGTCACCCTCGATGCCCACGACACCCAGTTCGACTTGGGCGGGAAGACGGCCGACGGCCAGTCCTACAACGGCTTCTACGTCGCGCCGACGATCAGTTTCAACCCCGGCGCGACGCTCGACGTCCGGCTGGTGAACCACCTCCCGGTGGCCACCAACCTGCACTTCCACGGCCTGCACATCGATCCGATGAGCCATTCGGACGACGACTTCCTGTGTGTCGCCCCGGGCGACACCTACACGTACCACCTCGTGATCCCTGCCGACCATCCTCCGGGCACGTACTGGTACCACTCGCACGCCATGGGTACCACCTGCCCCGGCGGCGTCACCGGCCCGATCAACGGCACGGCCACCGGCACTGGCACTGGCACCGGCATGTCCATGACCGGAGACGTCGAGAACCAGATCTTCGCCGGGCTGTCCGGCGCCCTGATCGTCGGCGACGACAGAACCCTGCTCCCGGCCGCCTATCAGCACGTCATCGCGCACACCTTCGTGCTCAAAGACGTGCAGATCAACGCGAGCGGCACCATCGCGCAGAACACCGCGTCCTCGAAAATCGACTCCAACGCCCCGACCATCCGTCTGATCAACGGCCAGCTCCGGCCGATCGTCGGCATGCGGCCCAACGAGACCCAGCTGTGGCGCCTGATCAACGCCGGAGCCGACATCTTCTACCGCCTGCGTCTGGACGGCTACAAGTTCACCGTGGTCGGCGAGGACGGCGTCCCGGTCGCCGGCATCACCACCGTGGACACCCTGCTCCTGCCCCCGGCCAAGCGCTACGACGTCCTGGTGACGGCGAACAGCACCCCCGGTGACAGCTGGCTGCGCACCACCGCCTACAGCAACGGTCCGCAGGGAGACCAGTACCCGGACACCGCCCTGGCGCAGCTGGACGTCTACGGCACCGCGGTCAACCGCCTCCCGGCCCTCACCGGCGGGGTCAAGACCGCCCCCGCGAGCCTGGCTGACGCCAAGATCGCCCAGCAGCGTACCGTCGACCTCAGCGAGAGCCCCGACGGGCTCAGCTTCTTCATCAACGGCAAGCAGTTCGACCCGACCACCTCGGTCTTCCCCGACCCGGCCAAGCTGGGGACCGTCGAGGAGTGGACGATCCTCAACGAGAGCGGCGAGGACCATCCGTTCCACCTGCACACCAGCACGTTCCAGGAGATGTCGGTGAACGGCACGGCCGTGCCCTACACCCACATGCAGGACGTCGTCCCGGTGCCGCACGCGGTGGGCGGCGTCCCGGGCAAGGTCGTCATCCGCATCCCGATCGAGGACTATCCCGGCCGGTGGATGTTCCACTGCCACATCGGTGCCCACGAGGACAACGGCATGATGAGCTTTCTCAACGTAGTGAGTTGACAGACCAACCCGACCCGCCACAGGGCCCGGAACCGGCGCTCGCCCCGCCGGTTCCGGGCTCGTTTTCGTGCTGTGTAAGGATCTCCTCATGAGCGAGACCATGCGCCCGATGACCGTCGCGGACCTGCACCAGATCCTCGCCGATCTGCCGCGCTACTGGGGCGAACGCGACATGCGGGCGGGCCACCACTACCCGCTGGTGCACGAGTTCGGCCCGACCTGCATGGTCGCCGACTCCCCGGACGGCATCCGCGGCTACCTGATGGGCTGGGTGAACCAGGACCACGTCGGCTACGTCCACTTCATCGCCACCCGCGACGACACCCGGGGCTCGGGCCTGGGCCGCCGGCTGCACGAGGAGTTCGCCCGGTTGGCCGCGGTGCAGGGCGCCACCAGCCTGAAGGCGATCACCAGCGTGGCGAACACCAACAGCGTCGCGTTCCACACCGCCATCGGCTTCACCGCGGAGGTCGTCGACGACTACGCCGGACCGGGGGACCCCAAGGTGGTGTTCACGCGCAAGCTGTGAACGGTCGGCCCTCTCGCGCTACATTTGTTGGGCGCCACTTACCACGGCGCCGCCGGAGCTGAGAGGCGCTGCAACGGATCCTCGAATCCGCCACGCTCGGTCCCGACGACTTTCCCAAGGGCGCCTCCCTCGTGGAGGCGCGCTTCGTGCTTCCCCGGGGTTCCACCACCTCATGCGAAGACGGGAAAGCGAGCATGAAGCACCAACCCCAAGAGATCGACGGCCTGCGGTTCGCCGTCGCCGACCTCGAACTGGCCGAGTACGGCCGCCGGCAGATTGAATTGGCCGAGCACGAGATGCCCGGCCTCATGGCACTGCGCGCCGAGCACGCGGCGGCCCAGCCCCTGCGCGGCGCCCGGATCGCCGGCTCCCTGCACATGACCGTGCAGACCGCGGTCCTCATCGAGACCCTTGTAGCGCTCGGCGCCGAGGTCCGGTGGGTGTCCTGCAACATCTTCTCCACCCAGGACGAGGCGGCCGCCGCGGTCGTCGTCGGCCCCGACGGCACCCCCGACAAGCCCACCGGCACCTCCGTGTTCGCCTGGAAGGGCGAGACGCTGGAGGAGTACTGGTGGTGCACCCGCCAGCTCTTCGACTTCGGCGCGGGTCGCGGCCCGGACCTGCTGGTGGACGACGGCGGCGACGCCACCCTGCTGGTCCACCTCGGCGCCGAGTACGAGACGGCCGGCCGCGTCCCGGAACCGGAGCCGGGCGACCACGAGGAGCGCCGCCAGATCCTGGGTCTGCTGGCCGACAGCCTCAGCGAGGACGACACCCGCTTCACCCGCATCGCCGCCGTCCTCCGGGGCGTGTCGGAGGAGACCACCAACGGCGTCGCGCGGCTGTACAAGCTGGCCCGCGAGGGCCGCCTGCTGTTCCCGGCGATCAACGTCAACGACTCGGTCACCAAGTCGAAGTTCGACAACAAGTACGGCATCCGCCACTCCCTGCCCGACGGCCTGAACCGCGCCACCGACGTCATGCTCGGCGGCAAGACCGCCGTGGTCTGCGGCTACGGCGACGTCGGCAAGGGCGCGGCCGAGGCGCTGCGCGGCCAGGGCGCCCGGGTCGTGGTGACGGAGATCGACCCCATCAACGCCCTGCAGGCGGCGATGGACGGCTTCCAGGTGGCGCGCCTGGACCAGGTCGTCGAGGACGCGCACCTGTTCGTCACCGCGACCGGCGGCACCGGTGCCATCCGCGTGGAGCACCTGACGCGCATGCGGCACAACGCGATCGTCGGCAACGTCGGCCACTTCGACACCGAGATCGACCTGGCCGGCCTGGCCGCGCAGCCCGGCGTGGCCAAGACCGAGATCAAGCCGCAGGTGCACCAGTGGACGTTCGCGGACGGGCACGCGGTGCTCGTGCTCTCCGAGGGCCGGCTGTTCAACCTCGGCAACGCCACCGGCCACCCGAGCTTCGTCATGTCGGCGTCGTTCGCGAATCAGGTGCTGGCCCAGATCGAGCTGTTCACGAACCAGGACAAGTACACGGAGGACGTCTACCGGCTGCCCAAGCACCTGGACGAGAAGGTCGCGCGGCTGCACCTCGACGCCCTCGGGGTGCAGCTGACCGAGCTGTCGGCGGAGCAGGCGGACTACCTCGGTGTGCCGATTGAGGGCCCTTACAAGGCCGAGCACTACCGGTACTGAGCGCCGGTCAGCTCCGCGGCCTGCAGTGTGCGGGCAGGCTGCGGAGCTGACTGCGCAGGGTGACCGAGTGAACACCCTGCGATTTGTCACCGAGGGCAACGGACTGCCAGGGAAATCAGGCTCTTACCCGCGCGGGTCCGGCTTTGCTAGCATCCGCACCTGATCACCCTTAAGCGCCGATCCCTCGGCCGCGGTGCTCGGCAAGGAGTGCGCATGTCCCTTTCGTCCGTGCTGGCCACACTCGTCGCCGTTCTGGTCCTGGCGAACATCGTGCTGGTCCTCCGCTTGACGGACCGTTGTGCGGACGATCGCAAGGAGCACGGCGGGGAGGGCGCGAGCGGGGTCGCCGCGCCCCCGGCGTCGGCCCTCGCTGAGCCCGGGACCGTGGCGCCGGATCGGCGAACCTGATAGACAAGGCGTAGACGGCCGCCCGGGAGACCTCCCAGTTCCCGGGCGGCTGTCACCATTTCTCCGCCGACTGCCGCGCCGACTTCTGCGCCGACGCGGCCGGGGTGATCAGTCCCCGGGCTGAGCCAGCCGGTGCTGCCCCTGGGCGGGCTGCGTCGTCGGGACCACGGCGTCCGACTGGAAAGCAGCACCCTGAGCCGGCCGGTCGGGGTGCGCCAGCGACATGATCCAGGTCTGGCCGTCGGCGCCCGTGACCAGGAACTGCGCGTCGGTCCCGACGAACACGCCGTCCACCGGCGTGGTCACCGGGGCCGGCAGCCGCAGGGCGGGGAGGGCGGGCGCGCCGGGCGCGGTCTTCACCGGCACGAATCCCTGCGCGGCGGTGAACGTGAACGCGGCGACGACGCCGGTGCCGTCCGCCGACACCAGCTGGTCGATCCCGTCGGAGCCCGGAACGGCCTCGATCGCCACCGCTCCGGCGAGCGTCGGGTTCTGCGGCAGCGCCTTCAGCACGGCGGTGAAGGCGGGCTTCACCGCGGCTGCGGCGGCCGGTGCTCCCGCGGCCGGCGCCCCGGCGGCTGCCGCCTCCGCGTCCGGCACGACCGCGTGGTCGGCGCCGGGACCGGCCAGGGGCGTGCTGCCGGAACCCGGAAGGGTCGTGGACCCCGCCCCGGGCAGCGAACCGGCCGGAGACGTCGTCGCGGTGGGCGGCGTCGGCGTGGCGGGCGCGGCGGGGGTCCCCGCCGGCGGAACCGAGAGCGTGATCAGCTGCGCGTGCCCGGCCGCATCGATCCCGACCAGGTCCTCATGCCCGGCCTGGGTGAACGCCCCGGCGGCCAGCCGCGTGAAGGTGTTCCACTGCGGCCCGCTGACAGCACCCTGATCCACGGCCTTGCCGGTGGCGTCGAAGCCGTACAGGTGCGCGGTGCCGTCCTTCTTCACCGCGAGCAGCTGCACCGCGCCGGCCGGGCCCGTGAAGTGCCCGGCGACGAGCGCGGTGACGTCGGCGAAGCCGTTCGCGACCGGCACCGGGACGCCGAACGTCCCGTCGGCGATCCACGGGTACCGCAGCAGCCGGCCGGTAGCGTCGACCGCGACCAGGTCGGCGTGCCCGGCGGTGGCCGAGGGCAGCACGGCCCGGGGTCCGGTGGCCGCGCCGGTGACGGTCACGATCACCGGCCCCCACGTCACTGTCCTGCCCTCGCGGTTCGTCACCGTGACCTTGATCTGGTGCTGGCCGGCGGTCAGGGTCGTGGTGTCCAGGTTCAGCTGGTTGCTGGTGGTCATCGGCTGCGCCATGGCCACGCCGTCCAGCGTCAGCGTCTCCGTGGCCAGGTCCGAGGCCGGGGCCGCGCCGATGCCCAGCGGCACCGTGCCGGACAGCAGCGGTGCGTTCGGGGCGGCGACGGCGACGGTCAGCTGGTGGTTCGTGACGTTGATGGTGACCGGGGCCGACAGCTGCGAGATCGCGCCGTCGTCGGCCATCGCCTGGGTGGTGATCACGTGCGGGCCGTCGGTCAGCGTCGTGGTGTCCAGCGGCAGCAGCGCGCCGCCGGGGGCGTTGTCGATGGCCTGCGCGGACTTGCCGTCGATCCAGTACTGCATGCGGACCGCGGGGTGGGCCGGGTCGGCGTCCGCCGAGCGCACCGTGATGGTTCCGGAGGCCAGGCCGTTCACGGTGTTCGTGCTCGCGGTCGGGGCCGGCGGCGCCGGGTTGATCGCGGTGTCCGGGGGCTGGTAGCCGCTCAGGTCGTAGCCGCCGGTGACGCCGTTCTTCGGCATCTTCCAGCCGGGGTTGTTCGGGTTGACCGCGCCCAGGCGCCAGAACTGCGCGGCCGCCGGCGGGGTCCAGTCGTGCACGCCGACCAGTTCCTTGATGAGCGGCTCGCCGACCCAGTTCGAGTCCACGACGGTGTACGTGCCGTCGCCGTGGTTGCTCAGCACGATCGCGGTGTGCAGCGGGTTGGAGTCGTCGTGGTCGCCGATCTGGATGATGTCGCCCTCGACGGCGGCGGCGGGCGCCACCGGCACCGCGCCGGCCGAGCTGAACCCGACCTGGTAGTTCCCGCCCGGGTCGACCGGCCAGATCTTTCCGCCGCTGGCCAGCGAGACCACGCAGTCCACGAACTCGCGGCACTGGCCAGAGCGGAAGCGGTTGGCGTCCACGCAGGCCTGGCCGCCCCAGCGGCCGACGTAGGCCAGCGCGGTGGTGGCGATCAGCGAGTTGTCGAACTGGCCCGCGCCCGCCGGCGGATGCGTGGGCACTGGCACCGGGTCCGGCGGCGGGATGTAGGGCGCCGGGTTCGGAGCCGGCGGGGCCGGCTGGACCGGCGAGCCCTTGGGGGACGCCGGCGTCGGCGGTACCTGCGCCGGCGGGGCCGGCTTCGTCGTCGGCGGCGCGGTCGGCGTGGGCGGCGGCTGGGTCGGGTCCGGCGTCGGGGTCGGTGCGGACGACGAGGGAGGCGTCGTGGGCGGCGTCGTCGGGGTTGTCGGGGTCGTCGGAGTCGGCGTCGGGGTGGGAGTCGGGGTCGGCGTCGGCGTCGGAGTGGGGGTCGGCGTGGGCGTCGGCGTCGTGCTCGTGGTGGCCGACGTCGGATCCGGCTGGCTCGACGACGTCGACGGAGCAGCCACGGGCGACTGACCACCGGACGGGGCCGTGTCGGCCTGTGCGCTGACGGTGGCCGCCATCGAGGCCGCGCTGACCATGGTGGACACCGCCACCCCGGCTATGAGGCGGCGGCGGACTCGTCGGGCCCTGGCATTCTTCGACATGACCAAAATTTCTACCAGCTGTGGGGCGACAATACGACGTACAAGTAGGGTCCAAGGCGTATCGGGACAATGACAGGCGTCCCGGAGCTGAAAAGTCGCGGCCTGTCAAGGCCCGATCGCCCCACTTTTCCCCGAGAGCCGGTTCAGAGATAACTCCGCTAGGCTCTCGCAGGTGGTTGACGAACATCAGGCCTCGAAGATCGGCGGATTTCCTGAGTCCGCCGTGACCTCGGCGGACGGCGTCGAGAGCATCGACGCCACGCTGATCCCCGGCTGGCTCCCGCCGGAACTGGACACGACGAAAGCCCACACCGCGCGCATCTACGAGTACCTGCTGGGCGGAATGCACTACTTCGACGTGGACCGCGAGGCCGCCGAGACCGCGTTGCGGCACGTGCCGCAGGCCCGCGAGATCCTTCAGGAGAACCGCGCCTTCCTCAACCGCGCGACCCGGTTCCTGGCCGCCTCCGGCGTCACCCAGTTCCTCGACCTCGGCAGCGGCCTGCCCGGCACCGACAACATCGGCGACGTGGCGCGGCGGGCGCATCCGGAGGCGCGCATCGTGTTCGTGGACTACGACCCGATGGTCGCCGTGCACGGCCGGGCCCTGGTGGCCGCCGCCGACCCGGCGCACACCGCGGTGGTGGAGGCCGATGTCCGCCGCCCGGCCGAGGTGCTGGCCGACCCGGAGCTGCGCCGGGTGCTGGACCTGGAGCAGCCGGTGGCGATCGTGATGAACTCGCTGCTGCACTTCATCGCGCCGGAGGAGGGCCCGCACGGCATCGTGGCGGAGTTCCTGGCCGCGGTCCCGGCCGGCAGCGCGCTGGTGGTCTCGCACATCACCGACGGCGGCCGTCCGGTGCAGGCCGAGGCGGCGGTGCGGGCCTGGGACCAGGCGACGTCGAAGATGTACATGCGCGACGAGGCGGAGATCAGGGCCCTGTTCGCCGGGACCGAGATCATCGAGCCCGGGATCGTGCCGCGGCCGTTGTGGCGGCCGGACGGCGAGCTGCGCGAGGACTGGGAGGAGATCTGGGGGCTGGTCGGGGTGGGGATCAAGCGCTGAGCTCGGTCGGCGAGTTCGGCGGGGTCGGCCAGTTCGGTGAGTTCGGCACTGAGTGGCCGGTGCTTAACGCTCAGAACGTGGCGGCGGCCTGTGGGTTCAGCTCGACCAACTGGCGTCCGACCGCGGTGAGCTCGTGCCGCACGCTCTTGCCGTCCCGCGCCGTGGAGACCAGGCCCGCGTTGCGTAGCAGCGCGGCGTGCGTCGAGGCCGTCGGCGCCGATATCCCCAGCCGCCGCGCCAGTCCCGAGGTCGAGGCCGGGGCCGCCAGACTCCGCAGCACCGCCGCGCGTCCCGCGCCGAGCAGCGCCGCGAGGTGGTCGTCGGGGGCGACGTAGGACTCCTCCAGCTCCGCGGTCGGGTAGACCACGACCTGCGTGCCGTCGGCGCCGGGGCCGCAGTGGGCCCGCTGCTGGCCGAACAGGCAGGGCGCCAGGATGAGCCCCGACCCCGGGCCGTGGGGCTCCGTACGGGGCCGCCAGGTGATGTCAGAGTGCAGATTCGTGAGCATCGGCAGCGTCCCGTCCTGCTGCTGGATCTGGCGCCGGCGCATCGACACGTCGCGCTGCAGCCGCTCGGAGATCGTCGGCCAGTCCGGCATGAGCGTGGCGCGGTACAGCGCCAGCAGGCCGTCGACGACGGCGCGCAGCGAGGCGTCCTCCTGGTTGCGCAGGCCGCGGATCAGCCGGTCGGAGTCGTCGGTGCGCCTCGGCCCGGGGCCGGAATTCGCGGCCAGCCGGTAGCCCAGCAGGTGCGGGGGAGTGGCGCGCAGCCGGTCCAGCTCCTGCTCGAAGGTCGGGGTGGCGGCGCCGTCACCGTCTCCGGCGATCGCCAGCGGCAGGAACGCCGGCGCGTCCGGATGCGCGCGGTTGATCAGCGGGACCAGCCGGCCCGAGCCCAGGCTCACCTGCCGCCGGGCCCGCGGCCACCAGCGCTGCCGCCACGGCGACTGCCGGCTGCACGGACCGTCGTGCACCCCGTGGATCAGGTGCCCCAGCGGCGACAGCACGAACCGGACCCGGCCGAGGTCGCCGGTGCCGTAGTCGATGGTCTCCATCCGCTCGAACCTCCGCCTCCGCCGGTCGCTTTCAGTCGTGCACAGCAGTGCGTCCCTGTCAATGGTTTGTGTCCGGCGCGCAATCCAGTGACAGTACCGGGTCGGCGCGGGACGATCTGGACTTCCGGGATGTCGGCTGCGCCGCCCCGGAACCTGGGGGAGCGGTGAGAAACGGGGGGCGGCGTCCGGGGTCGCGAACGAGGAAGGACGCCGCACTCACCGCGCAGGGGCGCGGGGCGCGGGGCAGCATCGCGGCGGGTCGGACCCGGCCGCCGACAGGGTTGTAGGCAGCCGCCACCGTCAGGCCGTGCGGGCCCTTCATCCGGATGGACGCCGTCTTTCAGGCCACCCGGCCTGCCCCGCCGCCGCCCAGCCGGCCTTCCTCAGTTCTGTTGAGCCTTCAGATGCCGCGCACCGCGGACGAAGTCACCGTCGATGGCGGTCTTGACCGTGTAGCGCAGGGTCTGCGGCGCCGTGGCCTCCAGGGTGTCGGCGGCGTGGCCCGCCGCGCGGGTCTCCAACACCGCGGCCACCATGGTCGCGCTCTCGGCCCGGCTCAGGGCTTCCTGCTCGCGGCACAGCAGGGCGGCGGCGTAGTACACCACGGCCCCGGGGTGGGTGATCGGGTGCTCCAGCCGGTAGGCGATCTGTTCGGCGAGCCGGCCCAGGGGCTCGGACGGATAGCGCTCGGCCAGGTGGCGGCACAGTTTGGCCGCGCTGACCAGGTCCTCGGCGCTGACCGTGGTGGTCGGCCGGAGCCGTTCGTCGTCGTCGGCCGGCAGCATGACCGCCAGTTGGTGGGCGAAGTCGTCGCGGTGGATGCGCCGGTCGGCGTAGCCGTAGCGTCCCGCGGTGAGGACCTCGATACCGGTCATCTCAAATCTCCCGTTCCTCGCGCTTATGGAGATGCCTCCATCATCGCGCCGCGCCGCGAACGGCGCTCTGGTGTGGCTGCCATGGCCTCGCCTTCCCGTATGGGGCATTTCCCTCAACAATGGCTAGGCTGGAGCGAGTACTCCTCGTCACCCCTCGCTAGTCCTCGGTATCCCTCGTAACGAACCCACAACCTTTCGCTTGACGCTCACGCCTGGTTCACCGGCGTGGCGGATCGTCGGAAACCATGTGCACAGATGGCTATTGCGAGCACAACGTCGCACCGCTGCCCGAGTCGGCCGACTCCGCCGCCTCCGGCCTGTCCCGCCGAGGCGTCCTGACGGTCGGCGCCGCGACCGCGGCGCTCACCCTGGGCCCCATGACCTTCGCCCACGCCGCCGACAGCACTGGCAGCGCCGGTAGTGCGGGCGGCTCCGGCGCCACCCCCGCCGATGGCACCCAGGTCACCCAGACCCTCACCGGCCACCTCGACACCGGCGTCGCCGACTTCGTCTACCTGCCGGTCGTGATCCCGGCCGGGGTGAAGCAGATCGACGTCAGCTACTCCTACGACCACCCCACCGTCGTCTCCGGCGACAAGACCAACTCCTGCGACATCGGCGTGTTCGACGAGCGCGGCATCGCGCTGGGCGGCCCCGGTTTCCGCGGCTGGTCCGGCGGCTTCCGCACCTCGTTCTCGATCAACGCCACCGAGGCCACCCCGGGCTACCTGCCCGGCCCGGTCAACAAGGGCACCTGGCACATCGCCCTGGGCCCCTACCAGGTGGCGCAGCAGGGCATGAACTACCAGGTCCAGGTGACCCTGACCTACGGCGAGCCCGGCACCCCGTTCGTCCCGAACTACCCGCCGACCCGCGCCAAGGGCCGCGGCCGGGCCTGGTACCGCGGCGACTGCCACCTGCACACCGTCTACTCCGATGGCAAGCGGCTGCCCGGCGAGGTCGCCGCCGGTGCCCGCGCGGCCAATCTGGACTTCATGGTCTCCACCGACCACAACACCTCGGCCTCGCACGGCGTCTGGGGCCAGTACGCCGGCCCGGACCTGCTGATCATCCCCGGCGAGGAGATCACCACCCGCAACGGCCACTGGGTCGCGATGGGCCTGCCGGCCGGCGAGTGGATCGACTGGCGCTACCGCAACCGCGACGACGCCTTCCCGCGCTTCGCCCGCGAGGTGCGCAAGCACGGCGGCCTGGTCGCCCCGGCGCACATGTACTGCGCCTACGTCGCCTGCCAGTGGAAGTTCGGGTTCGAGGACGCCGACGTCACGGAGGTCTGGACCGGCCCCTGGACCTACGACGACGAGCACGCCGTGAGCACCTGGGACCAGAAGCTCGGCGAGGCGGTCCGCTCCGGCGAGCGCTGGCTGCCGGCCGTGGGCAACAGCGACGCGCACAGCGTCCCGCAGGTGATCGGCCTGCCGCACAACGTCGTCCACGCCGAGGACCTGCGCACCGACGCGCTGATGGACGGCCTGCGCGCCGGCCGCAACTGGATCGCCGAATCCAGCGCGATCTCCGTGGACTTCACCGTCACCGGCGCCGGCAAGCAGGCCGGCATCGGCGAGACGCTCAAGGTGCCGACGACGGCCCCGGTGGACGTCCGGCTGGAGGCGCACGGCGTCCCCAACGGCACCGTCCGCCTGATCACCGACGAGGGCCAGATGTTCCAGCAGTCGCTGGACGCCAACGGCGACGGCGTCGTCGTCTGGCGCACCACGCCCTCGCTGGCCGCCTACGTCCGCGCCGAGATCCGCCACCCGATGCCCGACGGCACGCCCGGCCAGGGCAACACGATGGGCGACGCGTTGCTGTTCGGCCCGATGGCCGCGCTGACGAACCCGGTGTTCCTGAAGGGGACCCGCGGTCAGAGCTGATGCGACCCCACGTCGGCGGTGACAGTCCGCAGCGTGTCGCCGCCGACACCCATCAAAGTCTTTACATTGGGCCGAATCAAGCGCCGAATCAAGCACTGAACCGTGCGCCGAAGCCGCGGCCGCACCGTCAAAACCTAGTCAAAACTGCTTTCCCCGGCCCTGTTGAAGGAACCTCGCTGGTGATCACGGCGTCCTAACCCATGAGGGATGTTTAGAACGACAGCGAAGGGACACAGAGCGCGCACACCAAGTGAGATCGGGGTGGAGCCCGGGTGAACTGTGTTGCACCGACCGTGAAGAACAACAGGTCGGTGCCCGCGGCGCCGGATCCGGCCCGGCGCGGGCGGGGGCGATTGTGTCAAGCTGTAGGCAGCGATACGGGTTGATGGGACGGTGTGGCCTTGCTGGGGCGTGGACGAGGGACGGACCCGCAGTGGATCACCCAGGAGTTCGCGAAGGCGGAGGACCTGGCTGCGGTGGGTCAGCAGGAGCGGGCTCGCGATCGTTACGCGCGCCTGGCCCGCCGTCTGGCGTCCGCCCCTGAGGACATGCAGCACTACCGCGGCCTCGCCCTGCTCGGCGAGGCCGAGACCATCCTGGCGATGGGCATCTTCACCGACGCCATGGCGCGCTTCCGCGAGGCCTACCCGCTGCTGCCCGAACCCTTCCGCCAGCTGCCGCGCTGGCTGGTCCGGCAGTTCGCCGAGGAGCGGCTGCGCGCCGAGGACGGCGACCTCAAGCCGATCATCGACTTCCTGAAGGCGATCACCTACGGCCTGGAGCCGGGCGACGAGGACACCGCGATCCGCACCGTCATGTGGCTGCAGAAGGCCTGCACCACCGGCCCCACCGCGCAGCGCGAGGCCACGGCGCGCGCCGCGCTGGCCGCGCTGCCCGGCGTGGACTGGCCGGTGCTGGCGCTGACCACGATGATGCGCCGCGACGGCCGGGTCAAGGAGGCCGAGGACCTGCTGGCCGCCGCCGTACCCGGCGGCAGCGGCGAGCTGTGGTTCCGCTGGGGCATCCAGCTCAGCACCCTGCTCCGCTACGACGACGCGATCTCCGCCTACGACGAGGCCTTCCGCCGCGGCACCGGCCCGGCCTCGCCGTGGTCGCGCGGGGCGTGGCTGCGTCCCGAGGCGCTGCTGTTCCGGGGCCTGGCGCACCAGCAGATGGGCCGCACCGACCAGGCCGAGACCGACCTGCGCACCGCCTCCCAGTACGCGCCGCAGGATCCGCGCATCCACTACTCGCTCGGCCGCCTGGCCGTGCAGCTCGGCGCGGACGACCTGGCGTGGAACCACTTCAGCAACTCCCTGGCCGTCGAGGCCGCGTTCGCTCCGGCACGCCTGGGGCTGGCGCTGCTGCGCGAGCAGTCCGGCCGGCCGGCCGAGGCGATCGCGCATTACCAGGCGGCGCTGAGGCATGACGCGCATTCGCATGCCGCGCGTATTCGGCTCGGTGCCGTACTGCTGGCCGCCGGCCGCGGCAAGGAGGCCCAGGGCGTGCTGGAGCCGGTGTCCGGGCAGTCGTCCTACTGGGGCGGCATGGCCACCTTCCACTACGGACTGGCCCAGCTGCGCGCCAACAACCCGGCCGCCGCCATCGACACCTGGGACCGCCTGGGCACCACCGAACTGCGGGACTGGACGGCCGTGGCCCGCGACCGGGAGGCGCGCAAGCGCCTCGGCAGCGACCCGACGGCCGCGCGGCTCCAGTGGCAGATCGCGTATTTGGACTCCCCGGACGTCATCGAGCACCGAATAGCGCTGCGGGAAGCCGCGCTGCGCGAGGCCGCGTGGATGCTGATGGCCGGCCGGGAGATTCCCGACAACCGGGAGAAAGCGGCTGTCGCGCTCGACCTGGCCGCCTCGCTGCCGGTCTCCGATCGCGTGGACGGCCTGCGCGGCCGCCAGAACCGGCTGCGCGCCCTGGTCGACCTGGCCGGCGGCGCCACGGCCGACCTGGAGACGTTCCTCGACGTCCACGGCCGCATGCGCGACCGCTGCCACCTGGCCGTCGCCGCTCTGCTCGACGACCGCTTCGACGACGCCGAGACGTTGCTCGCCGAACTGCCCGACGACCCCGACTGCGACCCCGCGGTCGCCCGGGCCCGCGCGCTCTACGCCGAGCGGACCGGGCACTGGTACGACGCCGTGCGGTGGTACCAGCGCTTCCTGAGCAACGACGTCGCCGGCGGCTCGGCCGCACCGGAAGTCGAGGCCGGGGCCGACACGGACTCCGACCCCGACGCCTACGTCCTCAAGGACGACGACACCCAGGGCCTGGACATCCAGGAGATCGCCAACGCCGGACCGCTGGTCGCCGCCCAACGGCTGGCCGCGGAAGCCGACCCCGACGAGGAGGAGCCACCGCTGCCGTGCGTGGCCGTGGCCGACGTCGAATGCGGCAAGGACGCCGTCGGCTCCTGCGCCGGCTGCGGACGCGAAGGCTGCCGGACCCACCTGTTCCGCCCCGCGGGCATCAGCTCCTACCGCTGCGAGCGCTGCGCGGGACCGGCGTTGCAGTCGCTGCTGTACGCGGCCCGCAAGGCCGGCGTCCCCGACGAGGCCGAGCGCACCCTGACCTCCTGGGCCGACGCCCTGGGAAGCAGCGCCCTGACCCGCCCGCTGCGCCGCCAGCTCGCCCTCATGCGCGCCGAGGCCGGCGACCTGGACGGCGCGCTGAGCCGACTGCCCGCCGACGCCGAGACCGAAGGCGTCGAGCTGCTGATCCGGCGCGCCGCCGCAGCGATCGAGCACGGCGAGCCCTACCAGGCCCTCGGCGACCTGCGGCACGCGCTGCGGATCCAGCCGGACCAGCCGGAGGCGCTGGCGGCGCTGGAAGCGCTGTCGGAGTACTCCGCGCGGCAGCACGCCGAAGAAGGACGTCATGAAGAGGCGTTCGCGGGGTATCTCGCGTTGGTGCGCGAGGACCCGACGAACGCCCGGCTGCTGCACGCGCTCGGGCTGTCGGCGTACCAGCTGGCGCGGTCCTCCGGCGCCGACGAGCACTGGATGTGGACCATCGGCTGCCTGGTCACGGCGCTGTACGCGCCGGACTTCTGGGTCCAGGTCGTCGGGGTCGCCGACGTCGAGGCCGACCGCGAGCAGATCGTGCGGACCCGGCGCGCGCTGGTGGACGAGCTGAAGAACGACCTGCGGTTCGCGGACCTGTCGGCCTATCGGGGCGGCGACGAGGTGGACGCGTGGTCGGTGCGGCTGGGGATGGACGTGTTTGCCTGCGAGGCGGATCCGGAGACAAGCCCGACGCTGGAGACGTTGCTGCGTCAGCAGCCTGAGACGCCGGCGCTGGCGGAGTGGCGCGAGCTCGCGGACGCGATGCACGCGGTGGATCCGGACGCCGCCGAGGACGACGAGTCGGTGCGGGTCGCCGCGCTGTACGGGCCCTTGGGGCCGCAACACTTCCTGTACGAGGACGGCAAGTACCAGGCGGCGATAGCGGCCCTGGACACCGTCCCGGAGGGGGAGCGCGACGAGGCGTGGACGGCTCTGCTGCGCAAGACACTGGTCATGCGGGGTATGGAGCTGCACCTGGACGAGCAGTGGGCGCCGGCGCTGGAGTGCATAGCCCGGGCGGCGCTGCTGGATCCGGATCAGAAGCCCGACTCGGTGTGGGCGGAGATCGCCGCCGAGTCCGGGCTGAACGCCGCGCACGAGCTCATGCGGCTGGCCGAGGAGGGTGAGCGGCCGGTTTCGGTCGACGCCACGCCGACCGTGAACATGGCGGCGACCGGGACGGCGTTCATCGCGGACGCGACCAAGACGGTGAACATGGCGGCCGTCGGGTTGACGGGGCGGGGTACTGGTAGCGCCGGCAGTGTCGGTGGTGCTGGCGGTGCTGGCGGTGTCGGTTCCGGTGGCGCTGCCGGCGCTGGTGGCGAAGCTGCCGGTGCCGGGGCGGCTGGTGCCGACGGGGACGTGCCCGCGCCGGTCAGCGTGCTGCAGAGCGTCGTCGACGTGCTGGAGCGTGCGCTGTCCGTGGCCCCGGATGTGGCCGCGCTCCAGAACGAGCTGGCCGTCGCGCACATGCGGCGGACCGGGGAACTGCGCTCCGAACAGCAGGACCACGTGCTGGCGCTGTCCCACGCGCGGCGCGCGGTCGAGCTGATGCCGGAGGACAAGGACGCGGCGGCGCTGCTGGAGGTGGTGCTCGCCGAGCGGGCCGGTTCGCTGACGCGGCCGGGGCCGGACGGCGACCTGCTGGAGGCGGTGCAGTGGTGGCAGGAGCTCAGCGAGATCGACCCGTCGCGGGCTGACTACCACGCCGGGCTGTCGCAGGCCCTGAAGCTGCTGGCATGCTCGGCGGCCCTCGGCGATCGCCGGACCCTCGCGCTGGACCGGATGACGTGGGCCCTGCTGGCCGACCAGACCTGGACCGGCGACCCCGACGTCGAGGCCCCGCGCGAGATAGCGACCCTGCTCATCGCCGACGCGATGCACAACACCCAGCGTCCCTTCCACGATCGCGCGCACCGCCTCCGCACGGCGCTGGCGTACCGCGACACGAAGGAACTCCGGGACCTGATGATCGCGTTGTGGAAGAACGAGGCCACGTTCCAGTACGAGACGCGCCACTACGGCCTGTGCGCGGCGCTGCTGGAGGAGGCGGTCCGCCTCGGTGAGGGCGGCAGCCTCGGCGACCCCGAGGCCACCATGCTGATCCCGCGCGTCCCGCGCCCCGACGACCCCCGGTCCGGAGGCCTGCAACCCTTCCACTGGCACCGCTACCCGCGAGCCCGCGCCCTGCTGAAGCGCACCGTGGACCACTTCCCCGACGAAGACGAACTCCGAGAACTCCACGCCCGAAGCACCGCCCCCGAAGACCCCGCGAGCACCTGATGCTGCTGAACGAACCGACCCCCCACCAGACGCGCCCCGCCGCGGCCACCGCCGCCGCAGGGCCGGCCACCCGCGACCTGCCGGCCGTCGAGGTCGACGGCCGTGCGGCGCCGCCGCGCGCGAGTGCCGAGGCGGACACGGTTGCTTTCACGGCGGTGGATGCGGCCGGGGCGGGCAACGGCGCCGCGACGAGCAATGGCGCGCGCAACGGCGTGCACGTGGATCGCGATGCCGACTCGGATGAGGATGCGAGTGCCGATGGCGATGCGCGCTCGGACGGTGGGGTGAACGGCGAGGTCCCGGGGCCGCGATCGAGCGCTGAGGCGCCGACGGTCGGGACGGAAGCGGTCGACTCGGGCTCACTGTCCACCATCGCGCTGGACGTCGAGGCCGTGAAGCGGGCCCTCGCGGAGGGCCTTGAAGCCTCTGACGCGACGGCCACGGTCTCGCTGGATGTGGAGGCCGTCAAGCGGGCGACGAGTGCTGCCGAGGCCGAGGAGCCGACCGTCGCGTTCGGGCCGGTGGATCCCTCCGAGGACGAGGACGATCTCAGCACCCTCGAACTCGCTACCGACACCACTGATGCTCCGAAGGCTGACAGCGAGCTCATCGCCGCAGCCGGTACCGATGGCGAGGCCCCCGCCACTGAAAGCTCGCTCGCCGGCTCGGATCCCGCAGACTCCGCCGCGCCGGCCGCCGATGCCGCTGCCTCCGCCGCCGATGCCGATGCCGATGGCGAAACCCTCGGCGCCGAGCCCCCGGCCACCGAAAGCTCCACCGAGCTGGTGCTGTCCGCCGACGCCGACGACACCACCACCACGACCACCACCGAGCTCGACCTCGACCGCACCATGCCGACCCACATAGCCACGACCAACCTCACCGCGCCCCCGTCGAGCCAGGTCGCGGTGCCCGAGACCGCCGACGACGTCATCGCCACCATCCACGCGGCCGCGACCGCCGTGGCCGCGGCGGATCTGCGGGCCCGGCAGGCGGCGTTCGTGAAGGCCGATCCGTGGACCGGGCTCGATCTGCACCAGCCTCCGGTGCCCGCGCCGGTCGACAATGTGCTGGACCTGCTGGCGCCGGTCCTGGAGCGGCCGCTGCTGGTGGTGGAGCAGCCCGGCCTGCCCGCGGCCGCCGACGTGGTGGCGCTGCACCGGGCCGAGCTCGCGGTCGACTTCGTCGAGCCGCCGGTGGTGGCCGCCGGAGCGGAGCCGCCGATACCGCCGCGCTACGGCCCGGGGTTGTCGGTGCTGCCGCACATCGAGTTCCCGGTCTGATGGGCTCGGGCTCCCTGCCTGATCGAGTTCCCTGCCTGATCAAGTTCCCGGTCTGATCGCGGTCCCGGTCCAGGCACATCCGGACCCGGACCCGATCTCCCCACCCCGCGCCGTTACGTCAGATCCCCGCCAGCGCTCCGGATGTCCGGCAGCACCGGCCGGTCCTCGCTCCCGGGCTGCAGGATCACCGCCGCGAGGCCCCAGTGGTGCTTCATCCGCTCCAGCGGGTCGGCCGGGAGGCCGGACCTCCTGCGGGAGAACCGCCGCGGCGTCGGCGTTTTGTCGCGCGTCCTGACCTTCGCGGTCTCGCGCGCCTCGCCGCCGCTGACCACCACCTTGTCGAAGCGTCCCGCCACCTCGGCGGCCCAGTGGCGGCCGAGCACCCCGACGCGGGCGGCCGGTGCGGCGCGCCGGCCGTCGCGGAACGTCACCTGAACCACCTCCACGCCCGGCGGCAGCATGCCCCACGCCACCGACCACGGCGCCGAGTCGTCGTCGCGGCTGCGCAGGGCGCCGGCGATCAGCGCGGTGTCCGTCTCGGCGGCGAGGTCGGGGTCTTCGGCGCTCATGTGCGCAGCATAGGCGCTTGCGCTCGAACAACGGGCTCAGCCGCCGTGGCCTGCTGGGACGCGCCGGGACGGTCGCCGCCGGGTCCGTGGCCCTGGTCGGCGGAGTCGCCGGAACCGCCGACGCCGCGGCGAACACCGACAGCACCACGAACACGAACACCAACGCCGATGCCAACGCCGGGCCGGCGACGACCGCCGAATTCGGCCCGGCCCGCATCACCCCCACCGACATCCGCTACGACAGCATGCTCCGCGGCGACAACTTCCGCTTCGTCGGCCACCCCGACGAGGTCCGCGTCGTCACCGGCACCGAGGACGTCGTGCGCGAGAACTTCACCGCCGACCCGGCCCTCGAAGTCCTCCTCGACCTGTCCCCGATGAACGCGGTCGGCTACGACCCCGCCATGCGCGCCTTCTCCATCCAGCCCGGCGCCCGCCTCGGCGAGATCTACACCACCCTGTTCAAAGGCTGGGCCGTCACCCTCCCGGCCAGCGGCGGCTACGGCCCCCTGTCCCGCCGCTACGGCTCGGTCGTCGACCACCTCCACGCCGTCGAAGTCGTGGTCGTCGACGAAGACCGCCGCGTCCGCGTGGTCCGGGCCACCCGCGAACCCGACGACCCGCACCGCGACCTGTGGTGGGCGCACGCCGGGAATCGCCGAATGGGCCTTCGATGCCTCCAAGACCCGCGACGCGTTCACCACCATCCTCCGCAACTTCGGCCAGTGGCACGAGCAGCACAGCGCGCCCGGCGCCACCGGCACCGGCACCGGCCTGTACGCCATCCTCGAAATCGGCAGCGTCCACAACGGCGTCTTCACCCTCGTGGTCCAGGCCGACGGCGGCCTGCCGAACGTCGAGGGCCAGGTCACAGAACTCCTCGCCGCGATCTACGCCGGCCTCGCCGACCCGGCGTGGAACACCTCAGGCGTCCCCTGGTCCGAGCTCTACTACAAGGACAACTATCCAAGCTGCAGCAGATCAAGGCGGCCTGGGACCCGGGCAACGTGTTCCGCCACGCGATGTCCGTCGAACTCCCTGCCTAGCGATCCGATCCCATCCGGTCCGGAAAAAACAGAACAATGATTGAGGCCCCTGACGCCCGCCTCGCAGGGGCCTCAATCAGCTCTCAGCCCCAGGGCTCGGTGGGCCAACTGGGGTTCCGCCGGTCCACGACCTCCGGCAGGCCTCTGTCATGCGGCTTGATCAGGTACGCGACGCCGCCGGATCCGTACCCCGGCGTGCCGTCGGCCTTCGTGTAGTTCGTCCGCAGCCACACGGTCTCGAACATCCGCCGCGGATACACCGTGTACACGTCGGCATCGCTCTTGCTGGCCGGGTCGTTGACGATCACGTCGCCGGTGTCGGTGAACCCGATGACGCACCACAAGTGCCCGGCGCTCGCGTAGCGGCCGTTTTCCGCGAGCGTGAACGACTGCGACGTCACCACCGGGAACCCGGCCGCGATGAGTACTTCCAGCTCGGTCATCGAGTTCAGTCGCACGACCATCGCGTCCAGCCCGTACGAAGCCGCGTAGGCGCAGGTGAACGGCCAGTTCCCAGTACCCTGATACCCATAGTCGTAGCTGTACCGCGCCGCGTGGTCCACCGCCGGGTCGGTGTAGCGCGGATCGACCCACGCCAGTTGCTCGGCCGCCGGGCCCCGGCCCCAGAACTCGACCACCATTTCGGTCGACGTCGGGCTGCACCAGGCCTCACCGCCGCCGCCGTACTCGGCGTACTGCCCGTCGTGCACGTACTGCGCGTACGGCTTGACCGCCAGCGTGATCCCCGTGGCGGGCCCGGGAGTACTGGCCGGAACCGTGGTGCGTGCCGGCACGGTGGAAGCGGTCGCGCCGATCTGCCAGACCCGGGGCGTGATCGCAGTCCCGGGGCGGCGCAACAGGGTCAGGCGCAGTTGGTAAGAACGCATCGAGTGCCCGGTCGCGGCGCTCCAGGTGTCGGTGTCGATCTCGCCGTAGGCGTTGCTCTGGCCGTTGACCGAGGTCCGCTTGAGCTCGCTGTCGTCGAACGTCCAGATGCCCATCACCCAGGTGTCGAGGTGGCCGTCCTCCATGGTCGCCAGCAGTTCCATCTTCAGGAATGTGCCCTTCGGTGTGTCCGCGTTCCAGTGCGCGGTCAGCTGCGTCGCGCCGAAGTCCAGCCGGCGCAGCGGGGAGGTCCAGGTCGCGTACTCGTACTGCGTGGTGGTGTTCAGGTAGGGGTCGGTGTAGGAGGTGGTCCCGACCGCCTCCGCGATGACGACGCCCAACCGCGGCCCCGGCAACGGCAGCACGCCGGCCGACTCGCCGCCGCGGAAGTCGGACCACCTGGTCCACCGGTTGAACTGGACCCGTGCCTGGCCTGCGTTCTTCGCCGCGTCGGTGCTCGCGGCCTCGTTTTCCATACCGCTCATGGTCGCGGATGCGGACGCCGACGCCGGCGTCGCGGTCGCGATCCCGGCCACCGCGGCGCCTACGGCAGCCCCGCCGGCGAGCACCACCCGCCGGCGCACCGGACCGCCCGCGTCCGGGCGGTCCGGCTGGGAGCTCGCCGACATCTGTCCTCCAGGGCTTCAGCAAAAGTGTTGAATGCTGTTGAAGATTAGCCCGGAAGTGACCGTGATCGGTAGTAAGTCAACAGAGAGTGACGACCGGTGATGGACGAGATCTGGGGCTACACGAAGTTCTTGTCGATCAGCATCTCCAGCACGTTCACATGGAAGTCCGGGAAGTCCATCGGCACGATCCCGAACCGCGCGCGCTGCGAGGTCCGCGCGTTCAGATACGGGTAGATGGAGTTGTCCATCAATGTCTGCTCAAGGTCCTTCGGGAATTCCAGACCGTCCTGGAGGGACGGCGCGAGGCTCAGGAAGTTCACATACATCGTGGTCGGTGCGGGGTTGCTGTAGGCATTGTCAAACTGCTGCGTTATCAGCTGGCCCTTGGTGCCCGTCGAAACGCCGGTGTAAGTGTCCTGAACGTTGAACTGGTTCGCGCTGTCGGCCCAGTGGATCAGGTTCCACGACGCCGGGAAGGTGAAGTCGGCCGCCAGCACGATCTTGCCGGCCGCTTCGCCGAGCGTCGGCCAGCCGTACATGTGGAACAGCCCCCGATAGCCGAGCGTGTCCATGTAGTAGTTGAAGCGGCGCTGGAACTCCGCGTCGCTGAGCGCCTGGTTCCCGGCGTTCTCGTTCTTCAGCCGCATCACGATCGTCTCGGTCGGCTGCGCGGCCAGGAACGCCTGGCACTGGTCCAGCACGTCCTGCAGCCGGATGCCCTGGTAGTAGCTGGAGTGGTAGATGCCCATCTCGCTGGCCGTGCCCTGCAGGCCGTTGCAGCGGATGTCGACGAAGCGCACCCCTTCGGACAGCTGCTGCGGAATTCCCCAGTTCTGCGTGTGCGACCACTCGGTGCCGTTCGCCGGGTTGGTGGCGCACGTGTCGTGGGTCCCGGGGATCGTCATCCCCAGCAGCGACAGGTTCGGGTCGAGGTAGCTCATCCAGCTGTCGGTGGGCTTGCCGCCCGGCGTGACGGGGGAGTCGGCCCGGGCCGCGGCGGGCAGGCCGAACGAGGCGGCGGCCAGGACGGTGCCGCCCAGCCCCCATTTCAGGACATTGCGACGGGTGGGGTTCATGGGGCGGTTCATGGGGCGCTCCAAGGGATTCGAAGCCGGCTGCGGGTTTGCCCGGCTATATCCGGGCGCTGCGACGGCGTTCACAGTAAGCGCAGTGTCAGGAGGTGGCCATGGTCGTGCGGGGAAAGGTTGAGGGTCGGCCACCGGAACGGTGGCCGACCCCCTGGCGATCGGACGCGGTGATCAGCGCGGCGACTGTCGACTTCGCCGCGAGGCGGTCACCTAGTACGTGTCGACCGTGCAGGAACCGTTGCTGAACATCGGGTTCGTGTCCACCGGCTGGTTGGCGTCCGGATTCACGATGATGTCGAAGGCGCCGGTGATCGACCCCTCACAGTCGTCCAGCGCGGGTTCCGGCTGCATCGCGTCGTTCGGTCCCATCCACAGGTCGACGTGGTAGATCCCGTTGTTCCAGTCGCTGGTGCACTCCACGCACCCGTCCTCCATGATGAAGTACTTCTCCAGGTGGGGGACGTAGATGATGGTGCCCGGGGCGAACTCGTTCTGGTCCGTGGCGAACGTCACCGGCTGGCTGTAGGTGCCCAGGTCCTCGGTGGCGATGCTGTGGATCTGCGGGTAGGCGATCTGCGCGGTGCCGTAGTGGCCGTTGCCGTCGTCGTTGTCGTTGTAGCCGTACGACGTGATGTTGACGTTGATCGTCTGCGGATCGGCGTGGGCCGCGGCCACCGGGCCGGCCGTCGACAGCAGCAGGGCTGCGGCCATCGCGGCCAGTGAGGCCAGGGTTTTGCGGAGCATGGTGGGACTCCTTTCCGGATCAAGTTAGGAAGGTTTCCTAACTCATCGCGGAAAGTAGCGCTGAAACAGGTGGCTGACAATAGCTCGTCGTGACCCGGTCCAGACCCGATCCGGATCAGGCATCCAGAATCCGCACGTCCCCCGCATCCACCCGCATGTCCAGCACATCCGCGCCGACCCGGAACCCGCGCACTGTAAGCCCGTCCCAGGCGCCGCCCGGCAGCGGCTCGAACGCCACGAGGTCCGCCGGCGCGTCCGGCCGCATCCCGACCAGGGCCGAGACCACCGCCACCGACGCCGCCGCGGCCCACGCCTGCGGGCGGCACGAGGCCGGGTACGGCGTCGGCCGGCCGCCGGGCCGCGCCGGGCTTCCGGCGTACAGCTCCGGCATCCGGTATTCGAACCCCGCGGCGGCTTCCAGCAGGCCGTCGATCAGCGCGCGCGCCGCCTCGGCCGCCCCGGGGACGCCCTCAGCCGCCGCCCGCGCCAGTCCCTGTACGGCCACCGCCGTGTCGTGTGTCCAGACCGAGCCGCCGTGGTAACTCAGGGGGCTGTATCCGCCCGCCGAGGTCGCCATCGTCCGCAGGCCGTAGCCCGACGACATCGCCGCCGACCCCAGCCGCGCGGCGACCAGCGCCGACTCCTCGCGGTTCAGGATCCCGGTGCCCAGCAGGTGCCCCATGTTCGAGGCGACGGTGTCCACCGGCTTGCCGTCCCGGTCCAGGGCCACCGCCGGGAACGGGCCGTCGGCGTCGCTGATCCAGAAACGGGCGCGGAATCGCGCGGCCAGCTGCCCCGCCCAAGTCCGCCACTCCTCGGCGCCGGGCCGGCCGAAGGCGTCCAGCAGGGCCGCGCCGCTCATCGCCGCCTCGTACGCGTAGCCCTGCACCTCGCTCAGGGCCAGCGGCGCCGTCGCGATCCGGCCGTCGACGAACTGGATCGAGTCGTGGGAGTCCTTCCAGCCCTGGTTCGCCAGGCCGTGACCCGATTCGTCGACGTAGCTCAGGAATCCGGCGTCGTCCATGCCGTGATCGCGCATCCACACCAGCGCCGCGCTCAGCGGGTCCAGCAGCTTCTCGACCTCCTCGGCCGGCATGCCCCAGCGCCAGGCGTCGTGCAGCAGCATGATCCACAGTGGCGTGGCGTCCACGGTGCCGTAGTACGTCGAGGGCAGCAGGAGCGGCCGGTCGGCGCCGCCGAAGGCGTCGTGGCCGGACGGTGCGCGCCGGATCTCGTGCAGGATCTTGCCCGGCTGTTCGGCGGTCTCCGGGTCGGTCTTCGTCCCCTGACGCCGGGCCAGCGTGCGCAGCGTTCCGGCGGCCAGCTCGGTGCCCAGCGGCAGCAGCATGCGCGCGGCGATGAGCGAGTCGCGGCCGAACAGCGTGAGGAACCACGGCGCGCCGGCGCCCAGGAAGTGGTCGTCCGGCGCCGTGGGGTCGCGCAGCTCCAGGCCGCGCAGGTCGGCCAGCGAGCGCTCGACGAAGCGGCCGACGCGGATGTCGCCGCTGTCCACCCGGAGGTCGCCGATCACCGACGCGCCGTCGGTGCCGAGCACCACCGAGCCGTCGGCGGGGGCGGCGCTCACGTCGATGACGAAGCGTGCGACGTCGCCGGGGGCCAGGTCCACCGGCCAGCGCAGCCGGCCGTTCTCGGAGTCGACGTCCGTGGGCGCGGGTACGGCGCTCGCCTGTACGACGTCGGAGCTCTGTGCACCGGGCCCGGTCCAGCGCAGGCCGCCGTCAACCGCTTCAGCCGGCAGCAGGCCGGGGGAGTGGCCGGACTTCACGACCGAGATCTCGGCGAGGTCGCAGCCCAAGGTGACGGTCAACGTGGTCCGGACGCGGCGGCGTGAGGCCGATCGGATCTCGATGGTCTCCCGCACCAGAGTCTGGAGCCCGTCGCCCCGATCCTCGCCGACCAGCTCACGCCGCCGCTCGATCCACACCGCCGGGTCCGCGCCGTCCTCGCCGAGCCCGCGCGCCACGAGCACGCTGTGGGTCGCGTCTGCTCCGTCGAGCTCGGTGGCGATCGGGGTGAGACGGGCGCCCGACAGGGTGAGATCAGAAACACTCAGGACACGCCGGTCGTCGGCGAAAACCCCCGTCACGCCTCGCCCGGAGAGCGCTCCGCCGGTGCCCGACAGGCCGAAGACGGGGGCCCGCACGGTCGTTTGCAGGTCGTGCAGATAGGGTTGCTGAGCTGGGGTTTCGGCCGAGCCGTCGGTCATTGGGTGTCCCTCGTGTTGCCTTGTGGTTCCCCGGCACTCTATCCATTTGAACGTTCATATGTAAGACTCCACCCCGGAGACTTTGATCGTTCAACTTGAGGAAGGAGGAACGCCGTGGCAATGGACCGCGAGCCCTCACCGCCCCGCCCGACCATCAAGGCCGTCGCCAAGCACGCGCAGGTGTCGTACCAAACGGTATCGAACGCGCTGAACGCGCCGGAGCGGCTGCGCCCCGACACGCTGGCCCGCGTGCTCCGCGCGGTCGACGAGCTCGGCTACCGGCCCACCCAGGCCGCGCGCAACCTGCGGCTGCAGACCACGCGGCTGATCGGGTTCCGGTCCACCCGCTCGGGCGGTCGCGGCATCGGCGCCATCGAGGACCGGTTCCTGTACGCGCTGACCTCCGCCGCGCGCGACCGCGGCTACGGCGTGATCCTGTTCGCCGCCGACGGCGACGAGGACGAGATCGCGATGTTCGAGGACCTGGTCAGCCGGGGCGCGGTGGACGGCTTCGTGCTGTTCGGCTCGCACCGCCACGACCCGCGCACCGCCTGGCTCGCCGAGCGCGACGTGCCCTTCGTCAGCTTCGGCCGGCCCTGGGAGCAGACCGCGTTCGAGTACTCCTGGCTGGACGTCGACGGCCACGCCGGCACCCTGGCCGCGACCCAGCACCTGGCCGAGCAGGGCCACCGCCGGATCGCGTTCATCGGCTGGCCGGAGGGCAGCGAGGTCGGCGACGACCGCTACGCCGGCTACCTGGCCGCCGCCGCGGAGCTCGGCCTGCCGACCCGCGGCCTGACCGTGCGCGGCCTGGACGGCATCGGCGCCGGCACCCAGCTCGCGGCCGGCCTGCTGGCCAAGGCCCACCCGCCGACCGCGTTCGTCTGCGTCAGCGACGCGATGGCCGTCGGCGTGATGCACGCGGTCGAGCACCGCGGCCTGGCCGTGGGCCGGGACGTCGCGGTGATCGGCTTCGACGACAGCCCGCTGGCCACCGTGGTCCAGCCGGCCCTGAGCAGCGTCCGCCAGCCCCTGGAGTCCATCGCGCGCCGCTGCGTGGACCTGGTGCTGGACCGGATCGACGACCCCCGCAGCGCGGTGACCACCTCCGTCGTGGAGCCCACGGTCATAGCGCGCGGCAGCAGCAACCCCTCCCACCTCTCACCCCCCGACGGGGCCTGACACCGCCGCCACCAGCGGGTCTACGTCCCGAGCCTGATCGAAGGCGAAACGAAAGGAACGACAATGAAGTCAGTTCGCGTCCAGCGGATCATCGGCGTCGCCGGTGCCGCCGCGGTGCTGGTGACCGCCGCCGCGTGCGGCAGCAGCGGGCCGAGCAAGAGCGCCGGGTCCTCCTCCGGCGGTACCGGCGGCACCGGCGGCGCCACCTCCGGCGTCACCCTGCAGGTGCTGATCGGGTCCTCCGGCGACGCCGAGACCAACGCGGTGGTGGCCGCGGGCAACGCCTGGGCCGCCAAGACCGGCAACAAGGTCGTCGTGACCCCGGCCAAGGACCTCACCCAGCAGCTCACGCAGTCGCTGGCCGGCGGGACCCCGCCGGACGTCTTCTACGTCGACGCCTCCAAGTTCCAGGGCCTGGTCAAGGGCAACGCCCTGGCCGACGTCGGCGAGAAGATCACCGACTCCTCGGACATGTACCCGAACCTGCAGAAGGCGTTCACCCAGAACGGCAAGTACTACTGCGTCCCGAAGGACTTCTCCACGCTGGCGCTGGAGATCAACACGGACCTGTGGACCAAGGCCGGCCTGACGGACTCCGACGTCCCCACCACCTGGGACCAGCTGGAGACCGTGGCCAAGAAGCTGAGCGGCAACGGCGTCACCGGTCTGGTGATGAGCGACACGCTGGACCGCATCGGCGCCTTCATGCGCCAGGCCGGCGGTTCGGTGGTCTCCGCCGACGGCAAGACCGTCACCGCCGACTCGCCGCAGAACCTGGCCGCGCTCCAGTACCTCCAGAAGCTGGGCAAGGAGGGCGCGCTGAAGTTCCCCAAGCAGGTCGACACCGGCTGGGGCGGTGAGGCGCTGGGCAAGGGCAAGGCCGCGATGACGATCGAGGGCAACTGGATCGTCGGCGCGATGCAGAAGGACTACCCGAACGTCCATTACAAGGTCGTCCCGCTGCCGGCCGGACCGTCGGGCAACGCCACGCTGTCCTTCACCAACTGCTGGGGCGTGGCCCAGAAGAGCTCGCACCAGGCCGCGGCGGTCGACTTCATCGACTACCTGACGACCGTGGACCAGCAGATGAGCTTCGCCAAGGCCTTCGGCGTCATGCCCTCGCGGCAGGCCGCCAAGACCCAGTTCACCACCCAGTTCCCGGACCAGGCGGCCTTCGCGACCGGGGCGGACAACGCCTTCGGCCCGGTCGGCTTCCCCGGCTTCGACGCGGTGCAGAAGGACTTCGACTCCAAGATCCAGGGCCTGTCCGACGGCTCCTCGGACCCCAAGAGCATGCTGTCCAGCTTGCAGAAGAACGCCACCGACGCGCTGAGCAACAACTAGGCGCGGCGCCGGTTCCTCGCGGGCCGGCTCTCAAGCGTCGTCCATAGTCCGGATCGAAAGGCCCCCAGGAAGATGAGCAGAACCAGATCGCAGGAGGACCGGCGTCAAGCCCTCGCCGGATGGCTCTTCGTCTCGCCGGCGTTGCTCGGCCTGATCGTCTTCCTGGTGGTCCCGATCGTGCTGGCGCTCTACGTCAGCTTCACGAACTGGG
Source organism: Catenulispora sp. GAS73 (assembly GCF_041262085.1). Classification (NCBI taxonomy): domain Bacteria; kingdom Bacillati; phylum Actinomycetota; class Actinomycetes; order Catenulisporales; family Catenulisporaceae; genus Catenulispora; species Catenulispora sp. GAS73. Next base: position 49,443 of record NZ_JBGCCM010000018.1, read on the forward strand.
ACGGCCTGTCCAACCCGCTCGGCGGCGACGTCAAGTGGGTTGGACTGCACAACTACCAACAGCTGCTCACGCACGACGGCCTGACCCGGACCACGTTCGCCGGGGCGCTGCGCAACAACTTCTGGTTCGTGCTGTTCGTGGTGCCGACCCAGACCGCGCTGGCGCTGTGGCTGGCCGTCCTGGTCAACAACAAGTACCTACGCGGGCGCAGCTTCTTCCGGACCGCGTTCTACTTCCCGTCGATCACCTCCAGCATCGCGATCACCCTGGTCTTCCTGTTCCTGTTCCAGGGCGGCGGCGCGGTGAACGGGATCCTGAACTGGTTCGGCGTCAAGGGCCCCAACTGGCTGGCCGACCCGCGGGGGGTGGTGCACGTCTGGCTCAGCGGCGTGGGGGTCACCAAGCCACCGGGCTGGACTCAGCACTCGGTGATGGGCCAGTCGTTGTGGGACTGGTTCAGCGGTCCCTCGATCGCGATGATGGTGATCATCGTCCTGGTGATCTGGACGACCGCCGGCACCTTCATGCTGATGTTCCTCGCGGCGCTGCAGAACGTGAACGAGGACCTCTACGAGGCCGGCGAGCTCGACGGCGCCGGCTCCTGGCAGCGCTTCCGCCACATCACCCTGCCGAGCCTGCGGCCCACGCTGCTGCTGGTGCTCACCCTCGGCCTGATCGGCACCTGGCAGGTGTTCGACCAGATCTACCTGACCGGCAACAACCCGGCCACCCGGACGCCGGCGTACATGTCCTTCGACCAGAGCTTCCAGAACAACCACTTCGGCATCGGATCGGCGATCGCGTTCCTGCTGTTCGCCCTGATCATGGGTCTGACCCTGCTGCAGCGGCGACTCATCCCCGAGGAGATCGACTGATGGCCGCCGTCCGCGAGCGCCGCTCCCCGTCCCGCCGCGTCCTGATGTACGTGGCGCTGGGCGCCTTCGCGCTGCTGTTCCTCGGGCCGTTCGTGATCCAGATCGCGACCTCGTTCAAGACCGACCCGGACGCCACCAACCACCCGCTGAACCTCGTCCCGCACCCGGCGACGCTGGAGGCCTGGAAGCGCATCTTCGGCTACAGCGCCGACCAGCCGGTGCCCTTCGGCACCTGGCTGCGCAACAGCATCATCGTCGCCACCTCGATCACCCTGCTGCGGGTGTTCCTGGACAGCCTGGCCGGCTACGCCCTGGCCCGGCTGAGGTTCCCGGGCCGGCGCGCGGTGTTCATGCTGATCCTGGGCACACTGGCGGTGCCGAACGTGGTGCTGCTGATCCCGCGCTTCCTGGTGCTGAAGGAGCTGAACCTCTACAACTCCTACGCGGGCATGATCCTGCCGATCGCGATGGACGCCGCCGGCATCTTCCTGATGCGCGGGTTCTTCATGCAGGTGCCGCAGTCGATCGAGGAGGCGGCGCGCATCGACGGCGCGGGCGCGTTCCGCACGTACTGGGACATCGCGCTGCCGCTGGTGAAGCCGGGGATCATCACACTGACGATCCTGTCGTTCCAGGGGTCGTGGAACGAGTTCAGCTTCTTCCTGGTGGCCACGTCCGACCCGAAGTACGACACGCTCACGACCGGTCTGGCGAAGTTCAGCGGCGGGTCTCTGGGCTCGGGGAACCAGTTCCCTGTCACGCTGGGGGCGGCACTGCTGTCGACGATCCCGGTGGCGATCTTGTTCTTCATCTTCCAGCGGCAGATCGTCCGCAGCCAGATGAGTTCCGGGGTGAAGGGGTAGCGGGGCGGTTGACGCGCCAGCGCTTCGCTCGCGGCAAAAGGTATGCATCACCTTCCTCAGGCGTAATCGGTTGAAATCGCCGACGAGGCTGGAACAATGGGACGCCAAGCGTCCAGCGGCGTTCCCGAGCGACTTCAAGGAGGCCGACAGTGGCAGCGGCAAGCGGGCAGCCCCTCCCCGGCACCGGCCGAACCACCTTCGAGGTGGCCTTCGACCTCAAGACCGAGGCCCCGAACTGGCCCCCGGTCTCCGTGGAGCGCCTCTGGGGCGAGAAGACCACGGTCGAATTCGAGATGCGCCTGCTCAACGTCCCGTTCTTCGCCCGCGGCGTCGCCTACGGCGACCTGGTCCACGTCCGCCCCGACCAGAACCGCCACGAGTTGGTGTTCGAAAGACTCAACGGCGAATCCGGCCACTCGACCCTCCGCATCACCCTCCTGGACAAGCGCGCCCGCCGCGAGGTCCAGGACCGCCTGCGCGAGGTGGGCTGCTCATGGGAGACGGCGGCGCAGTTCTCAGCGCTGCTGGCGGTGGACGTACCGGCCGACGGAGACTACCGCGCGCTGCGGGAGTGGCTGAAGGCGCGGGCCCGGGAGGGGGTCATCGAGTTTCAGGAGAGTGCGATTTCCGCGCTGCATCTTGAGCAGTTGCCGAACTTTCCTTAGTGGCGAAGGTCGGCCGTCGCGCTCGCAGGCGCGACCGCCGACCGTTGTCGGTATCTCAATCAGCTCACGAAACCTTCGTGATCGCCACCGCCTGCCCCGCGTCCCCGAACGCCTGCCCGGCCAGCTGCCACGTGCCGTTCACGGACTCTAGCGCCAGCCCGCTGTTGCGGTTGACCAGCTTGTACTGCCCCACGCCGGCCAGCGACGTGTTCGTCGCCGCCGCGATGTCGTGGTGCGTCTGGCCGACGGCGTGCGGGAGATCACCCTGACCACGTCCCGGGGCCGCGCACTTCCCGGCCCCGGCCATCGCGCTGGACCGTCTGACCCTGCTTTTGGCTGTGACCGTCGAGGAATCCGCGCTGGTGCTGGACGTCGAGAGCCGCGAGCGCCTGGCCGCGACGGCGAGCATCCTGACCGGCGGCGAAGTGCTGCGCCTGGGGCGCTTGGCGGTGGAAGAGGTGGAACGGTACGTAGCCGGTCTGCCACTACGGTATGAAGTGCTTCCCGACCAGCTGGACCGGCTGGCGTGAGGCCACAGCCGAAGAGCAGGACGAGAGGAGCGGTCAGGGTGCCGACGCCGCAGGGCAAGCCGCCGCGGACACCACGGGCGCGACGGACGCCGCGGGAGACCGCCGGCCCCAAGCGCGCCACGGTCCAGGAGGTCGCCGAGGCCGCGGGGGTGTCCACCGCCACCGTCTCCCGGGTCCTCAACGGCAACTACCCGGTCGCCGCCGAGACCCGCCGCAAGGTGGAACAGGCCGTGCGCACGCTGGGCTACGTGGTCAACGCGCACGCCCGCGCGCTGGCCGGCTCCCGGACCCGCACGGTCGGCATCATCGTCCAGGACATCATCGACCCCTTCTACACCTTCATCGCGCACGGCGTGCAGCGCCAGGCCGCCGAGGACGGGAAGCTGTGCCTGGTGTGCAGCACCTACGGCGTGGTCGGCGGCGAGCTGGACCTCATCGACGCCCTGCACGAGCAGCGCGCGGACGCCGTGATCCTGGTCGGCGGCGGCGTGGACGACCCGGCCTACCGGCGCAAGCTCGCCGACCGGGCGCGGGCGCTGAACCGGGAGGGCTCGTGGCTGGTGCTGTGCGGACGGCCCGCGCTGGAGTCCGGCGCCCCGGCCGGGGTGGTCGACTACGACAACACCGGCGGGGCGCACGCGATCACGGACTACCTGCTGGGGCTCGGGCACCGGCGGATCCTGTACGTCGGCGGGCCGGAGCAGCTGTCGGTGCACCAGGCACGCGTGGCCGGCTTTCGGCGGGCCCACGCGAGTCGGGGGCTGGAGGTCGACAAGCGGCTGATCCAGCCGGGCGCCTTCAGCCGCCGCTTCGGCTACGAGCGCACCGCTCAGCTGCTGCGGGACGGCTCGGCCGGGGAGTTCACCGCGGTCTTCGGCGCGAACGACGGTGTCGCGGTCGGCGCGATGCAGGCGCTGCGCGAGGCCGGGCTGCGGGTTCCGCAGGACGTGTCCGTCGTCGGCTACGACGACATCCCGCTGGCCGCCGAGGTCACGCCGACGCTGACCACCGTGCACCTGCCGCTGGAGCAGATGGGACGGGAAGCGGTGCGGCTGGCAGTCGCGCTGCGCGGGGAATCCGACGGCCCCACCGACACCCGGCACGTCGGGACGCATGTGGTGATCCGGGATTCGACGGCGCCGCCGGCTCCCGCCAGTACTTGATCGAAAGGCTCGACCCTTGTTCTCACGCGCCGTGCCCTCCCGCGCCGACTGGGAAGCCGAGGCCGACCGCTGGCTGCTGACCGCACGTAAGCACGCGGTGAGCGGCGGGGCGCTGATCTGCCCGCCGGGCCCGGTCTCGCAAAGCGGGCCGATCAGCGATGGCGTCGAAGGTTTCGCGCGTAGCTTCATCATCGCCGGTGCGCGGCTCAGCGGGGGAGACGGCGATCCGCTCGGACACGCCGAGTGGTACGCCGGAGGACTCGCCGCTGCCATGGATCCCACGAGCGGAGGGTTCTGGCCGCGTGCCGTCGGCTTCGAGGACTGGCCGCACGCCGGGATCACGCAGCCGGCCGTGGAGGCCGCGAACCTGGCCTTCGGGCTGGCGTTGTGCCGGGAGCAGGTATGGGATCAGCTCCCTGATCCGGTGCGCGAACGGCTCGCCGACTGGCTGACGCACCACGCGCGGCTGCGGGTGTGGCAGCACAACAACTGGCTGCTGTTCCCAGCGGTCATCGAGGCGTTCCTGGAGTCGGTCGGGGTTTCGGTCGAGGGCGGACACGGCGCGGAGAATGTCGAGCGCGTCGAGTCCTGGTATCTCGGCGACGGGTGGTACAACGACGGGCCGCCGGCGGCGCCGGGGCGGAACATCGATCACTACAACTCGTGGGTGTTCCAGCCTTTCCTTTGGCAGTGGTACCTGTTGCGCGGGGACGCCGAGCCGCAGTGGCGGGTCGAGCGGTTCCGGGAGCGGCTGAGCGAGTTCGCCTCGTCGTACGCGCTGCTGTTCGGCGACGACGGCGCGCCGTTGCAGATGGGCCGTTCGCTCGCCTATCGGCACGCTGTGCTCGGCGGGTTGTGGACCGCAGCGCTGGCAGGTGTCGATCCGCTCGGGCCGGGCGCGGTCCGAGGGATCGCCGGGCGAACGTTGGACTACTTCCAGCGGCTCGGGGTGGACGGTGCTGAGGCGCCGAGCCTCGGCTGGGGTGCGCGGGAGTTCCTGCCCGCGGTGCAGGAGTACAGCGGCCCGGGCTCTTCCTACTTCGCCGGGATGGGGTTCCTGGGCTTGGCCGCTCCGGCTTCACATCCCTTGTGGTCAGCCACCGGCCCGGCGGAATCGTGCGCGTCGTCAACCACGGCAGCGACCACGCCACCTACGCCGACGACCCCGGCGACCCGCACTACGCGAAGTTCGCGTACTCGACGCGCACAGCTCCCGGTACCGGCGTCGCGTGGTCGGACCGTGCGTGGGCGACCGGCGTGGACGGCCACGCGGCGCTCGTCGACAAGTGGGGCCGGGCGACGCGGCGCGGCCGGATCATGGGGACAGCGACGGGGAAGGGGTACGTCGCGTCGTGGCACGTGCCGCGGCTCGGGGCTTCGGGGCGGGAGCTCGCCGGGGCGCGGATCGTGACGGCTTCGCTGGTGACGGCCGCGTACGAGCTGCGGTGTCACCTGGTGACGGCGTCCGCCGGGTGGTCGCTGCGGGAGGGCGGGCACGCGGTCGCCTCGGATGTAGAGCTCGACTGCGAGTCCGACGCGTCCGGCGCCTGGGCGGTCGGCGACGGAGTGCGGTCGATGGTGCTCGGCGTCTTCGGATACGAGTCCGCCGGGGTCGTGCGCTACGAAGGCGCGAACGCGTTGGGGATGTACAGCGCGGCGCCGTATCTGTTCGCGCGGGCTTCGTCGGGGGAGTCGGTCCACGTCGCGCTGCATGTCCTGGATTCCGGCGCCGACATCCGACTCGCCGGTGCGGTCGATGCCGCCGATGTGGTCGAGGTCGAGGTGTCCGATACCCAGGTGACGGCACGCTGGGCCGAGGGGTCTACTGTCACGGTCAACTTGGGCGACCTTTTCGAATCCCGGAGCACCGATGTCAGTACCGATGCCACTGCTTGAGCTGGTTCGCGCCGACCACGCAGAGGCTCTGCTCGCCTTCGAGCGGGAGAACCGCGAGTACTTCGCAGCTGTGATCCCCGACCGGGGCGACGAGTACTTCGCCGAGTTCGCCGCCCGCCACGCCCAGCTCCTGGAACGGCAGGCCGCTGGCACGGATTACTTCCACGTCCTGGTCACCGACCGCGGCGAGATCGTCGGCCGCGTCAACCTCGTCGAGGTGAAGGACGCCTCCGCCGAGCTTGGCTACCGCGTCGCGGAAGCCGCCGCCGGTCAGGGTGTGGCCACCGCCGCCGTCGCCGAGATCCGCAAGCTCGCCGCCACCACCTACGGCCTGGCCAGCCTGCGCGCCAAGGTGACGCTCGACAACCCGGCCTCGCACCGAGTGCTGGAGCGCAACGGCTTCGTGGCCACCGGCGAGCGGATGCTCAACGGGAAGCCCGCGGTGACGTACCTGTGCGAGCTCGACTGACGCCTGCCGGGTTCTAGCCTTCCGGCCGCACAATCCGCTCGACCATCTCCCCGACCGCCTCGCGTATCGCCGCCTGCTCCAACGTCGCGTTCGGATTCGCCGTGACGCCGAACGGGAACGCCGGCGACCACGCCGTCGCCAGCGCCATGACCGCCATCAGCAGCAGCTCCGGCGGCACGCCGCCGTTCACCGCTCCGGCGCCCTGCTGCTCGCGGATCAGCGGGATCTTGCGGTCGTGCTCCTTCTCGCGCGCCGGGGGCCGCGCCGCGGTGCGCTCCAGGGTGGCCCAGGCGAGGAGCCGGTAGACGTCCGGGTTCGCCTGCGCGTAGTCGAAGACGCGGCGGGACAGGTCGGGGAGGTTCTGCGGGGTGAACTCCAGGCCCGCGTAGGCGTCGGCGAGGTGCTGGTCCAGGACCGTGGCGAAGAGGTTCTCCTTGCTGTCGAAGTAGACGTAGATCAGGTTCTTGTTGCAGCCGGCGTTCTTCGCGATGCGGTCCACGCGGGCACCGGCCACGCCGTACTCGGCGAATTCCTGGAAGGCGGAGGCGAGGATGCGCGCCTTGGTTTCCTGTGCGGCCATGCGATCAGCTTATCGGTTGACTAACCGGTTAGTGAAGTCCTAGATTTGACTAACCGGATGGTTAAGCAACGATCGAAAAAGGACCTGCCATGAACCACATCACTGTTGCCGGACGGCTCGCATGACCGGGCTGGCGCTGGTCACCGGCGCTTCCTCGGGGATCGGGCAGGCCTTCGCGCGGCGCCTCGGCGGCCTCGGGCACGACCTGATCGTCGTCGGCCGCCGCCGCGACCGCCTGGAGGCCCTGGCCGAGGAGCTGCCGCAGGTCAAGGTGCGTCCGCTGGTCGCCGACCTGGCGACCGACGAGGGCGTCGCGGCCGTCGCCGACGTCTGTGCGGCCGAGCCGCTGACGCTGCTGGTCAACAACGCCGGCGTGGCGCACTACATGCCGTTCGCCGAGCTGCCGGCCGCCAAGGCCGCGGAGCTGGTGCACGTGAAGGTCGCCGCCCCGATCATGCTGTCCCGCGCCGCGGTCCCCGGCATGCTGGCCCGCGGCGAGGGCACGATCATCAACGTCGCCGGCATGATCGCCTTCAGCGGCCCGGCCACGCTGGAGCAGACGCCGGTGCGCCGCGCGGTCTACGCGGGAACGCTGGCCAACAGCGTCGCCTTCTCCCAGGTGCTGCACGAGGAGGTCAAGGCACAGGGACTGCGGGTGCAGGCGCTGTGCCCGGGCGTCGTGGCGACGGAGTTCCACGAGCGGCAGGGGATGGACCTCAGCGCGGTGCCGCGCATGTCGGCCGACGACGTGGTCACGGCCAGCTTGCGGGGGCTGGAGCTCGGCGAGGTGGTGTGCGCGCCGGGTGTGGAGCGTGCCGAGCTGCTGGACGCGGTGTTCGCCGCCGACCTCGCGGCGTTCGGGGCCCAGTCACCGGAGCTCGCTCAGCGCTATCGCGACTGACTGGGCCGCGCCCGAATCGCTGACACATCCGATCTCTGAGATGCGATACGCAAGCTAAAGCGGCCATTTCCGCACCCGGGGTTGACAGACATCCGAGGAATCATCAGGGTGACGCCTGATGAGTAAAGGATGTTAACGGAGGTGGCGGATGATCAGGGTTCGAAGACGAGCCGGACGCGTCGCGGCGGCGCTCGGAGCGGCCGCGGCACTCGCCGCCGGGACCACGGCGGCGGCATCGACGGGAAGCAGCCCCGACAATCACCGGGTCACCACGGTGTTCGTCTCCCCATGGGGCAACGATCGGGACAGCGGCGCGAACCCCGGCCGTGCCGTGCACTCGTTGCAGCGTGCGCAGCAGATCGTCCGATCGCTGGACTCTGCGATGCGCGGCGACATCCGCGTTGAACTCGCCGACGGCACCTACCAGCTGTCGCAACCGCTGGCCCTGGACGCCCGCGACTCCGGGACGGACGGCCACACCGTGATCTGGACCGCCGCCCCCGGCGCGCATCCGGTCATCAGCGGCGGCACGCTGGTCAGCGGGTTCCGGCCCTCGGGCCGGACGTCGGGCGGCGCGCAGATCTGGTCGGCTCCGGCGCCGGCCGGACTGCCGTCGCGCGAGATGTACATCGACGGGCACCGTGCGCAGCGTGCGTCGGGGGTGGTGCCGGTGACGCTGACCGCGACCCCGACCGGCTACACCGCGTCGTCGGATCTGATGGCGTCGTGGGGCGATCCGACTGACATCGAGTTCGTCTACAGCGGCGGCGACGGGTACTGGTCGTTGCACACCGGCGGGCTCGGCGCCTGGACTGAGCCGCGCTGCCCGATCGCGTCCATATCCGGCACGACGATCACCATGGCGGAACCCTGCTGGATCAACTCCACGCAGCGCGTGATGCGGACCGACGGCTCCGGCCGGACGGTGAACCTCGTCGGCCCGGCCTCGGTCGGGAACCACGAGCTGCCGACGTCGGTGGAGAACGCGCGCGAACTTCTGCAACAGCCGGGCCAGTTCTACTACGACGCCAAGGCCGGACGCGTGGATTACATCCCGCTGCCGGGGGAGAGACCGAACCACGCCGACGTCGAGCTGGCGACGGCGCAGACGCTGGTCAGCGGGACCGGCACGGCCGATGCGCCGGTCCACGACATCGCGTTCTCCGGGCTCCAGTTCTCCTACGGGACGTGGGACCAGCCGAGTTCTCCCGAGGGCTTCTCGGAGATCCAGGCCGGTTACACGATCACCGGCGCCGACGGATACGCCACGCAGGGACTGTGCCAGTTCATCGCCGGCGGCACGTGTCCGTTCGGCAACTGGACCAAGGAGCCGGGAAACATCTCCTTCAATCATGACCAGCGGATCTCGTTCAGCGGCGACGTCTTCACGCACCTGGGCGCCGCAGGCCTCGATCTCGGCGACGGGTCGCAGAACGCCACGGTCAAGGGCTCGGTGTTCACCGACATCTCGGGCAACGGCCTGGAACTCGGCGGCGTCGACGACCCGGAGCCGGCCGTCGCGGGCGACCACACCGTCGGGAATCAGATCACTGACAACCACATCTTCTCCACCTCGGTGGAGTACCGCAGCGGCGTCGGGATCGACGTGGGCTACGCGGAGAACTCGCTGATCTCGCACAACCAGCTCGACCACACCCCCTACACCGCGATCTCGCTGGGCTGGGGCGGCTGGCCGGACAAGATCAAGGCGCCCGCGATCGCCAACTCCAGCCACGGCAACGTGGTCTCGGACAACCTGATCTACGACGCCATGCAGTACCTCGCCGACGGCGGCGCGATCTACACGCAGGGCATCACCGGGACCTCGCTGGCCGACGGCGAGCAGATCACCGGCAACGTCATCCACGACATCCTCGACCACGGACACGCGATCTACTGCGACAACGGCTCGACGTTCATGACCATCACTTCGAACGTCGAATACGACAACCAGAACGACTGGGGCTCGCGGCACGCCGACTACGTGCCGCCGGCGACCGGCTCGACCGACGACCCGCTCGACGTCGAGCACAACTACTGGCAGCAGGGCGACCGGGATTCGACGGCCCGCAACGTGACCGTCGCGAGCAACACGATCATCACCGGTCCGCAGGACGCGCCGAGCGCCATCGTGGACGCGGCCGGTCTGGAGCCGCGCTACCGCGGGCTGCTGAGCGTGGATCCGGGACGCGGCCACGGCGCGGTGCCTTACGCCCCACAGCAGGCGGCCGCGTTCGCGGGGGAGGGGGCGGCGTACGTGTCGTTCACGCCGACGTTCTTCGACCAGGGGCGGCCGGTGACCTCGTACACGGTGACCGCGTCGCCAGGCGGCAAGCAGGTGACGGTGGATGCCGCAGCGTATTTGAAAACGTTCTACGTGCTGGTCCCGGGGCTGACGGACGGGACCGCGTATACGTTCACTGTCACGGCCGGCACGTCCGATGCCCGGCACGGCAGGGCCGGGACTGAGGCCGCTTGGGCCGGAGCGCACAGCGCGCCGTCGCTGCCGACCGGCGCCGTGACCCCGGGGCCGACGACCGCGCTGCCGGCCGCACCTGCTTCGGCCTCGGCCGATGTCGGGGTCGGCGACGTGAGCGTGCACTGGAACCCTGAAACCGTGGCGGGCGGCACGACGCCGACCCTGTCCTACGACGTGACGCTCACGGACCAGAAGACCGGCACGGTCACCACTGTCACCGAGACCGGCAAGACGGAGGTCTGGGCGACTAAGGGCCGTGACACGTTCGCGGTCGTCGGCGGGCTCACGCACGGCGACGCCTACGCCGTCACGGTCGCGGCCAGGAACGCCGCCGGGCTCGGACCCGCGGCGTCCGCGGGGGTGGTGACGATCGGCTGATCGGCCGGTGTAGCGGATCGCGCGGCGGCCAGAGGCTGGTAGAGCTCCGGCCGCCGCGCCTCCATCCACCACCGCCCGACCGAGCCGGAGGCCAGACCCAGATCGAGGTCGGCGCCGACCATGTCGTCCTCGATCGCCCGGCTCTCGGCGATGACCCGGCCGCAGGGGTCGACGACCATCGCGCCGCCGGTGCGCACCTCGTCGTCGTCGCGGCCGACGCCGTTGCTGAACACGATGAACAGGCCGTTGTCGTGGGCCCGGGCCGGCAGGTGGAGCTGGAGCCAGTCGCGCCCGGTCGGGCCCGCGAACGCTGTGCGGACGGCGTCGAGGTCGGCGGCGGTGAGGCTGTCTCCTTCGGAGATCCCGTTGTAGCCGGCGGTGTGCAGCTCGCGGTGGATGTGCTCTGACGTGGGTGATCGAGGGTCCGTCTTCGGGCTCTGCGATGTCGCGCTCTTCCTCCGACAGTCTGGTCAGGTGCCAGCCGACTATTCCGCGGCACCCTCGCCGAGATACGCCGCTCGAATCCGGCTGCTGCTCAACAGCGCCGAAGCCGCGTCGCTCATCACGATCGAGCCGGTCTCCAGCACATAGCCGCGATCGGCGAGCTTCAGCGCCTGCGCCGCGTTCTGCTCCACCAGGAGCACGGTCGTGCCCTGTTCGTTGATCTCGCGGATGATGGTGAAGATCTGTGTCACGATCAGCGGCGCCAGCCCCATAGACGGTTCGTCCAGCAGCAACAACACGGGCCGCGTCATCAGGGCGCGTCCGATCGCCAGCATCTGCTGCTCGCCACCGGAAAGGGTGCCGGCCTCCTGCGTGCGCCGCTCCGCCAGCACCGGGAAGAGGGTGAACACCCGGTCCAGGTCCTCACGCCGCGCGCCGCCACGGAACCGGTACGCCCCCATGCGCAGGTTTTCCAGGACCGTCATCAGGGGGAACACCCGGCGCCCCTCGGGCGAGTGCCCGATGCCCAGCCGCACCACCTCGTGCGGCGGCAGGCCGTCCACGCGCTCGCCGTGGAAGCGGATCTCGCCCCGGCGCGGCCGCAGCAAGCCGGATATCGCCTGGAGCGTGGTGGTCTTGCCGGCGCCGTTCGCGCCGAGCAAGGTCACCACCTCGCCCTCGCGCACCTCAAGGTCCACCCCCTTCAGCGCCTCGATCGCGCCGTAGGCCACGTGCACCTCGCGCAGCTCCAACACCGGCGGTGCGGCGGCTCGCGGCGAAGCAGGTTCCTCACTCATCGTTCGCCGTCCCCAGATACGCCTGCACCACCGCCGGATCCCGCTGGACCTCCGCCGGCCGCCCGCGCGCGATCACCTTGCCGAAGTTCAGCACCGTCACCTCGTCCGCGACCGACATCACCAGCCGCATGTCGTGCTCGATCAGCAGGACCGTGACTCCGCGCTCGGCGTTGATCCGCCGGATCAGCCGCTCCAGTTCCAGTTTCTCCGTCGGGTTGGTTCCGGCGGCCGGTTCGTCCAGCAACAGCAAGCGCGGCAGCGTGGCCAGCGCCCGCGCTATCTCCAGCCGCCGCTGCACTCCGTACGACAGCGACGAGGCCACCTCGTCCGCCATCGGGCGCAGCGCGACGAAGTCCAGCAGCTCCTCGGTCAGGGCGTCGCTGCTCGCGTCGTTCGCGCGGGCGTTGGGCAGGCGCAGCATGGCACCGATCGGTCCGGTGCGGCCGCGGGTCTCGGCGGCGATCTTCACGTTGTCGAAGGCTGAGAGCGCCGCGAACAGCCGGATGTTCTGGAACGTGCGGGCCACGCCGATCCGGTTCACCACGTGCGGTTTGCGACTGCGCCGCCGCCGCGCCGAGCCGGTGACCAGCTGCGTGGTCGCGCCGTCCGTGGTGAGCTCGATCGTGCCCTCCTGCGGGGTGTAGACGCCGGTCAGGCAGTTGAACAAGGATGTCTTGCCCGCGCCGTTCGGTCCGATCACCGCCAGGATCGCGCCGCGCTCCACCGTCAGGTCGACGTGGTCCAGGCTGGTCAGTCCGCCGAACCGGAGCGTCACGTCGTGCACCGCCAGCAGCGGCGACGCGCCGGCGTGCCGGGGGACCTGCTCGGCGGCGGTGGTGGCGCTCATCCCGTTCCCCGCCCTTCCGGCGCCTCGGACATCGCGTCGGCGTCCGCGACGCCTTCCGAGGCCAGCCGCAGCTCACGCCGCCGCCTCCGGGACGGGATCAACCCCTGTGGCCGAACCAGCATCATCGTGACCAGGATCGCCCCGATCCACATCGGGATGTCCTCCTGGCGCACGATGTTCTGCTCCTGGAACACCGCCGGCAGGAACGTCAACAGGGCCGAGCCCGCGATCACCCCGATGATCGACCCCATGCCGCCGAAGATGACGTACGACAGCACACTGATGGACAACACCACCGGGAAGCTCGCCGGGTTGATGTAGCCCAGCCGCGAGGCGTACAGCACCCCGGCCAGTCCCGAGGTGGAGGCCCCGATCGCGAACGCCATCAGCTTGTACTTCACCGTCGGCACGCCGTTGGCCGCGGCGGCGACCTCGTCCTCCCGGACCGCCGTCCACGACCGGCCGACCTTCGAGTGCTCCAGCCGGGAGAACAGGAACACCACGATCGCGAGCATCCCGATGAACAGGTACCAGTACGGCAGCGAAGCCAGAGTCCACTTGTAATGGATCCCGAAAAGATTGATCGAGAAGTGCGGCACCGGCTTCGACACACCCTGGTTGCCGCCGGTCCAGTTGTTCTTGTTCACCAGGAACAACTGCACGATCTCGTGGAAGCCCAGCGTCACGATCGCCAGATAGTCCCCTCGCAACCGCAGCGTCGGGGCGCCCAGCAGCAGCCCGGCGACCAGGCACACCACCACCGCGACCGGCAGGATCACGAACGGGTTCAGCGTGAACGGCGGTGCCACCGGCAGCGCACCGGTGAAGTAGGCGCAGGTGTAGGCGCCGATGGCGAAGAACGCCACGTATCCCAGGTCCAGCAGGCCGGCCCAGCCGACCACCACGTTCAGGCCGACCGCCAGCAACACGAACACCGCGACCTGGTCCACCAGCACGCGCTGGTAGAACTCGGACAGGAACTGCGGCAGCACGATCGCCGCGACCACCACGGCCAGCAGCGCCGCCCGGCGGCTCAGCGCGCGGTCGGCGACCGTGCGCCACTGCCGGCGCACCCCGGTGGTGCGCGACGTCACCAGCGCGCCGATCTTGCGGGCCCGCCACAGCTCGGTGAGCACCCACATGATGAACCCGGCGACCAGCCAGCCGATCAGCTTCGTGGACTTGAACGCCGCGTCGACCACCAGCAGGTGGTTCGTGGACGTGCCCTCGGTGGTGACCGTCATCAGCCGCAGCAGGGCGCCGAGCACCAGCCAGCCGAACAGGCGCACCAGACGCGGGTCGACCTTCCGGGACTGCTTCACCCGGATCGGGAGTCCGCCGACCTGGCTCATGCCGCCCTCCCCAGCCGCTGACCGAGGATTCCGGTCGGCCGGAACATCAGCACCAGGATCAGCACCACGAACGCCACCACGTCGATCCACTGGCTGGACATGCACGACTGGCTCAGGCTCTCCACGATGCCCAGCAGCAGCCCGCCGATCATGGCCCCGCGGATGTTCCCGATGCCGCCGAGCACGGCCGCGGCGAATCCCTTGATGCCGGGCAGGAAGCCCATTTGGTAGTGCACGTTCAAGTAGGCGCCGAACAGGAACCCGGCCGCCCCGCCCAGCAGCCCGCCGATCACGAAGGTCTGCGAGATGACCCGGTTGATGTTGACCCCCATCAGGCTCGCGGTCCGCGAGTCCTGGGCCACCGCGCGGATCCCGGACCCGAGCTTGGTCCGGTTCACCACCACGTCCAGCAGCAGCATCATGCCGACGGCGGCGCAGATGATGATCACCTGCTGCACCCGCACCTGCGCGCCGAAGACCGTGAACACCACGCCGTTGGTGTACATCGCCGGGATGTTCACCTTGTCCCGGCCGAACAGCTTGCCGGCCAGGTTGTACAGGAACAACGAGGCGCCGATCGCGGTGATCAGGTAGATCAGCCGGGGCGCGTTGCGGCGGCGCAGCGGACGGTAGGCCACGCGCTCCAGCAGGAAGGCGACGATGCCGCCGAAGACCGCGCCGCAACTCAGGCCCAGGAACATGTCCAGCCACGACTGCGCGCCGTGCGGGACCACGCCGCTGTTCGTCAGCGCCTGCACCATGAACAGCCCGGCGAAGCCGCCGGTCATGAAGACCTCGCTGTGCGCGAAGTTGATCAGCTGCAGCACGCCGTAGACCAGGGTGTACCCGATCGCGATCAGCGCGTACAGACAGCCCAGCGTGATCCCGGGGACCAGGAACTGCCAGAAGTGCTGGCTCAGACACATGGGCGGGCCTCCTGCTCCGCCGATGAGCCCGGCCCCGGCGGTGTTGCGATGGTGCCGCCGTGGCGTCGCGGTGGTGGGCCGCGCCGGGGCCGGTGCTCCAGTGGCATCACCCGGTGGAGATGAGCTTGTCCACGGTGCCCAGCTCGGTGATCTTGCCGTTCTGGACCGCGTAGACGTAGATGCCCTTCTCCGTGACCTCACCGTTCGGCTGGAACTTGATCTCCTTGGTGAGGCCCTTGTAGTCGACAGTCCGAAGGCCGTTGACGACACCGGCGCGCGTCACGTTGGTCCCGAGCGTCTTCATCACGGTGATCAGCGTGTTCGTCACGTCGTAACCCTCGGGGGAGTACGTCCCCGGAGGCTGGTTGGCCGAGGCGGTGTAGTCGCTGACGAACTTCTGGGTCGTCGCGTCGGTGGCCGCCGAGGCCGACAGGCACGGACAGGTGAACTGCCAGCCCTCACTGGCTGGTCCGGCCAGGGAGATGAACTTCGGGTCGTTCGTGCCGTCGTCGCTCAGGGTCTTGCCGGTGTACGACGTGTTCTTCAGCGCCTTGGCCAGCGGCGCCGCGTCGGCGTAGTAGCCGCAGTAGTACGTGGCCTGGGTCCCGGAGTTCGAGATCTTGGTCGCCACCGCCGAGTAGTCGTTGGTGCCGGCCGCGACGCTGTCACTGGTGACCGTCACGCCGTCGGTGCCGAGCTGGGTCTTGATGTTCTGGCACAGCCCGACGCCGTAGTCCGACTTGTCGTCGAGCAGGTACACGGACTTGGCCTTGAGCACCTTGGCCAGGTAGTCGGCGGCCGACGTGCCCTGCGCCGAGTCCGGGGGCACGATGCGGAAGAAGGTCTTGAAGCCGTTGGCGGGATCGGTCAGCGTGGTGTTGGTCGCCGACGCGCTCACCGAGGCCAGACCGGCCTGGGTGAACAGCGGCTCGGCGGCCTTGGTCGCCCCGGAGAACGTCGGGCCGACCACGCCGACCACGCTGCCGTCGCCGATCAGCTGCTGCGCGGCCGTCGGGCCCTTGGCCGGGTCGCCCTGGTCGTCGGCCTCGGCCACCTTCAAGGTGAACGGCAGCTTCCCGCTCTGGTTCGCCTGCTGGACGGCGAGCTTCACGGCGTTGTCGATGTTGATGCCCAGCTGGGCGTTCGGCCCGGTCAGCGGGCCCTGGAAACCGATGGTGTACGTGGGTTTGCCGCCGCTGGACGACGAACCGCTGCTGCTGCTCTTACTGCTGGAGCAGGAGGCCAGCGCCAGTGTTCCGATCAACACCGGCGCGGCAGCCACGATGATCTTTTTTCTGGGCACGGCGCACCCCTTTTCAACCCGGGGGCGTGAGCGAGGCTGGCGGGGGAGTCTCGCGAGCAGGGCTCGCGTCCTTTTGCCCTTATTATTCGGTTATCCCGCTATTCGGGCGGCGTGCAATAGGGATGGGCCATTCAGGTGACATCCACCCCGCGCCGGCCCCCTGGCGCGTGTCGCAGCCTCCATATGGTCCGGGGGCGGCGCGGGGCGGAATGATCGGGGTGTGGGCGAACCAGTGGAGAGTACGGCGCCGCAGCGTGTGGTGGTGGTCGGCAGCATCAACGTCGACGAGGTCCTGGGGGTCGCGGTACTGCCCGCGCCGGGGGAGACGGTGCTCGGGCGGGAGCGGGCCACCGGGCTCGGTGGGAAGGGCGCCAACCAGGCGGTGGCGGCTGCGGCTGCTGGTGCGGCTGGTGGCGGGGTCGCGCTGTTTGGAGCGGTCGGCGCGGATGCGCGTGGCGCCGGGGCGCTGGAACAGCTGGCGAAGTACGGTGTCGACACGTCGATGGTGGCGACGCTCGACGACGTGGCCACCGGGCGCGCGCTGGTGATTCTGAGCGAGGCCGGGGAGAACGAGATCATCGTGGTCGGCGGGGCGAATCAGGCCTTGGATGTCGGGGCCCTGACTCGCGATGTGCTTCGCGATGCCGCGGTGGTGGCGTTGCAAGGCGAGGTGGCGCCCGAGGTGAACCGGACGGCGCTGCGTCTGGCGGCGGAGCTCGGGGTGCGCGCGGTGCTCAACCTCGCGCCGGTGCAGGACCTGGGCAGCGACCTCGCACGCGCGGATCCGTTGGTGGTCAACGAGATCGAGGCCGGCCAGCTCGTCGGCGCCGAGTTGGCGACCGTGCAGGACGTCACCGCCGCAGCGCCACGACTGCGCGCGCTGGCACGCTCGGTCGTGGTGACGCTCGGCGCGTCCGGCGCCGTCCTCATCACCCCCGAAGCCCTCGACCACGTCCCCGCACCCCGCCCCGACCGAGTCGTCGACACCACCGGCGCCGGCGACGCGCTGGCCGGCGTCCTCGTCGCCGCGCTCGCCCAGGGCTTCGACCTCCGCGCGGCGGTGGAGCGTGCGGTGCGGGCGGCGAGTCTTTCGGTCACGGAGGTCGGGGCGGCTGCGAGCTACGAGGCGTTTCGGGGGCGGTTGGATGAGGGGCCTTTCGCGCCGTGAGGTGTTTGGAGGTGCACTGGAGGCGACTTCGCCGCACCGGCCCGACAGCTACCCCGCCGCTTCCAACCGTTGGCCGCTACCCCACCCGGTGCAAGCTCGACGTCCGCACCACCAGTTCCGGCTGCAACACCACCGCCCGATGCTCGTGTCGGCTCTTGCCGCCGTTCTGGCTTCCGTTCTCACTTCCGTCCTCACCCGGCGCGTCGGCCTCGGCCAGCAGCATCTGCGCCGCCAGTCGTCCCATCTCCGCGGCCGGCTGGCGCACCGAGGTCAGGGGGACCGCGACCGCGGAGGCGAACTCGATGTCGTCGTAGCCGACGATCGCCACCTCCTCCGGCACCTTCACCCCGGCCGCGTACAGCGCCTGCTCCAGGCCGAGTGCCAGGAGGTCGTTCGCGCAGAACACCGCGGTCGGGCGGTCGGCCAGGCCGAGGAGGCGCGCGGCGGCGTCGCGGCCGGCGGCGATGGTCATGTGGGCGGTCGGGAGTTCGTGGAGGGTCTCCGGGGGGAGGCCGGCGGCGGCGATCGCGTCGAGGGCGCCGGTGCGGCGGTCGCGGATCTGTTGCAGGTGCGGCGGTCCGCTGATGTAGGCGATGCGGCGGTGGCCCTGGGTCAGCAGGTGTTCGACCGCCAGGCGGCCGCCGACCACGTCGTCCACCGACACCGAGCAGACCTCGGCGTCCTGGACCAGGCGGTCCACCACGACGTACGGGATCCGCTGGCGGCGCAACGGTTCCAGCGAGTGTCCGGTCGGGTCGGCCGGGATCACCAGGACGCCGCGGACCTGCTGTTCGGTGAACAGCCCGATGTACTCCGCCTCCTCGGACGGCGACTGCGCGCTGGTGCACACCATCACGCCGAGGCCGGCGGCGCGGGCCGCGCGCTCGGCGCCGTTGGCGACCTCCACGAAGAACGGGTTCGCCAGGTCCAGCACCAGCAGGGCGACGATGCGGCTGGTGCCGGTGCGCAGCTGGCGCGCGGACTCGCTGCGGACGTAGCCCAGGCGCTCGACCACCGCCAGGATCCGCGCGCGGGTCTCCGGCGCCACCGAGTCCGGGCGGTTGAAGCTGTTCGACACCGTGCCGACGGACACGCCTGCTTCGCGGGCGACGTCCGAGATCCCGACTGTCTTCTTGGCCACTGGGTCCGCCTGCTCGTAGGGACGGGAACTGAATGGTTTCACCAGTCGGGGTCACCTTACAGCGCGTGCCCCTCACCTGGCTCACCTGGGTGTTCGTTCATGATCGCGGGCGCGGCCCGAGATCGGCTCTTGACGTCGTCCGGACGGCCGCCTAGGGTCGGCAGCATCGAGGCATTGAATCGATTCAATACCCATCCGCTCAATGTTCAATACAGATCCGCGAGGTGGAGCCATGCCCGACCTGTCGGCTGTGAAGGCCGCTCTGCAGGCCCAGGAGATCGAGACCCCGTCCTGGGGTTACGCGAACTCCGGCACCCGGTTCAAGGTCTTCGCGCAGGCCGGGGTGCCGCGGGACCCGTTCGAGAAGCTGGCCGACGCCGCGCAGGTGCACGCTGTCACCGGGGTCGCGCCGCTGGTGTCGCTGCACATCCCCTGGGACCGCGTCGAGGACTATGCCGCGCTGGCCGCGCACGCCGCGGATCTGGGCGTCCGTATCGGGATGATCAACTCCAACACCTTCCAGGACGACGACTACAAGCTGGGCTCCGTGGCGCATCCGGACCCGGCGGTGCGGCGCAAGGCGGTGGAACATCTGCTGGACTGCGTCGACATCATGGACGCCACCGGCTCCGACAGCCTGAAGCTGTGGTTCGCCGACGGCACCAACTATCCGGGCCAGGACGACATCGTGGCCCGGCAGGACCGGCTCTTCGAGGCGCTGTCGCAGGTCTACGAACGGCTCGGCGACGACCAGCGGATGGTGCTGGAGTACAAGCTCTTCGAACCGGCCTTCTACACCACCGACGTCCCGGACTGGGGCACGTCCTACGCACACTGCCTGAAGCTGGGGCCCAAGGCGAAAGTCGTCGTGGACACCGGGCACCACGCGCCGGGGACCAACATCGAGTTCATCGTCGCGTTCCTGCTGCGCGAGGGGAAGCTCGGCGCGTTCGACTTCAACTCCCGCTTCTACGCCGACGACGACCTGATGGTCGGCGCCGCCGATCCCTTCCAGCTGTTCCGGATCCTGCACGAGGTGGCGAAGAACGGCGGCTTCGACCGGGCCACCGGCGTGGCCTTCATGCTCGACCAGTGCCACAACATCGAGGCCAAGATCCCGGCGATGATCCGCTCGGTGATGAACGTGCAGGAGGCCACGGCCAAGGTGCTGCTGGTGGACCTGCCCGCGCTGCGCGAGGCGCAGGCCGCCGGGGATGTCCTCGCCGCGCACGCGGTGCTGATGGACGCCTACGACACCGACGTGCGGTCGCTGCTGCGCGAGGTCCGCGAGGAGATGGGGCTGGCGCCGGATCCGGTGGCCGCCTACAAGGCGACCGGGTACGCCGAGAAGATCGCCGCCGAGCGGGTCGGCGGCGTGCAGGCGGGATGGGGCGCGTGATGAACGAGGTCGTGCAGGCGTTGATCGGCCGGTCGAACCGGCTCGGCGCCGATCCGAAGAACACGAACTATGCCGGCGGTAACACCTCGGCGAAGGGTGCGGTCACCGATCCAGTCACCGGCGAGGATGTCGAGGTGGTCTGGGTCAAGGGCTCCGGCGGCGACCTGGGGACGCTGACGCCTGCCGGCCTGGCCGTGCTCCGACTGGACAGGCTGCGGGCCCTGGTCGATGTCTACCCCGGGGTCGAGCACGAAGACGAGATGGTCGCGGCGTTCGATTTCTGCGCGCATGGCAAGGGCGGCGCCGCGCCGTCCATCGACACCGCGATGCACGGCCTCGTGGACGCCGCGCACGTCGATCATCTGCACCCTGATTCGGGCATCGCGCTGGCGTGCGCGGCCGACGGGGAGAAGCTGACGGCCGAGTGCTTCGGCGGCGCCGTGGTGTGGGTTCCCTGGCGGCGCCCCGGATTCCAGCTCGGTCTGGACATCGCGGCGATCAAGGCCGCCAATCCGCAGGCGATCGGCTGCATCCTCGGCGGGCACGGGATCACGGCATGGGGTGCGACGTCTGAGGAGTGCGAAGCCAACTCGCTGCGCATCATCCGCACCGCCGAGATGTTCCTGGCCGAGCGCGGCGCCGCCGAGCCGTTCGGCCCGGTGGTCGACGGGTTCGAGCCGTTGGCGCCGGATGAGCGGCGGGCCCGGGCCGCCGCCCTCGCGCCGTATGTCAGTGCCCTGGCTTCGGCGGACCGGCCGCAGGTCGGGCACTTCACCGACGCCGTGGCGGTGCTGGACTTCCTGGCCCGCGCCGAGCATCCGCGGCTGGCCGCGCTGGGCACGTCGTGTCCGGACCATTTTCTGCGGACCAAGGTGCGGCCGCTGGTGCTGGACCTGCCGCCGACCGCGCCGGTCGAGGACGCGATCGCCCGGCTGGCCGAGCTGCACGCCGCGTACCGGACTGAGTACGAGGCCTACTACCGTCGGCATGCGAGCCCTGATTCGCCGCCGATGCGCGGCGCGGACCCGGCGATCGTCCTGGTCCCCGGAGTCGGGATGTTCTCCTTCGGCCGGGACAAGCAGACCGCGCGCGTGGCCGGGGAGTTCTACGTCAACGCGATCAACGTGATGCGCGGCGCCGAGGCGGTTTCGACATACGCGCCGATCGAGGAGTCGGAGAAGTTCCGGATCGAGTACTGGGCGCTGGAGGAGGCCAAGCTGGCCCGGATGCCCAAGCCCAAGCCGCTGGCCACGCGCGTGGCGGTGGTGACCGGCGCGGGGTCCGGGATCGGCAAGGCGATCGCGCACCGGCTGGTCGCCGAGGGTGCGTGCGTGGTGGTGGCGGACCGGGACGCTGAGAACGCCGCCGCGGTCGCGGCCGAGCTCGGCGGTGCCGACAAGGCGGTCGCGGTGACCGTGGACGTCACCTCCGAGGAGCAGATCAAGGCGGCCTTCGACGCGGCGGTGCTGGCCTTCGGGGGCGTGGACCTGGTGGTCAACAACGCCGGCATCTCCATCTCCAAGCCGTTGCTGGAGACCACGAGCGCGGACTGGGACCGGCAGCACGACATCATGGCGCGCGGCTCGTTCCTGGTCTCCCGTGAGGCGGCTCGGATCATGATCGAGCAGGGACGCGGCGGTGACATCGTCTACATCGCGTCGAAGAACGCTGTGTTCGCCGGACCGAACAACATCGCGTATTCGGCGACCAAGGCCGACCAGGCGCATCAGGTCCGGCTACTGGCCGCCGAGCTTGGAGAGCACGGCATCCGGGTCAACGGCGTCAACCCCGACGGTGTGGTGCGCGGCTCCGGCATCTTCGCCGCCGGGTGGGGCGCCCAGCGCGCAGCCACCTACGGCATCCCGGAGGACAAGCTCGGCGAGTTCTACGCACAGCGCACCATCCTCAAGCGCGAGGTGCTGCCCGAGCATGTCGCCAACGCGGTGTTCGCCCTGGTAGGCGGCGACCTGACCCACACCACCGGCCTGCACGTGCCGGTCGACGCCGGCGTCGCCGCCGCGTTCCTGCGATGAGCACCAGCACGAGGACCGTCGCGGCGGTCGACTTGGGTGCGTCCAGCGGACGTGTCATGGTCGGCCGCGTCGGCCGGGACACTCTTACGTTGGACGAGGCGCACCGGTTCGCGAATCGGCCGGTGCGCGTCGGGGGGACGCTGCACTGGGACGTGCTGGCGTTGTATCAGGGGATTGTCGACGGTCTGCGCGCCGCCGGTCAGGTCGCCTCGGTGGGCGTCGACAGTTGGGCCGTGGACTACGGGCTGCTCGACGCCGACGGTGCTCTGCTCGGCAACCCGGTGCACTATCGCGATGCGCGGACAGAGGGGTTCGCACCTCGGGTCTGGCAGACGGTGCCGGCCGAGACGCTGTATGCGGTGACCGGGATTCAGTACGCGCCGTTCAACACGCTGTATCAGCTTATTGCGGCACAGGGCTCGGCCGCGTCGGCCGCGGCTCGGCAGGCGCTGCTGATCCCGGACCTGATGGGCTACTGGCTGACCGGCGTCGCGGGCACGGAGCTCACCAACGCCTCCACCACGCAACTGCTCGACGCGGCCGGCCGGACGTGGTCCGCCGAGCTGGCCGAACGGCTCGGGCTGGACGTCGGGCTGTTCCCGGCACTGCGGCAACCGGGCTCGCGCATCGGCGAGCTGCTGCCCGAGGTGCTGGAGGAGACCGGCCTGCGCGGACCGATCCCGGTGACGGCGGTGGCCTCGCACGACACGGCTTCGGCGGTGGTCGCGGTGCCGGCAGCGGGGGAGCGCTTCGCGTACATCAGTACCGGAACATGGTCGCTGGCCGGGCTGGAACTGGAGCGGCCGGTGTTGAGCGAGGCCAGCCGGCTCGCGAACTTCACCAACGAGGCGGGCATCGACGGCACGGTCCGGTACCTGCGCAACATCATGGGCCTGTGGCTGCTGCAGGAGTGCTTGCGTGAGTGGGAGGTCGACTTGCCGCCGCTGTTGGCGGCCGCTGCAGAGCTGTCGCCGTTGTGCTCGGTGATCGATGCGGCGGATCCCACGTTCCTTGCGCCGGGCCGCATGCCCGACCGCATCCGCGAGGCCTGCCGCACCACCGGCCAACCG
This sequence comes from Catenulispora sp. GAS73, assembly GCF_041262085.1. NCBI lineage: Bacteria > Bacillati > Actinomycetota > Actinomycetes > Catenulisporales > Catenulisporaceae > Catenulispora > Catenulispora sp. GAS73. The sequence continues at coordinate 72,722 of NZ_JBGCCM010000018.1, forward strand.
ATCCCGGCCACACCCCCGGAGATCACCCGCTGCATCCTCGACTCCCTCGCATTGGCCCACCGCCGCGCGATCGAGGACGCGCAGCGCTTGGCCGACCATCCCGTCGACGTGGTGCACATCGTCGGCGGCGGCGTGCACAACACTCTGCTCTGCCAGCTCACCGCCGACGCCTGCGGCCTCCCGGTCGTGGCCGGGCCGGCCGAGGCGGCGGCGCTGGGGAACGTGCTGGTTCAGGCGCGCGCGCTCGGTCTGGTCGGCGACCTCGGCGAGATGCGGTCGCTGGTGGCGCGCACCCAGAAGCTCACCCGCTATGAGCCCGCCGGCGATCGGAGGGCGTGGGACCTGGCAGCCGCGCGCCTGAATTCGTAGCCTTGAGCATGGACGTCCTCGAATTCCGCGACGCGACCGAGTGGGACACCTGGCTGACCGCGCACGGCGCCGAAGCCCCCGAGGCCTGGCTGCGGATCGGCAAGCGGCGCTCCGGCCTGGAGCTGATCACCATCGAGCCCGCGCTGGAAGTGGTGCTCTGCCACGGCTGGATCGACGGACTCCGCCGCTCGCTGGACGAAGGATCGTTCCTGCAGCGCTACTCACCGCGCACGAAGCGCAGCCCCTGGTCGCGCATCAACGCGGCGATGGCCGAGCGCCTGATCGCCGAGGAGCGGATGACGCCCGCCGGGCTCGCGGCGATCGACGCGGCGCGAGCCGACGGCCGGTGGCCTGATGGCGAGGCGCCAAGGCCCTAGCTTTATGCGCGGTCCCGTTGGCCTGCGGTGGCGTAGTTCATTTGTGCCCCGCAGGTTCGGCTGGCGGCCGGTGGCTGGCGGTATGGCTGCGCAAGACCGTGCGTCGGAACGCGATCAGCCAGCCGTAGCCCCGACCCCGACCTCCGCCCCGGCAGCGACCGCCACGTCTCCCTCCTCAACCTCCACCATCTCCACATCCACCGGCAGCGTCAGCGCCACCTCGAACCCGCCGTCCGGCGTCCGCCCGGCCGACAACTCGCCGCCGTACAGCGCCGCGCGCTCGCGCATGCCGGTCAGCCCCACGCCGGAGCCGCTGTGGCGTGCGGCCTGCGTGATCGCCGCGGCCGGGATGCCGGCTCGGCGGGTGGAGACGGGGTGGGTTCCGGTGTCGTTGATGGTGACCCGGACCGAGTCCACGTCGTATTCCAGCCGGACCTCGACCGACGAGCCCGGCGCGTGCTTCAGCACGTTCGTCAGCGACTCCTGCACGACGCGGTAGACGCACAGCTCCTTGCCCGCAGGCAGGGGACGCTGCCGTCCGGCCACCGTGTACCGCGACGGTGTGCCGGACAGCCCGACGCGCTCGATCAGCACCGGCAGCTGCGCGATGCCCGGCGCCGGCGGGTCGGAGGTCTGCGCGCGGGCGCCTTCGTCGTCGTCGGGTCGCAGGAGGCTGATGAGGCGGCGCAGTTCCGCCAGGCCCTCGCTGCCGACCTCCGATATCGCGCGCAGTGCCTGGTCGGCCGTGTCCGGCTCCTTGTCCAGGACGAAGCGTGCGACCCCGGCCTGGACCGCGATCACCGACAGGTGGTGCGCCGTCACGTCGTGCAGTTCCCGCGCGATGCGGATCCGCTCCAGCAGCACCGCGCGCTGCTCGCGGTCCCGGTGCTTGCGCTGCTCCTGCTCCTTGTACGCGGTCATCAGCGCCCGGCTGTCAGCCAGCCGCCGCGCGCCGTCGGCGATGATCGCCACGGCTCCGACCCACATCGCCGTACCGATATAGATCCAGGTATCCGAGCCCGACCACGAGTAGACGTGGTCGAACAAGAGCTCCGCGTAGGTCACCCCGGCCGCCAGCGCCGCCCACGGCCGCCCCCGCAGCGCCCCCACCGTGAACATCGCGAGCAGCAGCGCCGCCTGCGCCAGCCCCAAGCGGTACCCGTAGGCCTCGAAAACGGCGACCAGTGCCGCGCTGATCCCCAGCACCGATAAGGGGAACCGGCGGCGGAGTACCAAGGCGACGCCCATCGCGACGATCAGGACGACGGCGACGGCGTCGATGTGCCGGCCGGCGTGCGCGACGAGCGAGGCGTGCGGCCGGACCGCGGCCGCCACGGCGAGCCAGGTGACGCCGGCGGCGATGGCGAGGTCCAGGACGAGCGGGGGTATCGACGCCAGGGGTTTGGCGGCGTCGTGCATGCGGAGCATCCAGCCAAACTAGGGAGCACATCCGGGCTTTGTCCTCAGTTGGAGCCCGGTTTCAGCCTAACGAGGGTAAACCTTTGCGGTATGCGTGCCTGCTGCGGTAGGTAGAGATCAGATCTTGATTGTCAACCTGTGGGTAACGCGGCGGACCGACTCCGCCTGGAACCCTAGACTTTTGCGCGGTCTGTGCGCGCCTCGCGGCGTCGCGCCTTGTAAGCGTTCGGAACAAAACTGGGTGGCAGGCGATGAGGTTCGTCCATCGGGACGCGGGCGTCGAACGCGACATGGAGCTGCGGCTCGGCCGCCAGGACGCGGTGGTGGGAGACCTTTCCACCTCGCTGGGCGGCTACGGCGGCGCCCTGATGATCGACGGCCGGATGGCCGCGCCGGCCACGCCTTTGTCTGGATCAGGGCTCGTCATGGGCTCCGAGGTGTCGCTCACCGTGACCCCCGAGGCCGACACCGGCACGATGTCCGACCGCGGCTTCGTGCTGCGCGTCATCGGCGGCCTGGACGCCGGGCTGTCGGTGCCGCTGATGCCCGGCCGGTACAAGCTCGGCCGCGGCGAGCAGGCCGACGTCCGGGTCGACAGCCCGGACCTGTCGCGGCTGCACTGCGAGATCGACGTCACCCGCGACGGCCTGGTCCGGGTCCGCGACCTCGGCTCGCGCAACGGCACCGACCTGAACGGTCAGCGGCTGACGGGACCTGCGCGAGTCGGGCCGCAGGACATCGTCTCGGCCGCCGGCCGCGTCCCCTTCCGCGTGCTGCCGGTCGCCGACCTGGGCCCCGTGCAGTACGTCAACCCGGCCCACGAGGCCGGCTCCGGCGGCACCCTGCCGTTCAACCGCGCCCCGCGCCTGGCCGCCTCCGCCGACGCCGGACCGGTCAAGCTGCCGCAGCCGCCCAAGCGCTCCGGCTCCCAGCCGCTGCGAATAACCAGCATCGTCGCCCCGATCATCCTGGCCGCGGTCATGGTCATCATGCTCAAGAACGCGGCTTTCGCGCTGTTCGCGCTGTTCAGCCCGGTCATGATGATCGGCACCCAGCTGGAGGACCGGACCCGCGGCCGGTCCGGCTTCCGCCGGGGCAAGCGGGCCTACGCCGCGAGCCTGGCCGAGGTCCACGACGAGCTCCAGGAACGCCGCGAGGACCAGGAGGACCGGCTGCGCGAGGAGTACCCCGACCCGGCCGAAGTCCTTTACCGCGCCTCGGTTCCCGGCCTGCGCCTGTGGGAGCGCCGCCACGGCGCCGCCGACTTCCTCAAGCTTTCCGCAGGTCTGGCCGACCAGAACTGGACCCCGCCGGTCGATCACGGCAGGCGTACCGGAACTGATCAGGAGCCTGATCCGGCCATCGCCGACGCCATCGCCGACGCCTCCTGGCTCAGCCAGGTCCCGGTGGCGGTGAACCTGGCCGACGGCGGCGTGCTCGGCCTGGAGGGCGACCGCCCGGCGGCGCTGGCCGCGGCCCGATCGCTGCTGTGCCAGGCCGTCACCGAGAGCGGACCGGCGGACGTCACGGTCGTGGTCTTCGCCGACGGCGACCGCATCGCCGACTGGGACTGGACCAAGTGGCTGCCGCACGGCGCCGACCCCCGGTCCAGCGCCTCGCGCTACGTCGCCGTCGGCGCCGAACACTGCGAGACCCTGGCCCGCAGCCTGCTGGCCGAACTCGCCGAGGCGAACGCCGGGCCCGGCGGCTTCGGCGGCGGACGCCCCGCCGACCCCTCGGTCACCGGCATGCCGACTCTGCTGCTCGTCGTCGACGGCGCCACCCTGCTGGAGGGCCGGCCCTGCGCGCTGCGCGACCTGCTCGGCGGCCAGGCTGGACCGGTCGCCGGGATCGTTCTGACCCGGCGGCTGCCCGCGGTGTGCACCGAGGTCCTGTCGGTCTCGGCCGACGGCTTCGGGCGCCTGCACCGGGTCGCCTCCGGCCAGCGCGTGGACGACGTCCTGGTGGCCGGCATGAGCCGGAACCGGGCCCGCGCCGTGGCCCGCGGCCTGGCCCGGTTCGAGGACCCCGAGGTCAAGGCGGCCGGGGCCGGCCTGCCGGACCGGGTGAACTTGCTGCCGCTGCTGCACCTGACCGGGGCCCTGGACGCCGCGCTGGCCGACCGCTGGCGCACCACCGTCGGCACCCTGCGGGCCCGGGCCGTGCTCGGCGTCACCGACCACGGCGAGTTCGAGATCGACCTCGACGACGACGGCCCGCACGGCCTGATAGCCGGCACCACCGGCTCCGGCAAGAGCGAGCTTCTGCGAACCCTGATAGCCGCGCTCGCCGTCGGCGCCGACCCCGAGCACCTCACCTTCGCCCTCGTCGACTACAAGGGCGGCGGCGCCCTCGACGAGTGCGCGCGCCTGCCGCACGTCGTCGGCCTGGTCACGGACCTGGACGAGCAACTCGGCGAGCGCGCCCTGCGCTGTCTGGAAGCCGAGCTGCGGCACCGCGAACACGCGCTGCGCGGTGTGGGCCTGAGCCACGTCCGCGACTACCAGCGGCTGCGCGACGCCCAGCGCCCCGACCTGGAACCGATGCCGCGCCTGGTGGTCGTCATCGACGAGTTCGCCACCCTGGTCAAGGCCCTGCCGGAGTTCGTCGACGCGCTCGTCAGCATCGCCCAGCGGGGCCGCAGCCTGGGCATGCACCTGGTGATGGCCACCCAGCGGCCCTCCGGCTCGGTCAACGACGCCATCAAGAACAACGTCAAACTTCGCCTGGCGCTGCGGCTGGAAAGCAGCGCCGACTCCGCCGACGTCATCGACTCCCCGGTGGCCGCCGGTATCGGCAGCCGGCAGTGGGGCCGCGGGTTCTACCGCGTCAGCGCCGGCGAAGTCCTCCCGGTCCAGACCGCGCTGTCCACCGGTGTCACGCCCATCGACGACGCCGCGGGCCGGCTGTCCCTTCTCCCCTTCAGGCTGACGTCGGGGGAGCGCGCCGGAGCCGTCGTGGCCCCGCAACAGGCCGCCGCCGGCCAGCCGACCGACCTGGCGCGCCTGGTCGAGGCCGCGCAGCGGGCGAGCTACGGCGCCGGGTTCGCCCAGCCCCGGCGGCCCTGGCCGGACCCGCTGCCGACGACCATCCCGCTGCACGAACTCGGCCCGGCGGTGAAGGGCCTGCAGACCGACGCCACGGGCCTGGCGGCATACGCGCTGCTCGACGATCCGGACCGGCAGGCGCAGTACACCGTCGGCTGGGACCCAGCCGTCGGCAACATGCTGATATACGGCGGGGTCAACTCCGGCACCTCCACGGCCCTGGCCGCGCTCGCGCTGGCCGCCGTCTCCGCCGAGGCCCCCGACCGGATGCACCTGTACGTGCTCGACCTCGGCTCCGGCGACCTCGCACCCCTTCAGGGACTCCCGCACACCGGCGCCTACATCGGCTCCGGCGACCGGGCCCGCCAGACCCGCCTGATCAGGATGCTGCGAGCCGAGCTCAACAACCGCAAGGCCGGCGGCTCCGTCCGCGACCCCTACAACCCCGGCCCGCCGCGCGTGCTGGTGCTCATCGACAACGTCGGGTCGCTGCGCTCCGAGCTGGAGAAGGACTTCGGCGGCATGCAGGTCCTGGACGACCTGGAACGCGTCTTCGCCGACGGCCCCGCGGTCGGGCTTTACATCGCGGCCACCGGCGACCGCCTCGGCGCGATCCCCGGCGCCTGGGGCGCCCTGAGCCGGCAGAAACTGTTGCTGCGCCTGGCCGACGCCGCCGACTACGGGAGCTTCGACATCCCGCGGCGCGCCGTGCCCGCCGCGGTGCCGGGCCGCGCCGTGGTCGTGGCCACGCGCCAGGTCGTGCAGATCGGCTACCCCGGCGCCGACCTCGCCGCCGCCGTCAGCGGGGTCGCGCAGCGCTGGACCGGAGCGCAGCGCACCGCGAACAAGGTGCGCCTGCTGCCCGAGCTGATCCCGATCGACCGGATGCACCGCGCCGGGGTCTCGGCCGACACCGGCGGCGAACCGTGGTCCATCCCGGTCGGCTTCACCGACAGCACCCTGGCCGCGGCCGTGCTCCGGCTGCACGACCACGAACACGCCCTCATCGCCGGGCCCCCGCGCTCCGGCCGCAGCAGCGCCCTGGTGGCGATCGCGCACATGGTCCTGAACGGGTCGCGGCCGCCGGCGCTGGTGACGTTCGCGCCCCGGCGCTCGCCGTTGCGCGACCTGCCGCCGACGGTCATCGGCTGCACCGAGTACTCAGATCTCGAACGTGCTCTGAACTCCGCGGGGGACCGGGCTCTACTCCTGGTTGACGACGCCGACACCGTGACCGACACCCTGGGGGTGCTCGACCGGTTCATCGCCAAGCCCGGCCGGCACGTGATCGCGGCCGGCCGCACCGACGGCATCCGCAGGCAGTTCGGGCAGTGGACACAGAAGATCCGCGAGGCACGCTGCGGTGTTCTGCTGGTCCCGGACCACAACCAGGACCACGACCTGCTCGGCACCCCGCTGCCGCGGCACAACCCGATGGCGCCGCTGCCCGGCCGGGGCTACCTGATCTGTGACGGGACGATCGAGGGAGTGCAACTCGTGCTGGCCACACCCGGCGACTTCTATAACGAACGCGGTAGTAGCGAAATACACCGCTCGTTAGACGACCGGACGAGCCGCTGACCGTAACGTTTTCGTCGTACCGCCGAGGGATTCCACGGCGCACCAATAGCCACTCGGCGGGTCCGTCCCAATACGGATCCGCGGAACGCAAAGAAAATGGAGCACCATGATGGCTGACGGCACCGTCAAGGTCACTGCCGAAGCGCACCTGCACATCGGTCAGCTGATGAACCTCCTGCAGGGTCCGCTGGGCGACGTGCTGTCCCAGATCACCTCGCACGGCCTGGCCCTGACCGACCCCGCGGTCTGGGAGGGCCCGGCGGCGTCGCTGTTCAGCAGCAGCATCTGGCCGGCGGCCCAGCAGCAGCTGGACACCGTCCGCGCCACCCTGATGGAGCTGCAGCAGCAGGTCGGCGGCGTGCTGGGCAACGTCACCCAGGCCGGCAGCGGCCTGCCGGTCGTGGGCCAGCTGCCGGTGGTCGGCGGCCTGGTCAACGGCCTCACCGGCGGTCTGTAGGACTTCCGGCCGGCGCGCCGGATGGAGCGAGCGAGCGGACTGAACTGAACAGCAAGCACCCACCCGGCGACGGCGGTGGTGTGGCGACACGGAAAGAGCGTGCCGCCCCACCACCGCCTCGTCGTGCTTTGCCGGGGAGATCGCGGATGTCACGGATGTCGTGGAACGGACGGGAACGCAGGTCATGACACGCCATGGTGGTTCGATGGGTACGACGCCGCAGGGGACTCAGGTCATGGAGTCCCCTGAGCACGTCCCGGGATATCGGGATTTAACGCGCATCGGGCACGGCGGCTTCAGCGTGGTCTACCGGGCCGTGCAGGAGTCGTTCGAGCGCGACGTCGCCCTGAAGCTGCTGACCATCGTCGGCCCGGACGAGGACGCCCGGCGCCGGTTCGTGCGCGAGGTCCGGCTGGCCGGCCGGCTGAGCGACCATCCACACGTGGTGACCGTGCTGGACACCGGGACGACGGCCTCGGGCCGGCCGTACCTGGCCATGGACCTGTACGACGGCGGCTCCATGAAGCAGTGGCTGAACCGGCGCGGCCCGCTCCCCGGGGCGCAGGCCGCCGGGGTCGGCGCGAAGATCGCCGACGCCCTGCACGCCGCGCACGCCCTCGGGGTACTGCACCGGGACGTGAAGCCGAACAACATCCTGGTCTCCCGCTACGGCGAGCCGGCGCTGGCCGACTTCGGCGTGTCCTGGCTGCTGGACGCCAGCAACTCCAGCTCGGTGCTCGACGTCTTCTCCCCGCAGCACGCCGCGCCGGAGCTGATGACCCGGGGCGTGCCGACCGCTTCCTCCGACGTCTACGCGCTGGGCTCGACGCTGTACGAACTCGTGGCCGGGCACCCGCCGTTCGGCGGGCCGGGCCAGGACGTGCGCCGGACCATATATCTGGCGCTGAGCGAACCGGCGCCGAGGCTGAAGTGCCCGGATCTGCCGGGCTTCGCCGAGGTCATCGAGCGGGCCATGGCCAAGGAGCCGGCCGACCGGTTCCCGGACGCGGCCTCGTTCGGGCGGGCGCTTCGAGCCCTGATACCCGACGGGACTGCCACCGCTCTGGTGATGCCGACGGATGCGACGCTCACGGCCACGGCCGCGATGCCGCTCGCTGTGGAGTTCCCGGCGCCGGTCGATCCGTCGCGCTCGATCGACATGACCGACGCGATGTACCTCTATCCCGGCACCGGCTATTCCGGGGACGACGATTATGTCTCGCGTCCGGACGACACCATGGTCCGTCCGGACCGGGTGGACGGCGACGCGCCGATCCCGGCTCCGCGTAACTCTGGCGGTAGGCGCCGTCCGGAGGATCGCAGGGGACCGGGTGACCGGCGCGGCGGCCCGCACAGTCCCCGGGCGGTTGCCGATGACCGTGACAAGCGCGGCGTGGGCAAGCCGTTGGCGCTGGTCGCGGCGGTCGCCGTGGTCGTCGTCGGGGCGTGGGCGCTGGTGACGTCGCAGGGCTCTGCCTCGAACCACAAGGACACGAACGCGGCCGGGCAGACGCCGGGGGCGTCCAGCTCCGCCTCGGGCGGCGCTTCGTCGGCCGCGCAGAGCACGCCGAGCGCCACCCCGACGCACTCCAGCTCCAGCAGCTCGCCGTCGGCGACGCACCACACGTCGACCTCCGCGGAACCGACGCACACGGTCACCACCACGGCGGCCTCCTCCAGCGCGGTGGTGCCGCCGCCGTCGGCGCCGAGCTCGTCGACCGGACCTCTGCTGCCGTCGAGCTACCATCGGTTCCAGAACTCGGGCAGCGGGAGCTGCCTGGCCGGGGGCCCGGGGCTCCAGGCCTGCGCCGACAGCAAGACGCAGGGCTGGCAGTCCAAGGCGTCGGGGATCCTCGGGCTCGGTGCCGTCACCGGACAGGAGGAGTTGGTCAACGGCGACAGCAACGAATGCCTGTCCGGCGGGCCCGGCGGGCTCAGTGTGAAGTCCTGCACAGGGGACCTGTCGCAGGTGTGGTCGAAGACCGGCGGTTCCGGCGGCGCCACGGAGCTGCAGAACGGCGCCGACATGCTGTGTCTGCAGGCCTCGGGCGGTTCGGTTGCGGAGGCGGCGTGCAACGGCAACCCGAACCAGCTGTGGTCCGAGGACGGGAACGTCTGAGAACTTCAGCCATTTGTTAACAACTGAGCATGCATGGTCCGGTAGCGTCGGGGTACAGCGAGTGCGGCGACGGTCGCCGGCGGGAACAGAAGGCGGCGGACGGTATGGTCAAGGTTCTGATCGTCGACGATCAGGTGCTGATCCGTGCCGGGATGGCGGCCATACTGCGGGCCGCCCCCGGCTACGAGGTGGTCGGTGAGGCGTGCAACGGTGCCGAGGCGGTCACGATGGCCGCGCTCACCGAGCCCGACGTGGTGCTGATGGACATCCGGATGCCGGACCTGGACGGGATCGCCGCGACCCGCGCGATCCTGAGTTCCGGCCGCGAGAACCTGCCGCGCATCCTGATCCTGACGACCTTCGACATGGACGAGTACGTGTACGAGGCCCTGCGTGCCGGCGCCGACGGCTTCGTGTTGAAGGACACACCGCCCGAACGCCTGCTCGCGGCCCTGAAGGCGGTCGCCGACGGCGACACCCTGTTCTCCTCGGCCGTCACCCGCCGCCTGGTTCAGGCCTACGTCACGGCCTCCGGCCTCCAGGACGTGGCCCCGGCCGGCCCGGGCCCCGGGCCCGGTGCGGTCCCCGGCGGCGCCGCGGACTGGCCGACGGCGGGCCTGGTACCCCGATCGCGGCGCCCGGAGGGCCCGTCCTCGGCCGAGCGCGCCGCGCTGGCCGCGCTCACCACGCGCGAGACCGACGTCCTGCGCCTGGTGGCCACCGGCCTGTCCAACGGCGAGATCGCCGAGCGCTTGGTGGTCAGCGAGGGCACGGTGAAGACGCACCTGAACCGTGCGATGGCCAAGCTGAACTTGTCGAGCCGCGCTCAGGCCGTGGTGCTCGCCTACGAGTCCGGTCTGGTGGTCGCCGGGCAGCCGCAAGCCCAGGTATAGCCCCGGTATAGCCCCGGTATAGCCCTGGTTGACCCCCGATCCGGGATCCCGTCCCGGTCTGCCCGAGTCGCAACACGCAACCCCGTTGATAACGCCTGGACCTGTCAGTGCCGGGCATCAGAATATTGGTGTTCCTCAACACGGGCGTCCGGGGACCAGCGGGGAGCCGTTTCTGGCCCCGCGCGATGGGGATGGGGTACGGGAAATGGTCAACAGTCTGATATCGCGATCTCACACCCGGGGTGCTCGCACCCTGGCCGGTGTTCTTCTGGCCGCCTCGTTGGCGGCTTGCGGGGGCGGGAGCAGCGGTTCCTCCGCCAATCAGTACACGGACACGAACTCCTCCGACACCTCGGCCGGTTCGGATTCCGGCGGCGTCACCACCACCACGTCGGCCAGTCCCACGGCCATGAGCTCCGCGGCCTACGGCCAGAGCCTGTCCGCGGTGAACTCGCAACTGGCACCGGACTTCCAGGCGGTCGTCAGCGCCGAGTCGCAGGACGCTGTGAAGACCGCGTTGAGCAAGCTGTCCTCGGACGCGCAGAGCCTGTCGAACGGGCTGCCCAGCGATCCGCCGGACGCGCTGTCGGCGCCGACCTCGCAGCTGTCGCAGGCCCTGAGCAGCCTGTCGTCCTCGGCGAACGCCACCGCCGGCGACGTCGGGTCGGGGGTGTGCACCTCGGCTTCGGCGCTGGCCGAGTTCACGCGCTCGGACGGGGCCAAGGCCATGCGGTCCGCCGCGACGGCGCTGTCCGCGATCGACGCCTCCTACGGCAAGGACGTCGCGGCCTTCCTCCCCGCGCCGATCGCCGACAAGACCCGGCAGCTGCCCAACGGCGACGTGCTCCGGCACTCCGACGGCCCGGGCTCGCTGACCATCAACAACTCCGGCACCGACGCCATCGTCACGTTGACCAAGACCGGCACGAAGACCCCGGTCGCCTCGGTCTACGTGCGGGCCAATGCCGATACGACCCTCGACGGCATCCCCGGCGAGGCCTTCGACATCTACGTCTCCTCCGGGACCGACTGGGACAGCGCGGCGCAGAAGTTCACGCGGCAGTGCTCGTTCAGCAAGACCGACAAGACCTGGGACTTCACCGACTCGGACTGGTCGCTGACGCTGACCCCGCAGGTCAACGGCAACCTGTCGTCGTCCACGCTGAACCCCGGCGACGCGCCGAACCCGTGATGGTGAACGAGCACTGATTGCCGGAACTACCCGACTTCCCCGACCGGCAGAAACGGTGGGACGACATGGCTTCTTGGACACTGCGAGGCGTCATCACCGACCGGCGCCGCCTGGCCGGTGCGGCGGTGGCCGTGGTCCTGGCCGCCGCGGCCGGGGTCGGGGTGTGGAGCTGGCCCGACGGCGGCGCGAAGGCCGCGCCGCCGCAGAGCGTCGGGCCCCGGACCGACTTCCTCGTCTCCTACTCCGCCGCGGCTTCCCGGCTGACCGGCCTCAACGCTTCCGACACCGCCGACCAGGTCCGCGACTGGATCCGGACCGCGCTGGCCGCGCACCTGGGGATGAGCACCGCCGCGGTCCGCGACGCCTCCTACGACACCCTGCCGGTCCGCGACCAGGGCTTCACCGACCTCGCCGACCAGCAGGTCGGCCCCGGCCGGGAGATCGCGGACACCAGCGGCGTGCTGCATCTGCTGGTCCCGCACGGCGATCCGCACGAGAACCGCACCGTCGGGCTGCTGCTGGACCAGTACCGCACCGACCACGGCGCCGACCCCGAACTGGTTCAGATCCACCACTACGCGATCGACCAGAACGCGCAGACCGTCGACGTCGTCGCCGACCCGGTGAGCACCCCCGACCAGGTCCGCACCGCGCACGGCTACGTGGGCACGGCGATCACCGGCCTCGGCGATCTGTCGTCGTTCCTGTCCAAGACCCAGTCGCTGTCCGAACTGTCGCTCCAGAACGGCCAGGTCTGGGCCTACGGTTGGTCGTGGCCCGGGGTCCCCTCGGTCCCGATGACCGTGGACGACGTGAGCGTCCTGCAGAACGGCTACCAGGCGCACGCCGCCGGCAACGGGCTGGCGCCGGGCTTCTCGCTGGACCCGCTGTCGGCGCAGAGCGTCGCCGACGTCAAGGCGATGGCACCGTCGGTGAGCTCTGACTTCGCCACGCGCCTGCTGTCCAACAACTGGGCCGGCTCGCCCTTCGCCTCGGCCGCCGACGCCAAGACCCAGGTCGACGACGAGCTCTACAACCCCAGCGCCGACCAGGACGCGGCGATGGCCGCGCTCGGCCTGCCCACCGACCGCGCGCAGCTGTGGGCGCTGGACGCCGCGCTCTCCGGCCAGACCACGATGAGCCAGGCCCGCTACGACGGCGGCCTGGCCGGCACCGCGGTCGGCGACTCGCTGGCCTACGTCGACTACGTGACCAAGAACTGGGTCGCCGGCGTCGGCCGGGGCGTGCCGACCACGGCCGTCGGCGGCTTTCTGCCGGACCCTTCGGCCGTGACGCCGTGGAGCGAGTGCGCCGGCCCGAACGACCCGACGACGGAGTCCGGCCGGCTGTGGTTCGGCCGCAACGACGGCGCGTTCGCCTCCACCTCCGACCACATCGACGTCGGCGCCCAGGCGGCCCGGCTGTTCGTCCGTGACGACGGCCCGAACGGCACCGAGGTCGAGCCGAGCTATGCCTTCGGCCGGGCCCTGCAATGGTGGGACGTGCACCAACAGGACATTGAGGACTACGAGCCGCAGTACCAGCGCCTCGACCAGATCATGCGCTGGAGCGGGGCGCTGGAGTGGCTGACCCACCAGGGCACGGCGCTGCTGCCGACGGAGGCGCAGAGCCCTGCGCCGGTCTCGTTCAAGGACTGGTACGCCGCGCACAACGACCTCAAGGAACGCGCCCCGATCGACTTCGTGACGCCGCCCTCAGCGCTGAGCCGTCATCAAAATCAGGAGGAGGCGCTGATCGTCAACCCCAGCCGGGACTACCAGGACTGCGGGTTCGTCGAGATCGAGGGCGGGGTGTCGCTCAGCGACCTCTACGACCGCACCAACGGCCAGAACTACCGCCCGGACCTGCCGACCTCGGTCACGCGCGCCGGGCTGTTCGACGCGAAGTCGACGTACGACGACACCTCCGGCACCGGCGAGATCAGCAGACTGTCGATCGACGACTCGGGGAAGGTCTCCGAGCGCGTCGACCGGACGCTGTCCACGAACGGCGACACGGCGACCGTGGACATCAAGGCGACCGGCCGGAAGGTCGTCCCGATGGGAGACGTCAAAGTCTGGCGCTCGTCCGACGCGAACCGCGAGCTGACCTACAGCGTCGAGGCCACGGGGCACACCGTGGACGAGAACCTGACGTATCAGGGCAAGGACTTCGGCTCGCTGGACACCACGGACACGGCGAACATCGTCACGGTCAAGTGGCGCTCCGGTGTGGTGGACAGGGTGCGGCAGGCGCTGTCCTCGGTCCAGGCCAAGCTGTCCCGCGGCGTCTCCGGTTCGGTCCCGGCCGCCTCCGACGGCGTGCTGTACGAGATGAAGAACGCCGACGGGACGTTCAAGGACCGGATCGGCGGCCCCGGACAGCCGTGGCTCGCGGTCGCCGCCACCGTGCCGACGGTCGGGGATTCCCTGACCTTCCGGATCGGCGGACCGGACGAGACCAAGGGCAGCCCGTCGTTCATGTCGGGCAGCTTCACCGCCGGTCCCGGACCGCCGACTGACGGCGACAACTATCTCAGCGTCCTGCCACCCTCGGGCGGAAACCCCGCAGTGGCCGCGTTCACAGGCCCGCCGGACCGTTCGGATCCCACCGTGACCATCAGGACCCTGAGCGGCCAGACCGCTACGCTCTTCGAGGCCGGTGCCGGGGTCGTGGTCTCCGCGACCGATCCGGTGCTGGGAGTGGACGGTTCGGTGGAAGGTGCGGCGTTGCTGAGTGATTTCCCGAAGATCAAGAAACTGATAGAGACCGCGGAGGAAGCCAAGGACGGCAGGCTCCGGGCCGCCGCGCTCGGCGAGGACGGCGTCGCGTTCGCCGCCGGCGACGGCACGGTGACCGTCGCGCCGGTGGACAGCGCCGTCGGCGATCGCGTGCTGCGCGCGCTCGGGCCGGAGATGGACGGCACCGCCGTCTTCGACGTCCTGAAGGAGCACGCCGGGATCCCGGACGAGATCGAGCAGGAGGACGCCGGTCCTCTGACCCCCACCGGCGCGCCGGTCACGATGTACCTGGGCAGCGTGCTGCGGATGCCGGGGGTGGACGCCGTGTACTTCAGCCCGGGCCTGCGCACCGCACTGCACCTGGCGGCCGGCCCGATCGTGCCGGAGCCGTTGTCGCCCAGGTACGAGGTGACGGTGCTGCCGGTGTCGGCCGGCGACGATCCGCGAGCCACCAGCAGCACGGCCCAGCCGGACGTGCGGACGTTTGAGGGCGCGTCCTGGTGGCTGGTGAGTACCGCGGGGTTCATGGACGCCGCCGGACAGTCGGCGTGCCCGCCGTTCGGCGGGACGCCGGTGACGACCGGGCCCGGCGGCGGCGCTCCGACGACGCCGTCGCCGTCGTCCTCGGCGGGGGTGCCGTCCGGATCGACGGTGGGCACCGGCACGATCCTGCTCGTCACGCCGGTCAGTACGGGGCAGCCGGTGTGCTGATCCGGACAGGGGCCGATCGGACTGGCCGATCGTGAGTGAGAGCTACTTCCTCGACGGCGGGGAGCCGCTTGCCGAAGCCTTGGAAGCGGCGCGTGCGGTCGCGCGTCAGGCGGATGCTAGCGCGAGTGTCGGCGCCGCCGTCAGCCTGGTGGAGCAGGTGGACGCCGCGTACGGCCGGGTCCTGGAGTTGGTCCCGGCCGACGAAACGGGGCTGTGGGCGGTGCTCGCGGCCGAGCATGTCGGTGTCGTCCGGGCGATCGGCGCGTTGACCACCGCTGCCCTCCGGTGCGATCGCTATCTGCCGGAAGTACGGGCCCTGAGACATCGCCTGCCGCTGCTGATCGAGCGCGCTCAGGTGCGCTCCGAGTCCGGGGCGCACGCCGGCGCCGCCGCCGACGCGGCCGAGATCCGCAAGGCGCTCGACAGCGATCCGGACGCCGGACTCGACCTCGCCGACCAGGCCCGACTGCGCCGCGTGGAAGGCCTGGCAGCCGCGGCTGTGGGGGACCGCGTCACGGCCGACCGCTTTCTGATCGAGGCGCGCGGCGCGTTCCAGTCCGTCGGCGACTCCGACGCCGTGGCCGTCATCGACCGCGATCTGCGGCTGATCCGGGCGCGCGGCGGCTCCGATCAGGCCACTTCAGCGATCCTCGCCGAGGACGCGCGGGTCCAGGCGATGTCGGCACCGCGCGCCCTGGCTCACGCGCTGGCCCTGAAGAACCAGCACCGGTATGAGGAGGCCTTGCAGGTCGTGGTGGCGTTGCTGGCCGCGGACCACCTTGACGACGCGTTGCGGCTGCCGGTGCTTGAGGAACTGGTCGGCCTGCTGGTGGCGCTGCGCCGCGGCAAGGCGCTGAAGGCGCTCAGTGCGGAACTGCCCCAGAGCTTGGTGACACAGACATCGGTGAGGGCCGGCGGTTCGGTGGAGGGGACCGAACCGCCGGCCGTACGTTTCATCAGGGTCCTGCTGAACTGCTTCCGGCTGCTCGACGCGGGACAGGCCGAGCGGGCCCGGACCGAGCTGAACGCCGTCCGCGCCTTGGCCGTCTCCGACCGGGATCGGGCGCACTGGCACGTGGCGTCCGGGGAGGTCTGGATCGCGGCGTTCAAGCGCCGCAAGTCGGAGTCGGACCTCGACGGGGCGGTGTGGGATCTCGGCGCGGCCTGCGAATACGCGGTGGCGGATCAGCTCCTTGAGGTGCGCATTCGGGCCCTGCGACTGCTCGGCGAGGCTTTCGAGCTGCGCAGGGAACCCGATCAGGCGTCGGACCGCTGGGCCCGGGCGCACGCGCTGGAGGAGGACCTGGTCGCCCGGCAGGTCAGCGACGAGGTGCGGACCACGCTGCTGGAGGACATCCCCACCGAGCACGACGAGCGGGTCCGGGTCGCGGCCGAGCTCGCGGTGTCCGGGCCGGACGGCGTCGCGGCGGTGACCGGCGTCGCGTCGGCGATCGTGGCGATGGAGTCGGCGCGCGGTGCGGCGATCCTGGGGCGGATCGCTCCGGACGCGGAGAGCTCGCTGCGGCGGCTGCCGCCGGCCGGCGACGGCGCCGCCGCATGGGAGTGGCTGCGGGGGATCGCCGACGCGACGGCGCGGGACGAGGCGATCTGGATCATGCACGCCCGGCCGGACCGCGTGCACCACGGCATCGTCGGACGCGGTCTGGTGCATCACGTCGATCTCCCGGCCGACCGGGGCGAGTTGGAGAAGCTCGTCAAGGCGCTGCGCAGGGAGTGCAACGAGTTCCGGCTGGCGCAGGCCGCGGGACGTGCGCGGGTGTCCGAGCTGATCGAGCGGCTCGGGGCCGCGATCGGCGTCGAGACGGTGCTGGGGTTGGTGCCGCGGCGGGTCAAACGGCTGGTGGTGATCGCCGGGGGAGTGCTGTCCGAGATTCCGTTGGCGGCGTTGCCGATCAGGGCCGGAACCCTGTCGGCGCCCATCGTTTCCCGGTTCGCGGTGTCGGATCTGCCGTGCCTGTCCGCGCGTCCGCTGCTGCGTCAGAGGTCTGTCGGCAACCGGGGCGGTCGGGCGTTGCTGGTCAACGCGTTCGAAGCCACGCCCGAGGATTTCGAACGGGAGCTCCGGCGGGTCCACTACCGGCGCGTGCGCATCCTCGGCCACGGCCAGTCCGACGCGAAGGACGCCTCCCAGACCTGGCTCCAGTTCGCCGGCAAGAAGAGCGATCGGGACGGCCGGATCCACCCGGGACGGTTCCAGCAGGCCGATCTGCGGGCCTGCGGGACGCTGATGCTCGGGGCGTGCGAGTCGGGGATGGCTCAACGTGTCGGACGGGACGAGCGGACCGGTTTCGTGCGGGCCGGACTGCACGCCGGCGCCGCCTCGGTGGTGGCCGCACGGTGGATCGCAGAGGTCTCTGTCACCACCGCGCTGCTCGACCGGTTCGAGGACTACCTGCGCTATCTCCCTCGCGACGTGGCGCTGCAACGCGCGCAGCTCGACGTCCGCGCCGGGCGGGTGGCGCCGGCCGCGGCCGTGCCGGAGCCGGAGCATCCGGCGTGGTGGGCCTGCTGGACTTTGTACGGGGATTCGGGGCATCAGGTCAGGGCGCCTATATTGCGTGCGTCGGCTTGTCGGCCGGCGCAGCTTTTCCGCCGCCTGTTCCGCACACCTTGAAACCGAATGAGACAACATGCCGCATCATCGTGAGGGGCGTGGTCCCGCCGTCTTCATCTCCTACGCGACGGCCGACCGCACCGAGGTGCTGAAGTTCCACCAGGACCTGCTGGAGCGGGGGATCGACCCGTTCCTGGACATCATGGACATCCTGCCCGGCGACGACGTGGTGATGAGCATCAACGGCGCGCTGGAGCGGTCGGACTTCTACGTGCTGGTGTGGTCCGCGGCGGCACGCGACCGGTACTGGGTGAACAGCGAGATCTCCGCGGCGATGGTGCTGGAGCAGCGGCGCGCGCGGCCGTTCGTGTTCATCGTGCGCCTGGACGACAGCGAGCTGCCGCCGGTGCTGGCGCCTCGCCGGTACCTGGACGCGTTCGGCGGACGGCGGGCGGCGGCCGCCGACCAGCTGACGGCGGTGTGGACGCGCGACCGCGCGGTCGGGACCAAGGTGCTGCCCGCGCCGGTGCCGGTGGCCGAACCGGCTGTGGCCGACGAGGCGCTGCTGCACCTTTACGCACGCAACCAGTCGCTGAACGTTTCACACGAAGTCAGGATCCACGAGGGCGCGACGGCCCAAGAGCTCGTCGCCGCGCTCGCCGAGCAGCTGGCGCTGCCGACCGAGGCGTCGGAGTACGGCGGCGCCGTGGGCGTCCGCTTCAGCTACCGGTACCAGCTCGGCGGCGCGGCGCTCGTCGCGGATTCGGACTCACACTTCGACGCCCCGCTGGCGCTCGCCGAGGGCGATGTCGTGGACATCGAGGTGGTCGTGGAGCCGTTCGGCCCGGACGGCGCGCTGGCGGATCCGGTGTCGTTCCTGCCCGCGCGCGACTACGCGATTCCGCCCGAGATGATCAGGGAGCTGTGTCAGAAGGCGATCGAGCATCTGCTCGCTGATGAGCCGGACACTGATCAGGACTCTGATGAGGACTGAGCAGCCCTCACACTGTTCGCCGATGCATCCACTTGTGCCATTCGGTCGCCTCCGAGCTGTGGCCGTTGCGGCGGAAGGCCTGCTGCATCGGGACGTTCAGGGTGTCCGTGTCGCAGAGCACGGCGTGGAAGCCGAGATCCCGCGCCGTGTGGTTGGCCAGCTTGAGCAGCGCGTCGACGTGGCCACGGCCGCGCTGCCCGGGTGCGACGGCGATGTAGGTGATGGTTCCCACGCCCGGGTCGAACTCGCCGACGGACACGAAACCCACGGCCTGGCCGCTCGCCGTGTCCTCGGCCAGCAGCCAGGTCGAGTCGGTCGCGCTGTCCAGGAACGCCCTGGCCCACTTCGCCGGACCCATCGCGGCCATCGCGTCGGCGTCGATGCGGTCCAGCGTGCCGGTCGAGCAGGCGGCGATCAGTTCAGCGAAGCGGTCGGCGCCGACCTCTGCCAGGCGCCGCACGGTGATGCCTTCCGGCAGCGGCAGGTCCCGGCCCTCGTCGGCCCACCAGAACCCCTCCTTCTCCTGCCACAGCTCGAAGCCGCAGGACTCCAGCAGCGCGACGCGCTCGGCCGGGGCACGATGCACGGCGACGTTGGTCGAGGCGTTCAGCACCTCGCTGGGACGGGCCGCGGCGATCGCCGCTTCCAGCACGAGCCGCGCGGCGTCCCGGTGGCCGGGCCGCCATCGGACATCGACCAGGCGGCCGGTCTCGTCTCCCATCCAGGACTTCGCCATCAAGTCGCCCTCGGCGACCTGGACGCCGTCGGCGACGGCGATGAAGGGGGTGCGTGGGCCCAGCGGGTGCGCGTCGGCGATGTCGTCGAGGCGGGTGACTACTGTCAATTCGGTCCCCGGTTTCGGTGGTGCGGTCTCGCTGTGGTGCGATCCGGGGCAGATTACGGGGCCACGCCGCGGCGTTCAAGCCGATAAACGCTCGCTGAGGTGTCCGAACGACAGCAGCGCGTAGGCGCTGCCCGCGTGCCGGATCTGGCCGGACCACACCAGTTCCAGGGCCTGTTCGTAGGTCAGCCAGCACAGCGCCATGTCGGCCTCGCCGCCTTCGCGCGCCGCCTCGCCCTGCGTCAGCCCCTGCGCGGCGAAGACGTGGTCGACGTGGTTGGTGAGGCTGTCGGCGCCGTTGACCGCGCCGATGGCGGACCAGCGGACGGCGCGCAGCCCGGTCTCCTCGGCCAGTTCGCGGCGGGCGGCGGCGATCGGGCGATCGTCGTAGGGCTCGATGGTGCCGGCGGGCAGGCGCCACTGGACGCCGCCGTGCGTGTAGATCCATTGGCGGGTCAGCAGGACCCGGCCGTCGTCGGCGACCGGCAGGACGGTCACCGAGCCGAGGGTGGCGACGTGGTGGTAAACGTCGGCGGCGCCGTCGGGGCGGATCACGGCGTCCTGGCGGACGTCGAACCAGGGCGTGGCCAGGACGACGACACTGTCCAAGCGGCGCCAGTCGGTGGCTTCGGTGGTTTCGGCGGTTTCAGTAGTGGCCACGGCTTCCGTGGCTTGTACGGGTCCTGCGATTCCTGCGGATGGTTCGGCTTGTTCCTCGGCGGCGCCGGTCCCGCTCGCGCTCGCGCTGTCAGTGTCCATCAGGCACGTCGGGTGTCGACGAGCGCTTCGTCGAGGCAGTTTCGCAACTCTCGTAAGGCACGGACGTTGTGGTGGCGCATCAACGCCCGGGACAGGCCGCGCAGTTCGGCGTTGGCACCCGCGGAGCGCACCAAGCCGACGTCCTCCAGGACTTGGAGCGTCACGACCTGCATCTCGTCCAGCTCGCCCGCGGCTTCGTAGGCGAGCGCCAGCCTGGCTCCGAACAGCGCGCGGGAGCGGTGTGCCTCGGTCGGCGTCCGGTCCAGGGCATCGGCCAGGAACTCGCTGGCCCGCTGCGGACGTCCCAGGTCGTAGTGGCACCAGCCGGCTATCGCGTTGTCCAGCCCGCCGACGGTGACCGAGCCCACGACCGGTTCGTCCTGCGCGACGCGTTCGGGATGCAGCAGGTCGCGGGCGTGGTCCAGGGAGCTGAGGCAGCGTGCGTGGTCGCCGCGTACCGCGAACGCCTGCGCCTGGCGGTGCGCGGCCAGGCCGCGGCTGCGGGCCCGGGCCCGCGGGTCCTCCAGTACCCGGCCGGCCAGCTCCACGGCGGTCGCCGGATCCCCGTCGTACAGCGCCAGTTCCGCCTCCCGCACCAGCGTGTACACGGCCAGGTCCGCGGCCTCGGCGCGGGTCGCCAGCTCCGCGGTGCGGCGGGTCCAGGCCAGCGCGTGGTCCAGGCGTCCGGCCTCCTGGCACATCCAGCCGATGAACTCGGCGTAGCGGGCGGCCAGCAGGCACAACCGCGGCGCGGCCGTCTGCGAGATCTGCGCCAACTCCATCAGGGTATTGAAATCGACGATCAGCCGGCGCAGCACCAGCTCCGGCGGCAGCTGCTGGCTGAGCTTGCGGTGCCGGTCGAACTCCTCGCGGTAGTGCGCCAGCAGCCGCAGCTCGTCGGCCTCGGCGCGGGCCGCCGACGGCCGCAGCGCTAGCGGCACGGACAGGGCGTCGCCGAAAGCGACCAGCTCGCGTCCCCAGTCCGGCTCCCCGTCCGGACCGGCCGCGGCGCCGGATCCGCCCCGACGCCGCGGCTCTTCGGGCACCAACGCGACCAGGTCTCCGTCGGCGCCCAGCTCCACATCGATCAGGGTGGCCAGCCGCCGGTTGGCCGGCAGCCGCCCCGTCTCGATCTTGCTCAGGTAGCCCTTGTCGTAGTGCACGCTCTCAGCCAGCGCGGCCAGCGACTTCTCGCGGCGCATGCGCAGGCGGCGCATCTCGATCCCGAACTCGGACACGTTTCCACCATAGCCAGCGTTGAGCCTGTGAAAGAGGTCTGAGACAGCTTTGTTGCCAGGTTGCGTGTTGTACGTATCCGACGGAGGTCCCGTGGCCGACGACATCGAGGCGCTGGAGGCGGAATTCCGGGACGCATTGCGGCAAGTCGACGAAGACCTCCGGTTCGCCATCAGCGAGGTGGCGCCGGAGTTGGTGGAGCGAGCGCATCTCAATCCGCCGCCGACTTTGCGCGCCCGTCCCACCATCGCCGACTACGACCGCGACCTGGCGCGGGTGCGGCGGCCGGGGCTGGACGCCTTCGGGCACCTGCGCGATCTGGTGCTGATCGGGATCCGGGTCGGCACGATCAGTGTCGAGGACGTGTACCTGCGGGTGCGTCCGGCGACGGTCGCGCTGACCGTGCTGCTGGATCCGGGGGCCGGGGCGACGGCGGCGGCGCTGGCGCGCCGGATTCGGCGGGGTGCCGGGTGGGGCGCGGGGCGGGGTCTGGGTCGGGGTCTGGGTCTGGGTCCGGGTCTGGGGCGGTGGGTCGAAGCGATCGTCGCTGTCGACCACTGGCCCGGGAGTCTTCACAGTCTCCTGCGACAGGAGCCGCAGGACGAGGGCGGTCACCCGCCGCACACCCTGCTGGGCATGGACGACCACCTGTGGCGCGGCGGGAACATCCTGCTCGCGCTGGCGCCGCCGGGGACGCTGTCGCGCATCGCGTCGGAGGCGGCGCCGATGGGCGTCACCGGCCGCATCGTCGGCGAGCCGCAGGCCGTCCGGTATGCCAGGGCCCTGTTACGCCTCGCCAGCCATGCTCCGCTGTCCCGGACGTTCGTCGACTACGCGCTGACCGAGCAGGCCAGTGCGCGGGTGCGGATCGCGCTGGCTTCGAACGCGCTCACGCCGAACGCCACGCTCAGCAGACTGGTGACGGACGGAGTCACGGACGCCGAGCCGGGGGTCGCTGCCGCGATCAGCCTGCACGAGTGCGCTCCGCCGGCCGTGCGGCTCGCCGCGTTCCGCAAGGTCCGGGACCCCGCGGTCTTGTCCGAGGCGCGCGAGACGCTGCGGCGCGACGTCGACGTGGTCCGCCGGATCCAGCGGATCGCCTCGGCCTCCGCCGACGAGGCGGACCTGGTCCACGCCCTGCTTCGGGACGCCGGTCCCGAGCTGCCGTTCCAGGCCCGGCTGTTCGCCTACGCGCATCTGGCGCGGATGTCAGGGCCCGAAGCGGTCTGGGTGTTGGAGATGGGCCGGGCCGGCAGCCTGGAGGCGATGCATCCGGCGGTGCGGGCGTCGATGGCGGCGGGCTCGGCTCTGCCGCTGCTGGAGGCGGCGGTGGCCGATCCGTATCGGGGCATGCATCACGACGCTGTCAGCTCGGTGGCGGCGCTGCGCCGGGAGGAGCTTTTGGACTGGCCGTTCCCTTGGCAGGACTCTGCTGATCCCGCCGAGGTCTCTGATCCTGCCGACCCTGCCGACCCGGCCGACCCCGATCAGCTCGACTAGGCCGCGGGGGGTCAGAACTCCCCACATAAGAGTGATCAATCCGCGATTCGTCCTGTGACCAGACCGCTACAGCACTAAGGTGCGCCGTGTGGAGATCGGAAGTCCGCGGCGTGAACACGTCGACCAGAAGATTGCCGAGCTGACGAGGCTCGCCGCGCTGATGCTGGAGCGGGCTGACGAGATCACTGACACGGTGATGACCCGCGTCTACGAGCAGTTTCCCGTCTACGCCGGCATGGTCAGCCGCGACCTGCTGCGCGAATCAGTCCACGACCACGTGGTCTCGGCGTTCGACCCGATGGCCCGCCGCCAGAAGGCCGACCTGCGTATCGCGGGGCCCACCGGCCGGATAGGGGCCGCCGACGGCATCCCGCTGACCGTGGTGATGGACGGCTACCGGGTCGCCTTCCGCGTGGTGTGGTCGGCGATCGTCGAGACCGCGCGCGGCATGGGGATGTCGGCCGACGCCTGCCTGGACGCCGCGACCATCCTGATAGCGTCCCTGGAGGCCTTCACCCGCGAGATGTCCACCGGCTACCGCGACGAGCTGAGCCGCCAGATCCGCAGCGAGGAACAGCGGCGCGCCGCGGTGGTGCAGGCGCTGCTGGAAGGACGGCTGGCCGACACGAACGTGTGGGAGGCCGCCGAACTGCTGCGCCTGCCGGCCAGCGGCCCGTTCGTGGTCATCGCCGCCCGCGTCCCGGAGATAGGGCGCCACGCGCTGCCGCACATCGAGCAGGGACTCGGCGTCCTCGGCATCGACTCGGCCTGGCGACTGATGCACGACGTCGAGATCGGCGTCGCGGCCCTGCCCGGACCGAACCCCCAACTGGACCGCCTGGTGACGGCCCTGCGCGCAGGCGAAGGCGCGCGCGTCGGCGTCTCCCCGCCCTACGACGACCTCCGCTCGACCTCCCTGGCCCTGCGCCTGGCCCGCATCGCCCTCCACGGCGCCGCCGACCGCCGCCGCGTCGTGGTCTTCGGCAGCGACCCCCTGTCCGCCGTGGCAGGCAGCGCCCCGGACATCATGACGCGCGTAGCCCGCGGCATCCTCGCCGGCCTCGACGAACTGACAGTCCAGGACCGCACCCTCCTCCTGGACACCTTCGGCGCCTGGCTCGACGCCGACGGCTCGGCCGGCGAGGCCGGCGCGCGCCTGTTCGTGCACCCGAACACAGTCCGCAACCGCCTGCGAAGGCTGGAGAAGCAGACGGGCCGCTCGCTGTCGAACCCGCGGGCCATCGCGGAGCTGATTCTGGCGTACGAGATCGATGCCGGAGCGCGGGCGAAGGTGGCGGACGCGGCGGCTGGGTAGGCGCGGGGTGGGCGCGGGGTAATCGGCGCGGGGGCGGGCTGCCTGCCGGGCGAGCGCGGCGGCAGCTTGGGGCAGAACTGGCGCGGTGGCGGCGAGCCTGGTGCTGGGCCGGCACGGCAGGGCCGGCGGTGCGGCACGAGCTGCCTACCGGGCTGGCGGTGCGGCAGCGAGCTGCCCACCGGGCTCGCGGTGGGGCAGCGGGCTGGCGTTGCGGCTGAACGAACTGCCCACCGGGTTCGCGGTGCGGCTGAGCGAGCTGCTTACCGGCTCTGGCTCGGTCGCGGAGCGCGCGAGCCAAAGCGGCTGGCGCGGCCGGGTAGGCGATGCGGTGGTGAGTTTTTGCTGGGCGGCGCGTGTGTGGGGCGTCGGTGTTACTGGTCGAGGTAGCGGCTTTGGCCGGCCCTAGCGTCCGAGCCCCTGCTCCAAGACAGCGGCGGCTCTCCGCACATCTTCGGTGACCGCCGCAGCAAGCTGATCCACCGACTCCGCCCCATCCAGCCGCCGCTCCAGGCTGCGAAACTGTACTCTCCACAGCCCCAACAGCGCCGCCGCCGTGATCTGCGGCTCGGGATCCGCCGGATCCTGCGCGCCCCGCTCGGCCAGCACCTTCGCCGCCTCGGCGGTCACCCGCTCGGTGACAGCGTTCTGATGCGCCCTCAGCGCCGGCGTCGACCATAACAGCGTGCTGAATCGCCGATACAGCTCCGCGCCTTCCCGGAAGTTCTTCCGCGCGGCCAGCTGCCCCATCATCATCGCCAGCTCGTCGGCCAGTACCTCCAGCGCCGCCCGCACCGGCGCCACGCCCGGATCGGCCAGCGCCGCCAGCAGCGCGTCGGAGGCGCCGTCGAGGCGGTCCATGATCAGCGCTTCCTTGGTGGGGAAGTAGTTGAACACCGTCTTCTCCGAGACCCCGCAGGCCTCGGCGATCTCGCTCACCCGCACCCCGTCGAAGCCCCTGGCCAGGAACAGCTGCGTCGCGGTGTCGGCGAGCAGCTGGCGGGTCTGGCGCTTCTTGCGCTCGCGCAGGCTCTCGGGCGGGCTCATGCCGTCCAGTCTAGTGCCGTCACAGAAAAGTTTCTGTTACAGTAATTTTTCAGTGACAGTAAACAACCTTCGGAGGCCCGCATGAGCGCCATCCATCTCGTCAACGACTACCCGCGCCCCGCCGACGTGGTCTGGCGCGCCCTCACCGATCCGGAGCTGATACCCCGCTGGACCGCGACCGGGGCCGGCGGCCGTCCCGTCGGGTTCGACACCGTGGTCGGCACACGCTTCCAGTTCGTCGCCAAGCCCAAGCCCGGGTGGGACGGCGTCGTCGACTGCGTCGTGCTGGAGGCCGACGCCCCCAGGCTGCTGCGCTTCTCCTGGGCCGACAGCGGCGGCGGCGACCAGTCCGAGGTCGCCTACCGGCTGTCGGCCACCGCCGAGGGGACCCGCCTGCACTACGACCACACCGGCTTCACCGGGCCCAGCGGCTTCTTCATGGCCCGGCTGCTCGGACATGTCCGGCGCCGGATGCTGACCGTCGGGCTGCCGCCGGTGCTGGCCGAGCTGGATCGGTCTGTTCGTTGATCGCGGCCCCGCGTTAAACGCGGCCGCTGGCCTTCTGCGTGCGCCGCGCCACCGAGTCGATGACCACCGCGGCCAGCAGCACGGCGCCGGTGACCATGAACTGGATGCTGTTCGCCAGCCCCTGGATGTTCATGCCGGACTGGATCGAGCCGATGACCAGCGCACCGAGCAGCGCCGACCAGGTCTTGCCGCGTCCGCCGAACAGGCTCGTACCGCCGATGACCGCGGCCGCGATCGCGTTCATCAGCAGGTTGCCGCTGCCGGAGGTCTGGGACGCCGACTCGATCTGGCCGGCCAGGAACATGCCGCCGACCGCCGACATCAGGCCGCAGATCATGAACACCGTGATGCGGATGAACGGCACGCTGATACCGGCCCGGCGGGCCGCCTCGATGCTGCCGCCGACGGCGAAGATGCGGCGGCCGTAGACCGTGCGCCGCAGGATGAAGTCGCCGACCACGATGAAGATCAGGAAGATCAGCGGCGCCAGCGGCAGGCCCTTGTACTGGTTGAACACGTACGCCACCACGAAGGCGACGATCGCCAGCAGGATCACCCGCGCCGCGATCTCGCCGATCGGCTGCGCCGGCACCCCGGCCCGCTGCCGCCGCAGCCGGCCGTAGAGCGCGACCAGCGCGTAGAGCACGACCGCGATCGCCGCGGCGCCGTAGCCGGCGGCCTGCTGGCCGTAGATGGTGGTGTAGAGCTTGGAGACGATGCCGTTGTTCGGCAGGTTGACGGTGCCGGTGGCGCCCAGCACCTTCAGCATCAGACCGTTCCACGCCAGGTTGCCGGCCAGGGTGACGACGAACGCCGGCACGCCGATCCGGGCGAAGAAGAAGCCGTGGACGAACCCGGTGGCCGTGCCGGTGGCCAGCGCGAGGATCAGCGCCAGCCATTGGTTCACGCCGTGGTTCACCGACGTCACGGCGAACACCGCCGCGGCCAGTCCGGACACCGAGCCGACCGACAGGTCGATCTCGCCGAGCAGCAGCACGAACACCACGCCGAGGGCGATCATGCCGGTGCCGACGATCTGCTGCGAGAGATTCGACAGGTTCTGCGCCGACAGGAACGTGCTGTTCAGGCTCCAGAACACGATCCAGATGATCGCCAGGGCCACGATCACCGGCAGCGAGCCCAGCTCACCGCCCTTGACCCGGCGCATGAACTCGTTCCAGTAGCCGCCCACGCCGCTCTGGCGCTGCAACAGCCGCGGGTCGGCGGCCGAGCCGGCCGCCGGGACCATGGTCTCGACGATCTCCCGGACCACGTCCTTCGACTCGCCGGTCGCCTTCGCGGCCTGGGCCGTGGCCTCCGCCGGGGTGGCGCCGGCGGCCAGCAGTTCCTCGACCTTGTCGCTGACCGAGCCGCCGCCGGCCGGCACCGGCCGGTCCTCGCCGCTGTAGTCGCCGGCGCCGGTCGGAATCGGCGGCGGGACCTGGCGGCCCTCGCCCTCGCGGTCCCCGCGCGTGCCGCCGCTGTTCGGGTCCTGGCTCATTCCTGTCCCTCCGGGTGCCGGGCCGCCCGCCGGGTGACGGCGTTGTCGGTGGCGCCGGTGATCGCCGAGATGATCTCCTGCTCGTTGGTGTGGTGGCCGTCGAAGAACCCGTTGTTGCGGCCCAGCCGCAGCACCGCCACGGTGTCCGCGACGGCCATCACGTCGACCATGTTGTGGCTGATCAGGATCACCCCGAGGTTCCGGTCGCGCAGCCGCTCGACCAGGTCCAGCACCTGCGCGGTCTGCTCGACGCCCAGGGCCGCGGTGGGTTCGTCGAGCAGCACCACCTTGGGGTCGCCGATCAGCGAGCGGGCGATGGCCACGGTCTGCCGCTGGCCACCAGACAGCGAGGCCACCGGGATGCGGACGCTCGGGATGCGGATCGACAGCGTCTGGAGCAGCTCGCGGGAGCGGCCCTCCATCGCGATCTCGTCGAGGATCCCCGCCTTGCGGATCTCGCTGCCCAGGAACAGGTTGCCGACCACGTCGAGGTTGTCGGCCAGCGCGAGGTCCTGGTAGACGGTCGCGATGCCGAGCTTCTGGGCGTCGTGCGGGCCCTTGATGCCGACCGGGCTGCCCTCCCAGACGATCTCGCCCTCGTCCGGCTGGTTCACCCCGGCGATGGCCTTCACCAGGGTGGACTTGCCGGCGCCGTTGTCGCCGACCAGTGCGACGACCTCCCCGGCGTGGACTGCCAGGTCGACGCCGGAGAGGGCCTGCACGGCGCCGAACCGTTTGGAGACACCGCGCAGTTCCAGCACGGGTTGCGAAGTCGTGTCGGGCATGGGGGTACCTCCGCGTTGGCTCGGGGCTTCGGCTTCTGCTGCTGCTCTGTAGCTCTCAGGCGGGCCTCGGGGGAGGGCGCACTCGGGCGAGTGCGCCCTCTGCCTCAGGCGGGCCTGGAAGGGACCAGCAGGATCAGCAGGTGATGCCGACCTGCGCGGCGGTGTACAGGCCGTCCTTGACGACGGTGGTGCAGACGTTGCTCTTGTCGACCACGGTCGGGGTGATCAGCTTCGAGGGCACCGACTGTCCGGAGCCCGACGTCTGCTTGTCCGGCAGCAGGTCCGTGCCGGGGGTCTTGCCCTGCGCGAACTGCACGGCCACGTCGGCCGCACCGGTGGCCTCGGGCTTGTACGGCTTGTAGATGGTCATGGTCTGGGTGCCGGCCTCGATCCGCTGGAGCGCGTCGAGCTGCGCGTCCTGACCGGTGAGCGGCACGTGCAGGCCGCTCGCGCTCAGCGCGGTGGCGATACCGGCGGCCATGCCGTCGTTGGCGGAGTAGACGCCGTTGATGCTGGCGGCCCCGAGTGCCGTGATGGCGCCGGCCATCTCCTGGTTGGCGGTGTTCGGGTCCCAGTTCGGGGTGTCGTACTCCTTGCCGATCTTCACCTTGCCGTTCAGCACCGACTGCGCGCCGGCCTTGAACTGCGCGGCGTTCGGGTCGGTGGGGGAGCCGTTGATCATCACGATCTGCTTGCTCGCGGCGCCCGACCCCAGCGCGGTCAGCAGGGCGGTGCCCTGCAGCTCGCCGACCTTCATGTTGTCGAAGGAGACGTAGGCGTCGACCGGGCCCTGCGCGAGCCGGTCGTAGGCCACGACCTTCACCCCGGCGTCGTGCGCCTTCTGCACGGAGGCCTGGATGGACTTGGAGTCCACGGCGTCCAGGACGAGGACCTTGTCGCCCTTGGTCAGGGCGGTGTCGACCTGGGTCTGCTGGACCGTGGCGTCCTGGCCGGCGTTGTAGTAGTCGATCTGCACGCCGGGCATCTTGGCGTTCAGCTCGGCCTCCAGCAGCGGCTTGTCGAACGCCTCGTACCGGGTCGTCTTCGACTCCGGCAGCAGGATGCCGATGCGGGTGCTCGAATTCGAGCCGGTCGCGCCGCCGCTCCCGCTGGACGAACTGGACTTGCTGCTCTTGGCACTGCCGCAGCCGGCGGCAGTGGCGGCCAGCACGGCCGCGGCGAAGAATATCCCGGCGGCGCGGGCCGGACGCAGGTGCTGCATGATGCGCTCATTCCTCTCGCGGCCCCCGGATTCGGCGGCCTACTGTTTTCCCACTAGAGATCCACTAGGGGTGGGGCGCCAGTTGGAGAGGGCCATAAGGGTTGTGCGCGCGGCGAGGGTGGCGGGTGGGAGGTCGCGGGGCGCGGGGGTTCAGGGCTCGGCGGGCGTGAACGTCCGCCGATAGGCGTTCGGGCTGATCCCGGTGGTCCGCTTGAACCGGTCCCGGAACGCCGTCGCCGACCCGAACCCCACCTGCGCCGCGATCCGCTCCACCGAGTGCTGCGTGGTCTCCAGCAGGTGCTGCGCGCGGCGGGTGCGGGCCCGGTGCAGCCACTGGAGCGGGGTGGTGCCGGTCTGGTCGCGGAAGCGGCGGATGAGGGTGCGGGTGCTCAGGCCGGCCTCGGCGGCGATGTCGGGGAGCGTGAGGTCGCGGCCGAGGTTGGCGCCGAGCCAGGTGAGCAGCGGCTCCAGGGTTCCGCCCCGCGGGGCGGGGGTGTGGTCCTGGACGATGAACTGCGCCTGGCCGCCCTCGCGCTCCAGCGGCATCACCGACAGGCGCGCGCAGTGGGCGGCGACGGCGGAGCCGTAGTCCTTGCGGATCATGTGCAGGCACAGGTCCAGGCCTGCGGCGGCGCCGGCCGAGGTGAGGAACTGGCCGTTGTCGACGTACAGGACGCGCGGGTCGACCTCGATCGCGGGATAGGCGGCGGCGAGTCGGTCGGCGGCGAGCCAGTGTGTGGTGGCGCGCAGGCCGTCGAGCAGGCCGGTGGCGGCCAGGGCGAAGGTGCCGACGCAGATTGAGGCGATGCGGGTGCCGTTCTGCGCGGCGGCGCGCAGGGCGTCGCGGACGGCGGTCGGGAGGGGCGTGAGGGGGTTTTCGACGCCGGGGACGATGATCGTGTCCGCGTCGTGGAGGGCTCGCAGGTCGTAGGGCGCGCGCAGGGTGAAGCTTCCGGCGTTGAGCTCGGGGTGCTCGGCGCACACGCGGACCTGGTAGCCGGGGCGTCCGTCGGGGAGGCGGGCTCGGTTGAAGACTTCGATCGGGGTGGAGAGGTCGAAGGGGATCACGCCGTCCAGGGCGATGATGGCGACGGTGTGCATGGCGAGAACATACCTCGGCGGGGGTGGGTGGGGTGGCGGTTTGTCGCGTTGGTTTGAGTATTCTCGCTGTTCAGAGCATCTCTTACTGCGGTGGCGTTTTTCCGTTGAAACCTGGCACTATTGCCACTGGGGATCGGGTCGGCGGCTGGATAGCGTCACGAGGTGACCAAATTCTTGCTGTCGCTGCACGTTCTGGCGGCGATCATCGCGGTGGGGCCGGTGGCCGTCGCCGCGAGTATGTTTCCCAAGGCTCTGCGACGGGCTCATGAGGATGCTGAGGGTGCGGCCTCGCCTCGTCTGCTTTATCGGGTGTGCCGTGTGTACGCGGGTGTCGGTATCGCTGTTCCCGTCTTCGGGTTCGCTACGGCGAGCAATATGGGGGTTCTGGGTAGCGCGTGGCTGATCACGGCTATCGGCCTGACGGCCGTGGCGGCAGGCGTTCTTGCGCTGTGGATTCTGCCGGCGCAGCACGCTGCTCTTGAGGGATTGGATGATGCAGCCGCTGGTGGCGTCGGCGTCGCCAAGGTCGCTGCCCGGCTTGGTGCGGCGACCGGGGTCTTCAACCTGTTGTGGGCGACTGTCACGGTTCTGATGATCGTGCGTCCGGGTTCGACGACGGGGGCGTGACGGTGGCTGCTCGCTTCTTCCGTGTCGCTGCGTTCGTCGAGCTCGTCACGCTGATCGTGTTGTTGGGGAACCTCGCCACGCTCCATGCGAAGCCGGTGACGTCGCTGATCGGTCCGACGCACGGTTGCGCGTATCT
Source organism: Catenulispora sp. GAS73 (assembly GCF_041262085.1). Taxonomy (NCBI): domain Bacteria; kingdom Bacillati; phylum Actinomycetota; class Actinomycetes; order Catenulisporales; family Catenulisporaceae; genus Catenulispora; species Catenulispora sp. GAS73. The sequence goes on from NZ_JBGCCM010000018.1 coordinate 103,792, forward strand.
CGTCATCGTTCTTGCGACGTGGCGTAACGATCGCGCTGTTCTCGCCGTCAAGCTGGCGGCGTTGTTGCCCGGTATCGGAGGGTTCCTGGTGCTTCGGCTGCTGAGGCCTTTGATATCAGATGCATGAGTCCGGGGCGTCCCCTCTGGGAACGCCCCGGATCGGCTGGCTGGATCAGCCAGCCTTCGCAGTGCCTTCGTTACTGGCGTGCGGCTTCGCGCTGCTCCATCGGCGCCGCCCCGGCCGTCGCACGGCCTGCGAGCTGCGCGTTCTGCGCGGCGCTGAGCGTGTCCGCGCCGCCGGTGTCTCCGGCGCCGACGACGTTCGTGATGCGGAACTTCACCGGCGGGCCGTCGCCCTTGTTGGGCTTGTCGTGGGCCCGGCACATCACGACCGAGCCGACCTCCAGCGGTTCGTCGAGGTTGCCCGGGACGTAGGCGCGGACCTGTTTACCCCCGTTCATCGGGGTCAGGACCGCGACTCGGGGCATGAGCTTCTCCGAACCGTCGGGCTTCATCTCGCGCCGGGTGAAGTCGGCGAACTCCGTCACCTTGTAGCGGTGGCGCACGTCGGACTTCGCGACGTGGTCACCGCCCTCGTTCTTCTTGCCGGACTTGGACATCGCCTCGGGCCTCCTTCGGTCGACCGAACCCCCACCCCAGCAACTCATCGGCGGCGGCGGCGTGTCCTGTCGGTCGCGGTCATCCGGGTGATTTCGAGGAAAGGTGGTCGAGGTGCACGGTGACTGTCACCTGGTGCTGCGGATTCACGGCGATGGTCACGTCGATGTCGTGGTCCGGCTTGCTCGGCGTGGTCGAGGGCGGCGGCGGGGTGGCTGTGGTGGTCGGGGTGGTCGGGGTGGTCGGCGGCGCGGGCACGCTTGAGGGCGGCGGAGTCGGCGTGGGTGTGGTGGTCGTGCTGGAAGGCGGCGGTGTGACCGGAGGTGTGCTCGGCGGCGGTGACGCAGGGGACTGCGTCGCCACCGGCGTCGGCTGCGGTGTCGCAGGGGCCTGAGCGGCGGGAGCTTGCACCGGTGCGGCCTGAGTCTGGGTTGGGGCCGGTGTGTGAGCTGGCGCCGGAACCTTGGGCGCGGCATGGCGAGGCGTGTAGTGGACCGGCGCCACCGGCTGCTGCGGAGGTGTAGTCGCCGGGGCAGGCGCTGGCGTCGAGGGCTTGAGCGCTGGCTTCGAGGGTGTGGTCTTGGCCACGGGTGCCGTGGTCTTGGCGGGCTGGGTCTCGACGGGTGTCTGCGGGGTGGCGCTCGAATGTGCGGCACCGCCTGTCAAAGCCACCGCCGCGACAGCGATGGCAGCCGAACCCATCACACCCGCCGACACCACAGCCGCCTTGCCGGCACCGCTCGAAACCCCGTGCCGCAGCTTGCCGCCGACATGGCGAAGGTGACGCGTCGCGCCGACAGCGCCAGCAACCCCGCCGCCCTTCGCACCGCCGACCGCACCGGCTGCCTTCGCGCCGGCGGCGCTGGCACCAGTCTTTGCGCCGATCGCGCCAGCCGTACCGCCAGCCTTCGCGCCGGCAGCGCTGCCGCCAGTCTTTGCGCCGATCGCGCCGGCCGCCCCGACTACCTTCGCGCCAGCAGCGCTGCCGCCAGCCTTCGCGCCGGCCGCGCCAACCGTTCCAGCGGTCTTCGCGCCAGCCGCCGCGCCGCCAGCCGCGCCAGCCCCCGCGCCCGCACCAGCTCCCACGCCCACGCCCGCACCAGCCCCCACCGCGAACAGCCACCGCGACCCGCCGCCCAGCGTGAGCAGCAGCAGCGCCGGGCCGAGCAGCACCGGCAGTCGCAGGTTGACCTGCTGCAGCGCGGCCATGCGCGCCCGGCAGTCGTCGCACTGCTCCGCGTGCGCGCGCAGCGAGTCCGTCTGTCGTGCCGACAGGCCGCCGCGCACCAGCGACGGCAGCTTCTGCCAGTGCTTCGCGCACGCCTCGTCCGCCGGCGCTCCCGGGTAGCCGCGCAGGAATGCCTGGCGCAGCCCCTCGCGTGCGCGGTTGAGCAGCACGGCGGTCGCGTTGCTGTTCGCGCCGATGTGGCGTCCGACCGTCTCCAGCGGGAGGTCCTCGACCTCTGACAGCCACAGGGCCTGGACCCAGCGTTCCGGCAGGTCCTTCAGGAGGCGCGTGATGAAGTCCACGTGCGCTACCTGCTGCGACAGGTCCTCGGTGCCGGTGCTCGGGTGCGGGCGGCCGAACGCCGCGGCGGCTTCGGCGGATTCCGTCGGGAGGGGGATCTCGGTCGTGGCGCGGTGGAGGGTGTTCGCGAGGTTGCGGATGGTCGTGGCCAGGTAGGCCGGGATGTTCTCGACCGCGTGGCCGGCCGCGATGCGGCGCCAGACGCGGAAGTGGGCCTCGGCGACCAGGTCCTCGGCGGTGGAGGGGTTGCCGGTGAGGGTGCGGGCGTAGGCCGTGAGGCGGGCGTTGTGTTCCTCGTAGACGCGGGTGTACGCCGCGAGGTCGGCACCGGGCGGGCCCGGTTCCGGCTCCGCGTCGTCGGATGCCGGTTGGTCGTTTACGGCCGCTTCGGTCACGATCGCACCCCATGTCGTCGCTGTGCGTACCGATGGTACCGAAGATCCGTTTCGTCCCGGGTGTGGCCTAGATCACAGGGAATCCGGCGAAAACGGCGTAATGTCAGGCTCCCTTCACAAGTCCTTGTTGTGATAACGCCAGTACAGCGGCCGGATGGTGACGCCGTCCGGTCGGCCGACAGCAAGGAGTGACAGCGATGCTCGCCACCCACGAACAGCCGCTCAAGACCCACGTGGTGACCTCCGACACGCGGATGGCCGGAGTGCCCGCGGTGCTCCGCTTCCGCTCCGACGACCCGTTCGCGGTCCGACTGGCGTTCCTGGACGTCGACCCCGACCGCGGCGAGGACGGCGGCGCCGTCGACGGCATCGAGTGGGTCTTCGCCCGCGACCTGCTGACCGACGGCCTGCACACCCCGACCGGCGAGGGCGACGTGCACGTCTGGCCCTTCGGCCCCAGCGATCTGATGATCGAGCTGCGCAGCGGCGCCTCGACCGCCCTGGTGATCACGCCGCAGGTCGCGGTGCGGATGTTCCTGTGCCACGCCTACGCGATCGTCCCGGCCGGCTCCGAGCCCCGACACCTGGACCTGGACCGCGCGCTGGCCCGGCTCGTCGGCCAGGGATGAGGGGAAAGAAGGAACCGGCGCCGGATCAGCAGGCTGCCATCCACGCGGCCGGATCGCCGTGCACGCGCCGGATGACGGCCGTCGCCGCGCCGGTCACCGCCGCCGCCGTCCCGCGCCGCGACACGCGTACCGCGACCGGGGCCCAGGCCGCGGAGACCACATGCTCGGCCAGCGCCTTCTCCACGCCGGGTACCAAGGCGGCGAACTCCGGCCGGGCGTACGCGCCCCCGAGCACGACCGCGGGCAGGTCCAGCAGGTTGACGGCGGCCGCCGCCGCCCGGCCGAGCGCGGACGCGGCGGCCTCGGGCCCGTCACGCCGCAGCGCCTCCAGCCCGGCGACGGTCTCCAGGCAGCCCCGGGCGCCGCACCGGCAGCGGGCCCCGTCGGGCACGACCGTGACGTGCCCGATCTCGCCGGCCCAGCCGCGCGCGCCCCGGAAGAGCTCGCGGTCCAGGATGACGCCGGCGCCGACGCCGATCTCGCCGGAGACGTAGAGGAAGTCGGTGAGGGGCGCCGGCCGTTCGGCCGGGGTGTTGCCGTTGGAGCTCGGAACCCGGGTGCCCGCATCGCGCTCGGCTGGCATGCCGGGATCAACTCGCGCATCAAGCCCTGCGCCGGAGGCGCCGCCTGCCGCGCCGCCGATCCCGTCCAGCGCGCCCCCCACATCCGGCGCCCCATGGGCCTCGGCCAGCGCCGCGAAGTCCGCCTCGTTCCCGATCACCGGCTCGAACGGCATGTCCGGCAGTGCCCGCCCCAGCGCCGCCCCGATCTCCACGTCCTGCCACACCAGGTTCGGCGCCCGCCGGATCCGGCCGTGCGGCGCCTCGACCAGACCCGGCACCGCCAGCGCCGCGCCGGCGACCGTCAGCCCGGCCGCGGCCGTCGCCTCGCCGGCCGCCCCGGCCAGGTCGGCCAGCACCTCGGCCACCGCGCGCCCCCGCTGGTCGCCGTGCCGGATGACGGTCGCGCGCACCGCGCCGGTCAGGTCCACCACGCACGCCGCCAGGTAGTCGACGTTGATCTCCAGCCCCAGCCCCGCCGGTCCGTCCGCGGCCGGCACGAGTCCGGCGGCCGGCCGGCCCGCGCCGGTGGCCGGCGGCGGTGAAACTTCCACGATCAGCCCCGCCTCCAACAACGCGTCCGCCAGGGCCGACGCGGTCGCGCGGGTCACCCCGGTGGCCGCCGCCAGCGCGGCGCGCGACAGTGGGGCGGGAGCGTCCAGGATCAGGCGGTAGACCAGCGCCAGGTTGGCGTTGCGGATGCTGGCCTGGCGCGCCGGGTTGGGGATCGCGCGGTCGGCGGGGCCGGCCGGGCGAACCGGTTCGGCGGCGGCCCGGTCGGCGCGGTTGTCACGGTCGGCGGAAGCGGCGGCAGCGGTGGAGGCAGCTGTGGCGGAGTCGGCGGAATCAGCGGCGTCGGCGGGGCTGGTGGGCGCGGGCATGTCTTGACAATGCCACAGCCGGACCATAAGTTCATCCATTGAACAATTCCCCTCGATCGTGCCAGGAGCCGGCCATGACCGTCGCACCGTCACCCGCGGACAAATTCACCTTCGGCCTGTGGACGGTCGGCTGGCAGGCGCGCGACCCCTTCGGGGACGCGACCCGCCCCGCGCTGGACCCGGTCGAGACCGTGCACCGGCTGGCCGAGCTCGGCGCGTACGGCGTCACCTTCCACGACGACGACCTGATCCCCTTCGGCAGCTCCGACGACGAGCGCGCCAAGCACATCGCCCGGTTCCGCGAGGCCCTGGACGCCACCGGCATGAAGGTGCCGATGGCCACCACCAACCTGTTCACCCACCCGGTGTTCAAGGACGGCGCGTTCACCAGCAACGACCGCGACATCCGGCGCTACGCGCTGCGTAAGGTCATGCGCAACCTGGACCTGGCGGCCGAGCTCGGCGCCCACACCTACGTCCTGTGGGGCGGCCGGGAGGGCTCGGAATCGGATGCGGCCAAGGACGTGCGAGCCGCGCTGGACCGGTACCGCGAGGGCTTGGACATGCTGGCCGAGTACGTCATCGACCGCGGCTACGGCATCCGCTTCGCCCTGGAGCCCAAGCCCAACGAGCCGCGCGGCGACATCCTGCTGCCGACGATCGGCCACGCGCTGGGCTTCATCAGCACCCTGGAACACCACGAGATGGTCGGGCTGAACCCCGAGGTCGGCCACGAGCAGATGGCCGGCCTGAACTTCGCCCACGGCATCGCGCAGGCGCTGTGGCAGGGCAAGCTCTTCCACATCGACCTCAACGGCCAGCGCGGCATCAAGTTCGACCAGGACCTGGTCTTCGGCCACGGCGACCTGCTCAACGCCTTCTTCCTGGTGGACCTGCTGGAGACCGGCGGCTACGAGGGCCCCCGGCACTTCGACTACAAGCCGGCCCGGACCGAGGACATCACGGGGGTCTGGCAGTCCGCCGCCGCGAACATGAGCACCTACCTGCTGCTCAAGGAGCGCGCCGCGGCGTTCCGCGCCGACCCCGAGGTCGCCGAGGCCCGCGCGGCGGCGCGCGTGGACGAGCTCGCCACGCCGACTCTGGCCGCCGGCGAGACCTACGCCGACCTGCTCGCCGACCGCACCGCCTTCGAGGAGTTCGACGCCGACGAGGCCGCCGAGCGCGGCCTGGGCGCCGTCCGCCTGACCCAGCTCGCCGTCGAGCACCTGATGGGCGCCCGGTGAGGCAGGCCGCGAACAGGCACCGAAGCCCGAGCGCGGTGGGGTCCCGGTGAGCACTGAGGTCCCGGTGAGACTTGTCGCCGGCGTCGACTCCTCGACGCAGTCGTGCAAGGTCGTGATCCGCGACGTGGACAGCGGAGCCCTGGTACGCCAGGGCTCCGCCCCGCACCCGGCCGGCACCGCGGTCGACCCCGAGGCGTGGTGGCAGGCGCTGCACGCGGCCATCGAAGCGGCCGGCGGCCTGGAAGGCGTCGAGGCGCTCGCGGTCGGCGGCCAGCAGCACGGCATGGTGTGCCTGGACGAGCGCGGCGAGGTGATTCGGCCGGCTCTGCTGTGGAACGACACGCGATCCGCGCACGCCGCCGACGAGCTCGTGCGCGAGCTCGGCGCCGAGGCCTGGGCCCAGGCGGTCGGCTCGGTCCCGGTGGCCTCGTTCACCGTCACCAAGCTCCGCTGGCTCGCCGAGCACGAGCCCGAGAACGCCGCGCGCGTCGCAGCGGTCTGCCTTCCGCACGACTGGCTCACCTGGCGGCTGCGCGGCAGCACCGACATCAGTGAGCTGACCACCGACCGCAGCGACGCCTCCGGCACCGGCTACTGGTCGCCGAACACCGGCGAGTACCGCCTCGACCTGCTCGCCAGGGCACTCGGCCGGGAGGTCGTCGTGCCGCGCGTGGCCGGGGTCCGCGAGGTGGTCGGGCACTTCGGCGACCTCGCGCTGGCCCCCGGCGCCGGCGACAACGCCGCGGCCGCGCTCGGCCTCGGCGCGCGGGTCGGCGACGTCGTCGTGTCGATCGGCACCTCGGGAACCGTGTTCGCGGTCAGCGACCTGGCGACCGCCGAGGCCACCGGCACCGTCGCGGGCTTCGCCGACGCGACCGGCCGCCACCTCCCGCTGGTCTGCACCCTCAACGCCGCACGCGTCCTGGACGCCGCCTCGGCGATGGCCGGTGTCGACCTCGAAGAGCTTTCCCGACTGGCGTTGTCCGCACCGCCCGGGGCCGACGGCCTCACGCTGATCCCGTACCTCGAAGGCGAGCGCACCCCCAACCTGCCCGACGCCGCCGGCTCGATCCACGGCCTGCGCCTGGCCAACGCGACCGCCGCACACCTGGCGCGCGCGGCGGTGGAGGGCATGCTCTGCGGCCTGGCCGACGGCCTGGACGCGCTGACCGAGCTCGGCGTCCCGGTCGGGCGCGTCCTGCTCATCGGCGGCGGGGCGCGCTCGGAGGCCGTCCGTGCCGTCGCCCCGTCGATCCTCGGCTATGCGGTGACCGTGCCGCCCCCGGGCGAGTACGTGGCCGACGGCGCGGCGGCGCAGGCCGCCTGGGCCCTGGCCGGCTCCGACGATCCGCCCCGGCGCGTGACACAGGGCACTGAGACGTACGACGGCAAGCCGCTCCCGGAGATCCGAGAGCGCTACCACGAGTTCCGCGATCGCGCCGCCTGACCGGCGAGGACGCGGATGAACAGCCCGGTGCCGCCGGTGAGGGTCGGCGGCACCGGGCATCAGCTGCGCACGGAACTGGTCGCGGAGCCGGCCGCGCGGCGATCGGCTCCGCGGCCGCTCAGAACGTGGCCAGGTGCGCCTTGTATCCGGCGCCGTAAGCCGTCGGCGTCCCGTCGTAGGCGCTGATCAACGAAGGACCCTGCGAACAGTCCCAGGTGTTCCAGGTCCACGCCGAGTACCCGGTGTGGTGGCTGTCCAGCCACGCCATCAGCGTGTCGATGTAGGAGTGCCCGCAGTCGTTCTCCCCGATCTCCCCGGGGATCACCGGCACCTGCGCGATGACCGGTGCCACCTGGGAGTCCCAGCATGACGAGGACGAGCACGAGTTGAAGTTGTACGAGTGCCACGAGGCCGCGAGGTTGTGCAGCGGGTCCGTGGGTTCGTGCGCCAGCCACTGGCTCAGGTCGTTCGAGTACGCCACGCCGCCGAGCATCAGGACATTGCTTGCCCCGGCGCCCCGCACCGCGTTCACGAGCGACTGCATCCCCGCGACCTGATACGTGATGCCGGTGCAGGTGCCGCCGTTCTGCCAGCACGACCAGCCGGCCGCGGAGTTGAAGCCCGCGGCGAAGTCCGGGTACGGCTCGTTGAAGAGGTCGAAGACGGTCGACTTGTCGTTCTTGAAAGCGCCGGCCACCGAGGCCCAGAACGCCGGGGCGTTCGCCGCGTCCGGCATCGGCTTCTGGCACGTCGCGGTGGCCACCGAACAGGCCGAGGACTGGCCGGTGTAGACGCCGTCGGTCCAGTGCAGGTCGAGGATGACCGCCAGGCCGTGCTGGTGCAGCAGGCTGACGAAGCTCTCGATCGCGGCCTGGTACGTCGCGCCGCCGTACTGCGGCAGCACGTTCGACTCTCCGAGCCAGCAGTCCTCGTTCAGCGGCACCCGGACGATGTTCGCCTTCCAGGACGCGATCGCGGCCACCGAGGCGTCGTCGACTGGACCGTCGAAGATGCTCTTGCCCTGGACGCACGCGAACTCCGCCCCCGAGCGGTTCACTCCGTGCGGGACGAAGACCTTCCCGGTGCTGTCCACGAGCTGGTTGCCCGAGACGTGCAGGGCCGGGGCGCCGGACGACGGGGGAGTGGAGCTCGGGGTGGTGCTGGGCGTCGTGCTGGGGGTGGTGCTCGGGGTCGTACTAGGGGTCGTACTAGGCGTCGTGCTGGGTGTGGTGCTCGGCGTCGAGGACGGCGATCCCACGCCGTTGCACGCGGTGCCGTTGACGCTGAACACGGTCGGCGCGGCGTTGCCGCCGGTGTAGGTGAAGTTGGCGCCGATGCTGGTGTTCGCGCCGGCCGCCACCGAACCGTTGTAGGAGGCGTTGGCGACCGTCACGGCGTGGCTGGACTGCGACCACGTGCCGTTCCAGCCGTTCTGCAACGTCTGGTTCCCCCCGTAGGAGTACCCCAGCGTCCAGCCGCTCCACGCGCTCGCGCCGACGTTGGCGATGGTGATGTTCGCGGTGAAACCCGTCCCCCAATCGCTGCTGACCGAATACGTGACCTGACATTGGACCGCCGTGGCGGCGCTCGCGGTTCCGGGCACGAGCACCGCGGCGGTCGCCGAACCGGCCGCCAGCGCCACCCCGGCCACGGCGCCGAGCGCCGCCCTCAGTCGCGGGGACATAAGCCTCCTCCATCGGTTTGACACATCGCCGCGGAACGTAGGAAGCCTTTCCACCGCAACGCAAGGCCGAGATCGCGAAACACCAGGAAGGCGCGCGGTCCGCGATGAAACTTTCACGACGAAATCGTTATCGACCCTCGTCGTACCGGGCACCGCGCGGATCCGGCAGCCGTGCCCTTGACAACTCCGGGCACTGCGACGACTTTGCATGAGAGCGCTCTCATGAACCAGACGTGAGCTGTCCGACATCCGGTGTTCACCCGCCCCCCCACGAGTCGGAGAACTTAGAGATGACCCGTTCCGCCACCCCGGGTCCGCGCCCCACCCTGGCCGACGTGGCCGCGTTGGCCGGCGTGTCCCCGGCCACCGCCTCGCGTGTGCTCAACGGCACCGCGGGCGTCAGCGGCACCGCCCGCACCGAGGTGCACAACGCCGTGTCGCGGCTGTCCTACGTCCGGCAGCGGGCCCGTGCCTCGCGCCGCTTCAAGGTCAGCTCGATCGCCGCGGTGGTCTGCGAGGACGGCGTACGCCTGTTCGCGGACACGTTCTTCTCCCGGATCCTGCTCGGCGCCGGCCAGGCGCTGCGCTCCGGGGACATCCAGCTGGTGCTGCTGGTGGTGCGCGGGCCGGCCGACCACGGCTCGGTCGAGCGCTACCTGTCCAAGGGCCTCGCCGACGGCGTCCTGCTGATCAGCGCCCACGATCGGGACCCGCTGGTCCCGATGCTGCGGGCGATGCGCGTGCCGACGATCGCCGCCGGCCGGCCGATGACGCCGGGGGAGATGCCCTACGTCGACGCCGACAACCGTTCGGGCGCGCACGAGGCGGTCAGGCATCTGCTGAACTCCGGACGCCAGAAGGTGGTGTCCATCGCCGGACCGCCGGACATGGCGGTGGGCGCCGACCGCCGCGCCGGCTACCGGGACGCGATCTCCGAGGCCGGCGCCGTCGGCAACATCGTCTACGGCGACTTCACCCCGACCTCCGGCGAGCACGCGATGCAGCGGCTGCTGGAGCACCACCCCGACCTCGACGCGGTGTTCGCCGCCTCCGACCTGATGGCCCTGGGCGCCCTGCGCGCCCTGCGGCGGGCCGGCCGGCGGATCCCGGACGACGTCGCGGTCGTCGGCTTCGACGACGCCCCGCTGGCCCTGCACACCGATCCCCGCCTGACCACCGTCCGGCAGCCCGTGGAGGACATGGGCGAGGCGATGGCGCGGCACCTCACCAGGCGGCTCATCGGGGAGGTCGACATGCCTCCGGCGACGGTGTTCCGCACCGAGCTGGTCGCGCGCGACTCCGGCTGAGCACCGCCGCACACCGACCTCCGTCCCGCGTCGCGGGACGGCCATCTCGCCCTGCGTCCACGGACAGCTCTTCGGGGCCTGACACAACACACAGAGAGGAGAAGTTCATGGAACAAGGCAATGATCGCAAGGCTCGACGGCTCACCAGCGCCTTCGTGGCCGCGGCCGTGACCCTCGGGGTCGCGGGCGGACTCGCCGCGCTCACGACGGCGAGTTCGAACGCTGCGACCACTCCCGGGTGCACCGCGGTGTACTCCACGACGTGGGACTCCGGGAGCGGGTTCGGGGCGCAGGTGGTCATCACGAACAACGGCCCGGCGTGGACGAACTGGACGCTCACCTACTCCTACGCCGGGAACCAGACGCTGCAGAACGGCTGGAACGGGACCTGGTCGCAGTCCGGACACGCGGTGACCGTCGCCAACGCGTCCTACAACGGCGCGGTGGCCTCCGGCGGATCCGTGACCCCGGCGGGGAACTTCACGTACTCCGGGACCAACGCGGCGCCGACGTCGTTCGCGGTCAACGGGATCACCTGCGGCGGGACGACGCCGCCGCCGACCACCACGCCGTCGACGACCCCGTCCACCACGCCGTCCACCACCCCCTCGACGACGCCGTCCACGACGCCGTCGACCACCCCCTCGACGACGCCCTCCACGACGCCGAGCACCGGCGGCGGCGGGGGCGGCCACGTCGTCAACCCGTTCGTCGGCGCCTCGCAGTATCTGAGCCCCGACTACACCGGCGAGGTCAACGCGCAGGTGGCCGCCGACCAGTCGAACCCGACGCTGGCGGCCTCCGAGGCGAAGATGGCCGGCTACTCGACCGCGGTGTGGATGGACCACATCGGCGCGATCGCCGGCGACCCGGGCAGCGTGCACCACGGCCTGCAGTGGCACCTGGACCAGGCACTGAGCCAGCAGAAGGCGGGGACCCCGATCACCTTCGAGGTCGTCATCTACGACCTGCCGGGCCGGGACTGCGCCGCGATCGCCTCCAACGGCGAGATCCCGGCGACCGCGGCCGGCCTGACGGAGTACGAGTCGCAGTACATCGACCCGATCTCCGCGATCCTGGCGAACCCGAAGTACGCCGGCATCCGGATCGTGGCCGTCGTCGAACCGGACTCGCTGCCGAACGCGGTCACCAACCAGAGCAAGCCCGCGTGCGCGACGGCGACGCCGTTCTACGAGACAGGGGTCGAATACGCGCTGAACAAGCTGCACGCGATCCCGAACGTCTACAACTACGTGGACATCGCGCACTCGGCGTGGCTGGGCTGGTCCTCCAACATGGGCCCGGCGGCGCAGGAGTTCGCCAAGGTGGCCCGGGCCACGACCGCGGGCTTCGGCAGCATCGACGGCTTCATCTCGGACACCGCGAACTACACCCCGACCACCGAGCCGTTCCTGCCGAACTCCACGCTGCAGGTCGGCGGCAACCCGCTGGACTCGGCGAAGTTCTACCAGTACAACCCGTACTTCGACGAGTACGACTACGACCAGGCCATGTACACGCAGCTGACCGGCCAGGGCTTCTCGCCGAACATCGGGATGCTCATCGACACCTCGCGCAACGGCTGGGGCGGCCCGAACCGGCCGACCGCACTGAACTCCTCGCCGACGACCGTCGACACCTACGTCGCGGCCAACAAGGTGGACCAGCGGCCGTTCCGCGGTGACTGGTGCAACCAGGCCGGCGCGGGGATCGGGGCCCGGCCGACGGTGCTGCCGTACGGCTCGTCCAACCACATCATCGCGTTCGTGTGGATCAAGCCGCCCGGGGAGTCGGACGGCGACTACGTGACCGCCACGCACCCGCACGGCGACCCGCACTGCGACCCGAACGGGACCAACACCGACGGCAACGGCGGGACCTACTCGACCGGCTCACTGTCCACCGGCGACGTGCCGGCCGGGCAGTGGTTCGCCGCTGAATTCCAACAGGAGGTGGCAAACGCCTACCCCGCGCTGTAGGCAGTGTGAACCTGATGGTGCTGACCGAGTGTTGACAACTCACTGAGTGAGCGCGACTGATCCGGGCGGGCCCGGTGCCGGGTGGCACCGGGCCCGTTCCGGCAGCCTCACGACAGCGCCATCCCGGGAATGCGGCGGCGAATGGCTTCCATCTCGGCCTCGTCCGAGATGCCCTGCCAGTCGTACCGCGGCGTGTAGGGAGCCTGCAGGGCGCGTGCCTCCTCATCGGTGAGTTCCACGTCCAAGGAGGCCACGGCCTCGTCGATCTGTTGGACGGTGCCGGCGCCGACCAACGGGGCCGTGACGACCGGCTGGCGGCGCAGCCAGGCCAGGGCGATCTGGGCGCGGCTGACGCCGTGCGCGTCCGCGACCTGTCCGACCGCGTCGGTGATCGCGCGGTTCGATGCTTCCTGCTCGGGCGAGTAGAGCAGGTCCGCGAAGGCGCCGTCCGTCTCGGAGCGCGTGGTCGACCTGCCGTCGTCCCAGGCGCGGGCGAGGCGGCCGCGGGCCAGCGGCGACCAGACGATGGTGCCGACACCTTCGTCGAGGCACAGCGGGATCATCTCGCGTTCCTCCTCGCGGGCCAGGAGGTTGTAGTGGTCCTGCATGGACACGAAGCGCGCCCAGCCGTGCTGCTTCTGCAGGTGCAGTGCCTTCGCGAACTCCCACGCGGGCATCGACGACGCGCCGAGGTAGCGCACCTTGCCCGCCTGCACCAGGTCGCTGAGCGCTTCGAGCGTCTCCTCCAACGGGGTCGCGTGGTCGTTGCGGTGGATCTGGTACAGGTCGATGTAGTCGGTGCCGAGGCGGCGCAGCGAGTGGTCCACCTCGGTCATGACCGCCTTGCGCGACAGGCCGCGGCCGTTCGGGCCGGTCCGCATCGGGTGGCGCAGCTTCGTGGCGATCACCACCTCGTCGCGGTCGGCGAAGTCCTTGAGCGCGCGGCCGAGGATCTCCTCGCTGGAGCCGTTGGAGTACATGTTCGCGGTGTCGAAGAAGTTGATCCCCGCCGCGAGTGCGTGCTTGATGAGCGGACGCGCCTCCTGCTCGCCCTTGGACCAGACGGGGTGTCCGCGGTCGGGCTCGCCGTAGCTCATCGCGCCGATCGCGATCGGGGAGACGTCCAGGCCGGTCGTGCCGAGCTTGATGTACTGCATGATGCACCTCTAGGGTATGTGGAGAACTCTCCATTTACCGTAGTGGAGAGCTCTCCACTTAGCAACCCGAGGACTGGACGGGTCAACCCGCCGGTCCGAGAAGTGAGGTCCAGTGGTCCGTTCAGACGCTCGTGAGAACCGCGCGCGCATCCTCGCCGCCGCCCGCGAGTCCATCGCCGCGGACGGCGACACGTCGATGAACCAGATCGCCCAGCGCGCCGGCGTCGGCGCGGGCACGCTGTACCGCAACTTCCCGACCCGCGAGGCGCTGGTCCTGGCCGTCTACCAGGAAGAGGTCGACCGCATCGTCGGTACGGTCCCGACCTTGCTCGGGGGGATGCCGCCGATCGAAGCGCTCCGGCACTGGACGACGGACCTGGTGGCGGCGATGCGAAGGAAGCACGGGCTCGGCGACGCGCTCAGCGCCGCCGGGCACCAGGCGATCACCGAGCAGACCTACGGACCGGTCATCGCCGCGATCAATGAGTTCCTCGACGCGGGCAAGCGGGACGGCAGCATCCGCGAGGACGCCGACCCCGGCGACTTCCTCCAGCTCACCGGCGCGCTCTGGCGTGCCGCGTCCGGGCCCGAGGACCGGTCGCCGCGGATGCTCGCACTCATCCTTGACGGCCTCCGTACGCAGGGGCGGCCGTAGGGGGCTGAGACTCGGGCTACGACACGGGCTACGACTCACCCGCCCCCGGCCCGCTGACCGCCCCCGTCAGATACCGCTGAAACGTCTCGGCCAAATCCGCGGCCAGATCCTCCACCGACCGCGACGCCAACGGCTCGATCCGCAGGATGTACCGCCCCATCGCCAGGCCGAGCAGCTGCGTGATCACCAGCATCGCGCGGTACTCCGGGTCGTCGCCGCCGGCGGCGGTGGCCAGGGGGATCACCAGGGGTTCCGCCATGCGTTCGCGGACGACCGCGGCGACCTCCGGTTCGGCTGTCGCCGCGCGGACCATGGCCACGATCCACTTCTGGCTCTCGGGGTTCTCCAGCGTGCGCAGCACGAAGCGGGCCAGGCGTTCGCCGACGTGGTCGGGGCCCTCCGCGAGGACGAAGTCGATGGCCGCCTGCGGGTCCACCGGCGGCTGCACGACAGCGGCGAACAGGCCCGCCTTCGACTTGAAGTAGTGCGTCACCAGCATCGGGTCGACCTGCGCGGCCAGCGCCACCTGGCGGACCGAGGTGCGGTCGAAGCCGTGCTCGGCGAACAGCTGCCGGGCGGCCTGCTGGATGGCCTCCTTCGCCTGGCCGGCGTCCGTTCGGCGGCCGCGCTTGGCGCCGGTCGCACCCGTCTCCACCATGGGTTCCTCCGAAATTCTTGACGTGCAGAATTCTGTGGGTGCAGAATTCTATACGTACAGAATACCTGTCCCGCTCCGTCCGGCTCCACCCGTCTCTGTGAGGACGTCATGACCCCTGAGCTCACCAAGAGAGGCCGCACGCTGGTGCTGGCCGTCGTCGCCCTGGCGCTGATGATGGTCGTGTCCGCGGTCAGCGGCCTGAACGTCGCGCTGCCCGACCTGTCCACCGCCACCGGCGCCTCGCAGACGCAGATCATCTGGATCGTCGACGCGTACACGCTGGTCTTCGTCGGCTTCCTGCTCCCGGCCGGCGCCGTCGGCGACCGCTACGGCCGCAAGGGCACGCTGGTCGCCGGGCTCACGATCTTCGGTGCCGCGGCCGCGTGCGCGCTGTTCGTCTCCTCGCCGAGCACGCTGATCGCGCTGCGCGGGGCGATGGGCCTGGGCGCCGCCGCGGTGATGCCGACGACGCTGTCGGTCATCACCACGTCGTTCCCGCCGGCCGAGCGCGGCCGGGCGGTCGGGGTGTGGGTCGGCGTGGCCGGGGGCGGGGCCGTTCTGGGCCTGCTCGCGTCCGGCGTGCTGCTGGAGTTCTTCGCCTGGAACTCGTTCTTCGCACTCAACGTGGCGCTGGCGGTCGTGGCGCTGATCGGCACGCTGCTGTTCATCCCGAACTCACGGGACGCCGACGCGCCGCGGCTGGACCCGCTCGGCGGGCTGTTCTCGCTGCTGGCGGCCGTGGGCATCGTGTTCGGCATCGTCGAGGGCCCGGACCGGGGCTGGGGCGACGCGCTGACAGTCACCGGGTTCGCGGTCGGGGCGCTGGCGCTGGCGGCGTTCGTCGGCTGGGAACTGCGGCGGGACGAGCCGCTGCTGGACGTGCGGCTGTTCCGGCTCAAGGGCTTCGGCGCGGGATCCGGCGTGATCACGATCCAGTTCTTCGGCAGCTTCGGCCTGTTCTTCATCCTCCTGCAGTACCTGCAGTACGTCGCGGACCTGTCCCCGTTCCGCGCCGCGATCTGCCTGATCCCGCTGCCGCTGTTCGTGATGCCCACGGCCCGCAACGCGCCGAAGGTCGCGGCCCGGCTCGGGGCCAACCGCGTGCTGCCGCTGGGGCTGCTGCTGAGCGCATCAGGGCTGGCGGTCATGACAACGCTGGGCACGCACTTCGTGTACTGGCACCTGGCGGTCGGGCTGGCGCTGTTCGGCGCGGGCATGGGGCTGGCCGGGACGCCCGCGACGACCGCGATCGTCTCCTCGCTGCCGGCCGCCAAGCAGGGCGTCGGCTCGGCGATGAACGACCTGTCGCGCGAGCTCGGCAGCGCGCTGGGCATCGCGGTGCTCGGCAGCACCTTGAGCGCCACGTACCGCTCGCACGTCGCCGCCGCGACCACCGGACTGCCGCGGCCGACCGCCGACGGCGCGCAGTCGTCGATCGCCTTCGTGAAGCAGGCGTCCGGCCGCCTCGCGCAGTACGGGCCGAAGGGGCAGCACCTGCTGGACAGCGCTCAGAGCTCGTTCGTCGACGCGGCGCACGCGGCGTTCATCACGGCGATCGTGGTGCTGCTCGCCGGTGCCGTGTTCGCCGCGATCCGGGCGCCGCGCAAGGGGGAGGGTGCCGAGAACGGTGCAGAAAACCCCTCCCGGACTGCGAGCAAGCTGCCGGGAGAGGTTCGTGCCTGAGGTGCGACCTGTCGTGCTACTTGCCGCCCTCGAACGCCACCCCGGACATGGCGCCGACCCGGGAGCCCGAGGAGTCGAAGAACGACAGGGCCCCGGTCTGGCAGCCCGAGCCGTTCGGGAGCGTGAAGGCGTAGTAGGCGACGTTGTCCCCGGACGGCTGGAGCGGCTTGTCCGTGAACGACTTCGCGCCGCACTGCGCGGTGACGGAGGCCGTCAGGGGGCTGACGCTCCCGGCCACGACCGCGCCGAGCCGGACGTGGTTCGGGGTCACGATGGCGATGGAGGCGAATCCGGCGTCCGTCAACGACGGCGCCTCCTCCTGTTGCCCGAGCGGCACGCAGGATCCGCCGCCCGCGCCGGCGTCGGTCCAGACGCCGTCCACGATGACGTTCAGGCTGGTGCACCACTGCGGCTTCGGGTGCGGCGCCGGGTCGCCGGGCATGCTGGTGATGCCAGGGGGCGGGCCCGGATCGAGCTTGTACTCGCGGACGAGCTGCCAGGCGTGGCCGTCGAGGGCGCCCGAGGTGATGACCGCGTCCGGGAGGTGCGTCGGCGAGGCTGGCGAGGTCGGGGCGGTCGTGCTGGTGGCCGCCGAAGAAGTGGTGCCCGGCGCGGAACCGCTCGGGGCGGTCGTCGTCCCCGCCGCTGCCGGAGTGGTGTTCGTGGGGTTGTCGGCCGCGTTCACGTTCTGCGACGCACCGCCGCCGGTGGCGATGACCGCCGTGGCCACCGCCGTCACGCTCGCCACCGCGAACGTCGCGCCGACGGTCACCCGGCGCCGCCGCAGCCGGGCGTTGCCGCTGCGCAGCACCGCGTCGTAGGAGGGTCCGTCCAGCCCCGGCCGGTCGATCTCCTCGGCGAAGGCCTCGTGCAGCCGTTCGCCGTCCGGGAACCCGGTGTCCCCGGGGTCGTTCGTGGTCCTGGTCATCGTCCCAACCTTTCCGTCACTTCGGAGTGATCGAACAAGCGGGACAGCTCCGGAATCGCGCGCAGCTTCGCCAGGCCCCGCGAGGCCTGGCTGCGCACGGAGCCGACCGAACAGCCGAGCAGGTACGCGACGTCGTTCTCGCTGCGGTCCTCCCAGAACCGCAGGACGACGACGGCGCGCTGCCCGGGCGCCAGCGAAGCCAACGCGGCCATCAGGGCACTGCGATCGGCGACCGCCTCCGCCCGATCGGCCACCGCCGACTCCGGCACGGTCCCGGGAAACCACTCCCGGACCCGCTTGCGCCGCCGCTCGGAGGCGTGCGCGTTGATCAGGATGCGCGCCACGTAAGCCGCCGGGTCCTCGACGTCCCGCACCCGCCGCCACGCCACGTACGCCTTCGCCAGTGCGGTCTGCACCAGGTCCTCCGCCCGCCCGGTGTCCCCGGTGAGCAGGTAGGCGGTGTGCATCAGTGCTCTGCGGCGGGCCAGGACGAAGTCCTGGAACTCGCTTTCGTTTCGGTCACGCTGGTCAACGACTCCCATGCCGTCCCCCTTTCACCCTCCTAGACGCGGGGAAGGGCTTGGAACTATGACAGGTGGGTCGGATGAATGTAGCTGTGACATTCGATCAGAACTGGTGAACGAGCCCCGCCGGCGCCCCGTACCCCGCAGCCCCACTTACCCCATTTGACCGCTCGGGTCGCTGACACCACTCCCGAGAGCTTTCATGGGAAAGCGGCTTTCATCCGTACTTCGGAGGTGTGCAGTGACAGTACCCGCGGCTCGCATCGTGTTCGACGCCGACGACCGCGCCGCGGTCGCCGCGGCGGTCGCCGAGAGCCTGGCCACCGGCGCCCTGACGCTCGGCCCCCACACCGAGCGGTTCGAGACCGCCTTCGCGGCGGCGCACCGCGCGCAGCACGCGGTGGCGGTGGCGACCGGGACCGCGGCGCTGGAGATCGCGCTGAGGGTGGTCGGCGTCGCCAACCACGACGTGGTGCTGCCGTCGAACACCTTCTACGCCACGGCCGCCGCCGTCGTGCACGCGGGCGGCCGGCCGGTGTTCGCCGACGTCGAGGCCTCGACCTTCGCGCTCAACCCGGAGACCGTCGAGGCGGTGCTCACGCCCTCGACCAAGGCCGTGGTGCTGGTGCACATCGGCGGGCTGATCACGCCGGAGGTGGACGCGATCCGCGCGCTGTGCGACCGGCGCGGCGTGGCGCTCGTCGAGGACGCGGCGCACGCGCACGGCTGCAGCCTGGACGGCCGGATGGCCGGCACCTTCGGGCTGGCCGGGGCCTTCTCGTTCTACCCGACCAAGGTCACCACCAGCGCCGAGGGCGGCATGATCCTCACCGCCGACACCCAGGTGCGCGACGAGGCCCGGATCTACCGGGACCAGGGCAAGGGCGCGTTCACCGCCAACCACCACGTGCGCGACGGCGCGTCGTGGCGGCTGTCCGAGCTCAACGCGGCGGCCGGCGCGGTGCACGTCCAGCACCTGGCCGAGTTCGTGAAGCACCGCCGCACCGTCGCCGCGCGCTACACCGAGGCGCTGGCCGGCATCGACGCGCTCACGCCGCTCACCGAACCGGCCGGCTGCGTCAGCAACTTCTACAAGTACATCCTGCTGCTGCCGGCCGGCGCCGACCGCGCGCGGTTCAAGGCCGAGGTCGGCGACCGGTTCGGCGTGCGGCTCTCCGGCGAGGTCTACGACCTGCCGCTGCACAAGCAGCCGGTGCTGATGAAGTACGCCAACGGCTCGCTGCCGGTCGCCGAGGACGTCTGCGCGCGGCACGTCTGCCTGCCGGTGCACTCCGACATGCGCGACGACGAGATCGACCAGGTCCTCACCGCGGTGACCACGGTGTCCCGCGAGATGTTCGGCTGAAAGGAGCCCACTGATGCGCACGGTCGTCACCGGGGGCTGCGGTTTCATCGGCTCGCACGTCGTGGACGCGCTGGTCGAGGCCGGCCACGAGGTCGTGGTCGTGGACAACACGATCAGCAAGCTCAACCCGGCCGCCGAGTACCGCCGGGCCGACATCCTGGACCTGGCGCAGCTCACCGGCGCGCTGGACGGCGGCGAGGTGGTGTTCCACCTGGCCGCCGCCGCGGACGTCAACGAGGTCGCCGCCGATCCGGTCCGCGCGCTGCGGCTGAACGTCGAGGGCACCGGCAACGCGCTGGAGGCCGCGCGGCAGACCGGGATGAACCGGTTCGTGCTGGCCAGCACGGTGTGGGTGTACGGGGCGGCGCACGCCGACGGCGAGGGCGGCGACGCCGAGCTCACCGAGGACGTGCCGTTCGACCTGCGGCGCAGCGGGCACCTGTACGTCGCGACGAAGCTCGCCGCGGAGATGGCCGTGCAGAGCTACCGCGAGCTGTACGGACAGCACTTCACGATCCTGCGCTACGGCATCCCCTACGGCCCGCGCATGCGCGACGCCCTGGTCGTGGCCAAGTTCGTGCAGGCCGCGCTCGCCGGACAGCCGATCACCATCGCCGGCGAGGGCCGCCAGACCCGCAACTACGTCTACGTCCGGGACCTGGCCGCCGCGCACGTGCTCGCGCTGTCGCCGACCGCCGAGGACGAGACCATCGCGCTGGAGGGCACCACGCCGATCTCGGTCCGGCAGATCGCCGACACCGTGGACGGCCTGCTCGGCCCGATCACCGTGCAGCAGGTCCCGGCGCGCGCCGCGGACTACGACGGCACGCGGATCTCCAACGCCAAGGCCAAGCGGCTGCTGGGCTGGTCGCCGACGACCGGGTTCACCGAGGGCGTGCGGCGCTACGTCGAGTGGGTGCGGGCCGGTCAAGAACGTCGAGTCGGCTGAGCGCGGGAGGCCCGGCGACCATGCCGCACGCGCTGCTGCTGAGCGGGTCCCTGGGGCAGGGACACGACGTGATGGCGGCAGCCTGCGCGGATTCGCTGCACGACCGGGGCTGGACCACGGCCACCGTGGACGCGATGGCGCTGCTCGGCCGGCGCTCCGGCGCGGCGGGGGAGGCGGTGTTCCGCCGGCTGCTGGCGGTGCCCGGCGTGTACGACGCGTTCCACTTCTCGGCCCTGCGGCCGGGCAACCGCCTGGCCCGCTACACCGAGAAGGCGGCGGTGTCGCGGCTCGCGCCGCGGGTGCGGGAGCTGCTGGAGGGCGCGCCGGCGGACCTGGTGGTGTCGGTGTTCGCCACCGCGGCCGGCGCGGTGGACGCGGTGCACCGCGAGGGCGGTACGGTCCCGCCGCACATGGTGTTCTGCACGGACGTCACGCCGCACCGGTTGTGGGTCCACG
The DNA here is from genome assembly GCF_041262085.1 of Catenulispora sp. GAS73. Classification (NCBI taxonomy): domain Bacteria; kingdom Bacillati; phylum Actinomycetota; class Actinomycetes; order Catenulisporales; family Catenulisporaceae; genus Catenulispora; species Catenulispora sp. GAS73. The sequence continues at coordinate 124,440 of NZ_JBGCCM010000018.1, forward strand.
ACAGCACGGACCTGTTCCTGGTGACGTCGGAGGCCGCGGCGGCCGGCGTGCGGCGATACCGGCCGGACGCGGGGATCGCGGTGGTTCCGGCGCCGCTGCGACCGGCCTTCTACGCGCCGCCGACTAAGGAGGAGGCGCGCAAGGAGTTCGGAGTTCCGGCCGACGCGCGGTGCGTACTGCTGATGTCAGGGGCCTGGGGGCTGGGGCCGGTCGCCTCGGCGGCGGCTGCCTTGGGCGCGGCCGGAGTGCACGTGCTGGCGGTCGCCGGACGCAACCGGGAACTGGAGACGCGGCTGCGGGCGGTGGAGCGGCGGGAGCCTCGCGTCCACGCACTCGGCTACTCCGATCGAGTGCCCGCGCTGATGACCGCGGCCGATCTCGTCGTCACCAGTTCGGGGGATACCTGCAGCGAGGCGCGAGCCATCGGCCGGCGACTGCTGCTGCTGGACGTGGTGCCCGGCCACGGCCGCGACAACCTGCAGCACGAGCTGGAACTCGGCCACGCGGACGTCACGAGCGCGGCGCCCCGGGACGTGGTGCGCGCGGCACTGGCCGCGTTGGAAAGGCCCACGCCGCCTCCCTCGATCGGCGCGGAGCGCGGGCCGTGGGAGGCGGCTTTCGGCGCGGCGCTGAGCGGTGTGGGGCTGAGCTGATGCGCGGCGCGGCGGCTACTCCGAGAGAGTTAACGCCTCGCGATGCGCTGCTGCCGACACGCGCCGCTGCTACTCCGAAAGAGCTAGTGCTTCAAGAGTTAGTGCTTCGCGAGGCATCGGCGCTCGCTGGACCATTACTCGCAGCTGCTGGCTGTCGTGTGACCAGCTCGCCCCCACCCTCAGAAGTGCTCCGCCAAAGCCCCCACATCCCACCCGGCGCGCCGGCAGCTCTCCACGATCCCCGGCACCGCCTCCAGCGTCGTCCGCCACGCCTCGCCCCGTCCGTCCGGCGCGGTGTCGTGCAGCAGCACCGTCGTGCCCCCGCCGAGTGTGCCGAGCACCGTGCGCTGCACGTCGGCGGCGGTCCGCCGCTCCTCCCAGTCCTTCCCCCACGCGCCCCACAGCACCGGCCGCAGCTCCGCGCGCCGGGCCGCCCGCCACAATCCCGTGGTCAGCACTCCGAACGGCGGCCGGAACCACTCCGGCCGGGCCCCGCTCGCCTGCTCCACCACCTCCCTGGCCAGCCGCAGCTCGGACAAGTCCCGCTGCGGACGCGGCAGCCACTGCGGCTCGTGCGTCCATCCGTGGACCGCCACCTCGTGCCCGCGTGCCGCGGTCTCGGCGACCACCTCCGGATGTCGCGCCACCCGCGAGCCGAGCACGAAGAACGTCGCGTGCACTTCCAGCTCGTCCAGCAGGTCCAGGAACTGCGGCGTGCTGACCGGGTCGGGGCCGTCGTCGAAGGTCAGGGCCACGTGATCGGCGCGGCCCCGGGCGGCCAGGCCCGGCATCAGCCGGTCGCGGACCGGCGGCAGCCAGCTCGCGGCGGGGCCGATGTGCGCCAGGGCCAGCCCGGCCACGCCGATCGCCGCGCTCGTTGTCGCGACAGCCGCCGAACGCATGCCCGGGACTTTCCCGCGCCGGGACCGATCACACCCCGGTCGCCGACCACACCCCGGCGCGGACCCCCGAACACCCCCCGAACGACCCCCGAATCAACACCTTTCCGCCTAGCGGGCGGTTGGGGACCCTCGAATGGATCAGGAAAAGGGGACGGGAGGGCCGAGTGCTGATTGCGTTGCTGGAGAGGCGAAGGGATTCCACTGATGCTGAAGGCCAGCCGGCTCGACACCCCTAGCGGGCCCGGTCCGCGGGCGGCGGGTGCCACGCGTCCTGGTGCCACGCGTCCAGGTACCGGCGACCCGGCCATGCCGCCCGAGCGGACCATCCGGGAGAACTTCCCGGTGGCGCTGCGCATCCTCCCGGCCCGGCACCGGGCCGCGCTCGGCGCCGTCTACCGGTACGCCCGCCTGATCGACGACATCGGCGACGAGGCGCCGCCGGCCGAGCGCGGGCGGCTGTTCGACCTGGTGGACCGGGACATCGACCGGATCTTCGCCGGCACCGCCCCGGAGCTGCCCGCGCTGCGCGCCATCGGGCTGGTGGCGCGCGAGCACGGCATCCCGGAGGCGCCGCTGCGCAAGCTGGTCCAGGCCAACCGCCAGGACCAGGAGATCCACCGTTATGCCACCTGGGAACAGCTCGTGGAGTACTGCGCGCTGTCCGCCGACCCGGTCGGGCACCTGGTGCTGCACGTGTTCGACGCCGCGTCCCCCGAACGGCTCGCGCTGTCCGACCACATCTGCACCGCGCTGCAGGTCATCGAGCACTGCCAGGACGTCGCCGAGGACTTCGCCGACGGCCGGGTCTACCTGCCGGCGACCGACCTGAAGCTCTTCGGCTGCACCGATGCCGACCTGGGCGCCGCGACCACCCCGACCAGGCTGCGCGGCGTGGTGGCCCGCAACGCCGACCGCGCCGCCGAGCTGCTGGACCAGGGCGCCCCGCTGATCGGCAAGCTCGACGGCTGGGCCCGGGTCGCGGTCGCCGGCTACCTGGCCGGCGGCCGCGCCACCCTGGCGGCGCTGCGCGGCGGCGCCTACGACGTGCACGCCGCCCGCCTGCGCCCGAGCCGCGCCCGGACGCTCGGCGAAGCTCTGCTGATCCTCGGAAGGGACGTGGCCAAGTGACCCGAGTGAACCGATCGCGCACAAGCCCGCAAGAAGCGTACGACCACTGTGAACAAGTGGTCCGCGCCCGGGCCCGGAACTTCGCCTACGGGATCCGCCTGCTGCCCACCACCAAACGCCAGGCCCTGTCCGCGGTCTACGCCTTCGCGCGGCGCGTCGACGACATCGGCGACGGCTCGGAGACCCGCGGCGAGCGCCTGGCGCAGCTGGCGGTGGCCCGCGACGACCTGCACCACCTCACCGAGCGCCCCGAGGACCCGGTGCTGGTCGCGCTGGCCGACGCCGCGCGGCAGCACCCGATGATCCCGCTGGCCGCCTTCGACGAGCTCATCGACGGCTGCGAGGCCGACGTCCGCGGCACCGACTACGCCACCCCCGACGAGCTGACCTTCTACTGCCGCTGCGTCGCCGGCTCCATCGGCCGGCTCTCGCTCGGCGTCTACGGCGTCGACCCCGCGCGCCAGGAGGAGGCCTCCAGGTACGCCGACTCCCTCGGCGTCGCGCTCCAGCTCACCAACATCCTGCGGGACGTGCGCGAGGACGGCCTGATGGGCCGCGTCTACCTGCCGGCCGACGAACTGGTCCGGCACGGCTGCACGCTGAAGATCGACGAGCACGGCCGCTTCGTCGACGACGACACCGACCTCGCGGCCCTGGTCCGCGACCAGGCCGCGGCCGCCCGCGGCTGGTACGACACCGGCCTGAAGCTGCTGCCGCTGCTGGACCGCCGCAGCGCCGCCTGCACGGCCGCGATGGCCGGCATCTACCGGCGCCTGCTCATCCGCATCGCCGAGCAGCCGATCAGCGCCCTGAACTCCCGGATGTCGCTCCCGGCCTGGGAGAAGGGCGTCGTCGCGGCCCGCGCGCTGGCGGGGGTCACACCGTGAGCGTCGCGATCGTCGGCGGCGGCCTGGCCGGGATCTCGGCGGCCGTCGCGCTCCAGGAAGCCGGGATCGACGTGGAGCTGTACGAGGCGCGTCCACGCCTCGGCGGCGCCACGCACTCCTTCCAGCGGGCCGGCTCCGACGGCGGCCCGGACCTGACGGTCGACAACGGCCAGCACGTCATGCTGCGCGCCTTCACCGCCTACCGCGGCCTGCTCGAACGCCTCGGCACCGGCGACGGCATCGACATCCAGGACCGTTTCGATCTGCGGGTCCTGACCCCCGACGAGCGGCCCGCGGCCCGGCTGCGCCGCACCGGGCTGCCTGGCCCGCTGCACCTGCTCCCGGCCCTGGCCAAGTACTCCCTGCTCACCCCGGCCGAGCGGTTGCGCGCCGCCTCGGCGTCGCTGGCGATGGGCAAGCTGGACCCGGCCGACCCGGCCCTGGACGCGATCAGCCTCGGCGCCTGGCTCGACCAGCACGGCCAGGACGACCGCACCCGCCGCTACCTGTGGGAGCTGTTCGTCACCGCCGCGCTGAACTGCGGCGTGGACGAGGCCTCGCTCGGGCTGTCGGCGATGGTGATCCAGACCGCGCTGCTCGGCAGCTCGACCGCCGCCGACATCGGCGTCCCGCGCATCCCCCTGGGCGAACTGCACGGCCGCGCCGCCGAGAAGAAGCTGCGCGGCGTGCACCTGAAGACCAAGGTCGAGCAGGTCGTGTCCGGGACCCGGCTGGTCGTCGACGGCTTCCCGGTGGACGCCGAGGCGGTGATCGTCGCGGTACCGCACCCGGCCGCCGCCGCGCTGGTGCCCCAGGCCGCGTGCCCGGACCGGGAGCGCTGGGCGGGACTGGCGTCCTCGCCGATCGTCGACGTGCACGTGCTCTACGACCGGCCGGTGATGGACACCTCCTTCGCCGCGGTCGTCGACTCGCCGGTGCAGTGGGTCTTCGACCGCACCGCCGCCGCCGGCCTGGGCCAGACCCACGGCCAGTACGTCAGCAGCGTCGTCTCGGCCGCCGGGCAGTGGATCGACGCGCCGGTCGCGCAGATCCGCGAGGCGTTCCTGCCGGCGCTCGCCGAGGTGCTGCCGCGTACGCGGCGCGCGGAGGTCACCGAGTTCTTCGTCACCCGCGAACGGCACGCGACGTTCCGCCAGGCCCCGGGCTCCGCGGCCCTGCGCCCGCCGGCCGCGACCGGCGTACCAGGGCTTTTCCTCGCCGGCGCGTGGACCGCCACGGGCTGGCCCGACACCATGGAGGGCGCGGTGCGCAGCGGGCTGACGGCCGCCGCTCTGTGCCGTCGCCACTTGCAGAAAGGCACCGACCGATGACAGTCGTCCCGCACGCCGTGACCGCCGGCCGCGAACTGGTGGAGGCGGCCATGCGCGCCGCCGTCGAACGGCTGGACCCCCGGATGCGCCGGGTCGCCGCGTACCACTTCGGCTGGGTCGAGGCCGACGGCTCGCCGCCGAAGGGCCCGACCGGCGGCAAGGCCCTGCGACCGGCGATGGCGCTGCTGTCCGGCCGCGCCGCCGGCGCCGACATGGCGCGCGTGGTGCCGGCCGCCGTCGCGGTCGAGTTCGTGCACGCCTTCTCGCTGCTGCACGACGACGTCATGGACAACGACCGCATGCGCCGGCACCGCCCGGCCGCCTGGACCGTCTTCGGCGTCCCCGCCGCGATCCTGGCCGGCGACGCGCTGCTGGCGCTGGCCGAGGAGGTGCTGCTGGACCGCGGCACCGCCGGCGCGCACCGCGCGGCCCGCCACATAGCCGCCACCACCCGCAAGCTGATCGCCGGCCAGGCGCTCGACCTGGGCTTCGAGACCCGGACCGACGTCACCCTCGACGAGTGCACCGTGATGTCGATGGACAAGACCGCGGCGCTGTTCGCCTGCTCTTGCTCGATCGGCGCCGTACTGGCCGAGGCCCCGAACCGGCTGGCGCTGGCGCTGTCCGGGTTCGGCGAGGACCTGGGCCTGGCCTTCCAACTCGTCGACGACCTGCTCGGCATCTGGGGCGAGCCGGAGGTGACCGGCAAGCCGGTGCTGAACGACCTGCGCTCGCGCAAGAAGTCGTTGCCGGTGACCGCGGCTCTCGGCTCCGGCACCCCGGCCGCGGCGCGGCTGGCGCTGCTGTACACGCAGTCCGAGCCGCTCACCGAGCCGCAGCTGATCGAGGCGGCTTCCTTGATCGAGGAGGCCGGCGGCCGGGCCTGGGCCGAGAACGCGGCCGACGCCCGGATCGCCGCCGCCCAGGACCGGCTGGCCTCCGCCGACATCCCCGACGACGTGCGGGCCGAGTTCCTGGCCGTCGCGCGCTTCGTCACCCATCGGGACAACTAGGTAGGGATACCTGTGACAGACGTCATCGACCAGGCCGTCAGCGCGAGCGGGTCCTCCGACTCCTCCGGTTCCCCCGGAGCCTCCGAGGCCGCCGCGACGCTCAAGGCCGCCGCCGACCACCTGCTCGGCCTGCAGGACGCCGCCGGCTGGTGGAAGGGCGAACTGGAGACGAACGTCACGATGGACGCCGAGGACCTGCTGCTGCGCCAGTTCCTCGGGATCCGCACCGCCGAGGAGACCGCCGAGGCCGCCGCCTGGATCCGCTCCCAGCAGCGCGCCGACGGCACCTGGGCCAACTTCTTCGACGGCCCGGCCGACCTGTCGACGACCATCGAGGCCTACGCGGCGCTGCGGATGGCCGGCGACCCGCAGACGGCCGAGCACATGGCCGCCGCACGCACCTTCATCCTGGAGTCCGGCGGCATCGAGGCCAGCCGGGTCTTCACCCGGATCTGGCTGGCGCTGTTCGGCGAATGGCAGTGGTCGGACCTGCCGGTGATGCCGCCGGAGCTGATCTACCTGCCGAAGTGGTTCCCGCTCAACGTCTACGACTGGGCCTGCTGGGCCCGGCAGACCGTGGTGCCGCTGACCATCGTCAACGCCCTGCGTCCGGTGCGCGAGCTCGGCTTCGACCTCAGCGAGCTGCGGACCGGCCGCCGCACCCCGGCCAAGCGCGGCTTCTTCACGACGCTGGACCGCGCGCTGCACGTCTACGAGCGGCGCCCGCTGCGCTCCGTCCGCGACGCCGCCCTGCGCCGTTCCGCGGAGTGGATCATCGCGCGGCAGGAGGCCGACGGGTCCTGGGGCGGGATCCAGCCGCCGTGGGTGTACTCGCTGATGGCGCTGAACCTGCTCGGCTACGGTGTCGACCACCCGGTGATGCGCAAGGGCATCGAGGGCCTGAACGGATTCATCATCCGCGACGAGCGCGGACGCCGCCTGGAGGCGTGCCAGTCCCCGGTGTGGGACACCGTCCTGGCGATGACCGCGCTGCGCGACGCCGACCTGCCGGAGGACCACCCGGCCCTGGTCAAGGCCGCCGACTGGGTGCTCGGCGAGGAGATCACCAACCCCGGCGACTGGTCGGTGCGGCGCCCGGAGGTCGCCCCCGGCGGCTGGGCGTTCGAGTTCGACAACGACGGCTACCCCGACACCGACGACACCGCCGAGGTGCTGCTGGCGCTGAACCGCGTCGCGCACCCGGACGCGGCCCCCGCGATCCGCCGGGGCGTCGAGTGGCTGGAGGGCATGGCCTGCAAGGACGGCGGCTACGGTGCCTTCGACGCCGACAACACCCGCACGCTGGCGCTCAAGCTGCCGTTCTGCGACTTCGGCGCGGTCATCGACCCGCCGACCGCCGACGTCACCGCGCACACGCTGGAGGCGTACGCGGCGCTGGGGCGCGGCGGCTCGGCCGCCGCGCGGCGTGCGGTGGACTGGCTGGTCAGGGAGCAGGAGAGCGACGGGTCGTGGTTCGGGCGCTGGGGCGCCAACCACGTGTACGGCACAGGCGCCGTGGTCCCGGCCCTGGTCGCGGCCGGGGTCGATCCGGAGGACGAGCTGATCCGCCGGGCGGTTCGCTGGCTGGAGGAGCACCAGAACGACGACGGCGGCTGGGGCGACGACCTGCGCTCCTACCGCGACAAGCGGTGGGTCGGGCGCGGGGTTTCGACCGCTTCGCAGACCGCGTGGGCGCTGCTGGCGTTGCTGGCGGCGGGGGAAGCCCGCAGTTCTGCGGTCGAGGCCGGTGTCCGGTTCCTGACTCGCACGCAGCGCGCCGACGGGACCTGGGACGAGGACCACTTCACCGGCACCGGCTTCCCCGGCGACTTCTACCTGAACTACCACCTGTATCGGCTGGTGTTCCCGATCAGTGCCCTGGGCCGGTATGTGAAGGCTCTGTCATGACGGGCTCGACGGACCTCCTTGTCTGCGCCGCGCTCGGCATCGAGGCCCGGGCCCTGAAGACCGACGGCCTGCGGGTCGAGCGCGTCGGCATGGGCATCCGGCGGGCCGAGGAGTTCGCGCAACGGGACCCGGCCTTCGACGTGCTGGCCGTCGCGGGGTTCGGCGGCGCCACCGACGGCTGCCTGAAGCCGGGGGACGTGGTCGTCGCCGACGAGGTGCGGCGGGGGGAGCGGGTGATCGAGTGCCCGTGGGCGGACTCGATCGCGTTCGCGCTGGAGCAGCACCTGATATTGGAGCCCGACGCTGCCCGGCAGGTTCCGGCCGTGGTCACCGGACCGATCGCGACCGTGGATCACGTGGCGAGGTCCGAGGACCTGACCCGGCTGGCGGGACAGGGCGTGACCACGGTGGACATGGAGTCGTTCCCCCTGGTCGCGACCGCCCGAGGCCGGCCCTTCACCGTCGTCCGGGTGGTCGTCGACACTCCGGACCACCCATTGGTCCGTCCGTCGACCCTGCGCGCGGGCCTGACCGCACGCAAGAGACTCCGAGCCATCGGGGCCGTCCTACAGCACTGGGCCACAGCGCTCGAACACGTCTGAAGAACCATCGCTGGATCGATTCGTAAGGAGGCGCGGAACATGGGAATGCCGGTCCGCCAGAGCGTCCGCATCGGAAGCTACATCCTGGGCAACAAGCTGCGCCGCCGCGAGAAGTTCCCCCTCCTGGTGGAGCTGGAACCGCTGTTCGCCTGCAACCTGGCCTGCGCCGGCTGCGGCAAGATCCAGCACCCCGCGGACGTCCTGAAGAAGCGCATGCCGGTCGAGCAGGCGCTCGCCGCGATGCGCGAGTGCGGGGCGCCGATGGTCTCCATCGCCGGCGGCGAGCCGCTGATGCACCCGCAGATCGGCGAGCTGGTCGACGAGCTGGTGAAGATGAAGCGCTACGTGTTCCTGTGCACGAACGCACTCCTGATCCCCAAGAAGCTGGACCGCTTCAAGCCCTCGCGCTACTTCACGTGGGTGGTCCACCTGGACGGCCTGCGCGAACGCCACGACGAGTCGGTCTGCAAGGAAGGCGTCTTCGACGAGGCGGTAGCCGCCGTCCGCGAACTGCGCCGCCGCGGCTTCCGCGTGACGACGAACACGACGATCTTCGACACGGACTCGCCCCAGGACGTCATCGACATCCTCGACTACCTGAACGACGACCTCCGCGTCGACCAGATGATGATCAGCCCCGGCTACGCCTACGAGAAGGCCCCGGACCAGGAGCATTTCCTCCCGGTGAAGCAGACCCGCGAGCTCTTCCGCAAGGCGTTCGCGGACGGCAACCGCCAGCGCTGGCGCCTGAACCACAGCCCCCTGTTCCTGGACTTCCTGGAGGGCAAGACCGACTTCCCCTGCACGGCCTGGGCCATCCCGAGCTACTCCCTGTTCGGCTGGCAGAAGCCCTGCTACCTGATGTCGGACGGCTACGCGGCGACGTACAAGGAGCTCCTGGAAGAGACCGACTGGGACAGCTACGGCCGCGGCAACGACCCCCGCTGCGCGAACTGCATGGCCCACTGCGGCTACGAGCCGACGGCCGTGTTCGCGACGCTGGGCTCGCTGCGCGAGTCGGTGCGGGCGCTGCGGGAGGGATGAGGCGGCGAGGCGTGGCGGCGGCGGCCCGCGCGACGGTGTGGGGGATGAGGGGCGCGGCGCTGTCGGTCTGGCGGCAGCCAGCCTTCCGGCGCTCGGAGTGTGTGCCGGCGCGGCGGGGCTCGACCCTCTGGCGTGCGGACTGTGCGCGGGCGCGGCTTGTCCGGCGGGGCTCTGGTGCGAGCGTGCGTGGCCGAGCGGTGCTTGATCTGGTGTCTGCTTGTCGGCGGCCCGCGCGCGGCTCTCACTCCCCGAACCGCCCCTCCAACCACCGATAAGCCCCCGGCGCCACCCCCTGCACCGCCACCGGCACCCGCAACCACCGCGGCACATATACCTCCGCGGCCCCCCGCTCCACGCACCGCATCACCGCCTCCGCCGCCGTCTCCACCGGAATCGGCCGCGGCCACCGCCGTGCGTAAGGCGTCCCGCGCCGCTCGAAGAACGGCGTCTCGATCACCCCCGCGACCACCACCCCGACCGCGACCCGCGTGCCGCGCAACTCCCCGCGCAGGCTGTCCGCGAAGCAGTCGAGCCCCGCCTTGCTCGCCGCGTATACCGTCTCGCCTCCCACCCCGACGCGCCCCGCGATCGAGCTGACGAACACCAGCCGCCCCGCGTCCCGCTCCCGCATCCCCGGCAGCAGCGCGCGCGTCAGCGCGATCGGCGCCGCCAGGTTCACCGCCAGCAGCCGCTCCGCGGTCCCGGCCGGCATCGTGCCGAAGTCCCCCCGCCACCCGAATCCCGCGTTGTTCACCAGCACCTCGACCCGCCCCCGGCCGACCTCCAAAGCCCGCTCCGCGAGCCGTTCGGCCTCGCCGTCCCGCGCCAGGTCCGCGCACACCGGCACGCCGTCGACCGCCATCGCCACCGCCGCGGTCGCCTGTTCGTCGCGGCCGTGCACCACCACCCGGTACCCGCGCCGCGCCAGCGCCACCGCCGTCGCCGCCCCGATCCCCGACGACGAGCCGGTCACCAGCGCCACCCCCCGGTGCGCGTGCCCCTCGCTCATGACCCCTCGGACAGCGCCAGCGCCTCCTCCACCAGCGCCTCGACGATCTGCGCCTCCGGCACCGTCCGCACCACCTCGCCGCGCACGAAGATCTGCCCCTTGCCGTTCCCCGACGACACCCCGATGTCCGCCTCGCGCGCCTCCCCGGGCCCGTTCACCACGCACCCCATCACCGCGACCCGCATCGGATGCGGGAACCCCTCGAACGCCGCCTGCACCCGCTCGGCCAGCTTGTACACGTCCACCTGAGCCCGCCCGCACGACGGACACGACACGATCTCCAGATGCCGCCGCCGCAACCCCAGCGACTCCAGAATGCTGATACCGACCTTGACCTCCTCGACCGGCGGCGCGGACAACGACACCCGGATCGTGTCCCCGATCCCCTCCGACAGCAGGATCCCGAACGCCACCGCCGACTTCACCGTCCCCTGCATCAGCGGCCCGGCCTCGGTGACGCCGAGGTGCAGCGGGTAGTCGCACTGCTCCGACAGCAGCCGGTACGCGGCCACCATCACCAACGGATCGTGATGCTTCACCGAGATCTTGATGTCCCGGAACCCGTGCTCCTCGAACAGCGAGCATTCCCAGAGTGCTGATTCGACCAGCGCCTCGGGCGTCGCCTTGCCGTACTTCTCATAGAGCCGCTTGTCCAAGGAACCGGCGTTCACGCCGATCCGGATCGGGATCCCGGCATCCTCGGCGGCGCGCGCGATCTCCCCGACCTTGTCGTCGAAAGCCTTGATATTGCCCGGATTCACTCGCACCGCCGCGCAGCCGGCGTCGATCGCGGCGAACACGTACTTCGGCTGGAAGTGGATGTCGGCGATGACAGGGATCTGCGACTTCTTGGCGATCGCCGGCAGCGCGTCGGCGTCGTCCTGCGACGGCACCGCGACCCGCACGATCTGGCATCCGGCCGCCGTCAGCTGCGCGATCTGTTGCAGCGTGGCGTTCACGTCGGCGGTCAGCGTCGTCGTCATCGACTGCACGGACACCGGCGCCCCGCCGCCGACCGGCACGCCCCCGACGTCGAGCTGCCGGCTGATCCTTCGTCGCTCGCGGGTTCCCGCGCTCGGGAAGGCCGGCAGTCCGAGGTCGATGGCGTTCACAGTGTTCTCCTCGTTCTCCTCAGGAAAAAGTAGGCGGCCGAAGCGGCGCTAGCCGCGTGGAATCTGTGGAATCTGTGGGATCTCAGGGATCTCCATCAGTTCCAGGCTGTCCGGCACGCCGATCCGAGGCCCCACCCGAGGCCCGGCCCGCAACCCGTCGACAGCCGTCGCGACGATGTCCCGCACCGCCATCCCCGCGCTCTCCAGAATCTCCTCGCGTCCGCCGGCCGCCAGGAACTCCTGCGGGAGCCCCATCACCCGCACCGGCGTCGTCGACTCCGCGTCCGCGCACGCCTGCGCCAGCGCCGTCCCCATCCCGCCGCTGCGCACGCTGTCCTCGACGGTCACCACCAGCCGGTGCCGGTCGGCCAGGTGCGCCAGGTGCGGGTTGATCGGCAGGATCCACCGCGGGTCGACCACCGTCGCCCCGATCCCCAGCCGGTCCAGTTCCTCGGCGGCGGCCAGACAGGTCCGCGCGGTCACGCCGGCCGCGACGATCAGCACGTCCAGCGGCCGTCCCGCCGCGCGGTACAGGATGTCGACGCCGTTCATCCGCGCGTGCGCCTCGATGTCCGGCCCGGCCTCGGCCTTCGGGAAGCGGACCACGGTCGGCGCGTCGTCGACCGCCACCGCCTCCCGCAGCAGCTCCGCCAGCCGCGCCGGGTCGCGGGGCGCGGCCAGCCGCAGACCCGGGACGACCCCGAGGATCGCGCTGTCCCACATCCCGTGGTGCGAGGCCCCGTCCGGCCCGGTGACCCCGGCCCGGTCCAGCACGAACGTGACGCCCGCCTTGTGCAGCGCCACGTCCATGACCACCTGGTCGAAGGCCCGGTTCAGGAACGTCGAGTACACGCACACCACCGGGTGCAGCCCGCCGGCGGCCAGCCCCGCCGAGGAGCACACCGCGTGCTGTTCGGCGATGCCCACGTCGAAGATCCGCTCCGGGAACCGGCCGGCGAACTCGCCGAGCCCGACCGGCAGCACCATCGCCGCGCTGACGCACACCACGTCCGGCCGCTCGGCCCCGATCGCGCCCATCTGCTCGCCGAACACCTCGGTCCAGCTCCGCTTCGGCGCCTTGGTCGGCGTCCCGGTGTGCGGGTCCACGACGCCGACGGCGTGCATCCGGTCCGCCTCGTCGCACTCCGCGGGGGCGAAGCCGCGGCCCTTGGTCGTGATCACGTGCACCAGCGCCGGCCGGCCCAGCGCCGCCGCCTCGCGCAGCGCCTGTTCGGTGGCGGCGATGTCGTGGCCGTCGACCGGGCCGACGTAGGCCAGGCCGAGGTCGCTGAACAGTTGCTGGGCCCGGTGTTCTGCGCGCTTGTCGTGCATGTTGCGCTTATCGTGCTCGTCACGCTCTCCGTGCTCCGCGCGCAGGCCGCCCAAGTGGGTCGCGATGCCGCCGACCGTCGGCGCGTAGGCGCGGCCGTTGTCGTTCAGCACGATCACCACCGGCCGGTCACCCGCGCCGGCCAGGTTGTTCAGGCCCTCCCATGCCAACCCGCCGGTCATCGCACCGTCGCCGATCACCGGCACCACATGCCGCCGAGCCGGGTCGCCGGAGCCGTCGGCCAGCTCGCCGCGCAGCTGGAACGCCTTGGCCAGGCCGTCGGCGTAGCTCAGCGCGGTCGAGGCGTGCGAGTTCTCGATCCAGTCGTGCGCCGACTCGGTCCGCGAGGGGTAGCCGGACAGGCCGCCGCGCCGGCGCAGGGTGTCGAACCCGGGCGCGCGGCCGGTGAGGATCTTGTGGACGTAGCTCTGGTGCCCGGTGTCGAACAACAGCACGTCGTGCGGGGAGCGGAACGCCCGGTGCAGCGCGATGGTGAGCTCCACCACGCCGAGGTTCACGCCGAGGTGGCCGCCGACCGCGCACACCTTCTCGATCAAGAAGCCGCGGATCTCCTCGGCCAGCGCGGCGAGCTCGACGGAGTCCAACCCCGCCAAGTCCTCCGGACCCGATACCCGCTCCAACACCGGGCCGGCGCTCCGCCGCCGAGGTGCAGAAGACGACGACGAAGACTTGGCGGTCGTCCGCATAGGGACTCCTAACACTCGCCTACCATCGCGGCGCGGGAAGCAACTTGTGTGACTCCCACCGCACCAGGGTGGTCGCGAACGGCTCGCCGCGCGTGCCCGGCGGGGCTGGTGCGATCACCGTGATTCGGGTGTTGTGCCTGGTCAGAACACTGTGTCCGGTGCTTGCGGGTTTCTGCCGGGGTTGGCCTGTTCGGGCGATCGGCGGGTGCGTAAACCTCTTTCCACGACTGCGGAAGGTGTCGGCGTAACTACGTAGAGGCCCAGATTGCGGCCGAGGACTTGCAAAAGAGTAAGAATCACAAGATCGATGCGTGAAACGGCGTCCATGTGCTACACACTGGGAATCCACGCGCAGTCCACCTATGTCGGACAGCGAAGGCGACAGCCGATCCGGCAAGGCAGGGAAGATGCAGGTTGAGCTCGAAGACCGCCCCGAGGCGGCAAGCACCACCAGCACGGCCGTGACCCCCGTTCCGGCGCTGACCCTGACCGCTACGGAGGTAGGGGTAGAGGCCGGAACGGCGATGGCGCTGCCGGCCGGGGTGGCCTTGGCGGCGTCGATGGCCGCGGCTACGGAGACCGCCACGGCGGTTCCGGTGGCTGCGGCGCCGGCTCCCACACCCGCACCTGCACCGGTTGCGGTGCGCCCCCCGATCGCTCCTGTCGCCCCAGGCACTCCCGCCGCCCTGTCCACCCGCGGCCTGACCGTCACCGTCAAGCATCGCGGCGTGGTCAAGACCCTCCTCGACGACGTCGGCTTCGACGTCCCCGAGCAGGCGCTGGTCGCCGTCATCGGCCCCTCTGGCTCCGGCAAGTCCACCCTGCTGCGCGCGCTGACCGGCTCCCGTCCCGCCGACTCCGGCTCGGTCCGCTACGCCGGCCACGAACTGTGCGCCGAGTACTCCGTGCTCCGCCACCGAATAGGCCTGGTCCCGCAGGACGACGTCCTGCACGCCCAGCTCACGGTGAAGGCCGCGCTCCGCTACGCCGCGGCCCTGCGCTTCCCGCAGGGCACGACCGCCGAGCAGCGCGAGCGCCGCATCGACGAGGTCCTGACCGACCTGCGCCTGACCGAGTTCGAGGGCAACAAGGTCGCCACCCTGTCCGGCGGCCAGCGCAAGCGGGTGTCCGTGGCGCTGGAGCTGCTGACCAAGCCCTCGGTGCTGTTCCTCGACGAGCCGACCTCCGGCCTGGACCCGGGCATGGACCGCGACGTCATGCGCATGCTGCGCTGCCTGACCGACGAGGGCCGCACGGTGCTGGTGGTCACGCACTCGGTCGCCGAGCTCCAGGCCTGCGACCTGCTGCTGGTGATGGCACCCGGCGGGGGAGTGGCGTACTACGGGCCGCCGCAGGAGGCGCTGGCGTTCTTCGAGTGCGAGACGTGGGCGGACGTGTTCCTCGCGTTCTCGTGCCGGCGCGGGTACGACTGGGCCGGGGCGTATCGCTCGTCCGAGTACCACCTCAAATACAGCGCGGAGTCGTCTGGCGCGGAGTCGTCTGGTGCGACGACGCTTCCTTCACCGAGGTCTTCGAGCGAGGACTTTGGTCCCGGAGAGTCCCGGGACTCTGACGCTGCGTCGACGAAAGCCTCGACGGAAGCCTCGACTCCGGTGCCTTCCAAAGCAGCCGTCGCACCTTCCTCTTGCTACTCCTCGCCCCGCGCCTCCCAGAGCTGGGGCTCGCAGCTCCGCACCCTCATCCGCCGCTACCTCGCGGTGATCTCCGCCGACCGCGGCCACCTGATGCTGCTCGCCGCGCTCCCGATGATCATGGGCGTGCTGAGCCTGGCCATCCCGGCGTCCTCCGGCCTGGCCGCGGCCTCCGGCGGCGACAAGAACACCGATGCCCCGACCGTGCTCCTGGTCCTGGCCGTCGGCGCCTGCCTCACCGGCGCCGCCAACGCGGTCCGCGAGCTGATCAAGGAACGCGGCGTCTACGACCGAGAACGTGCCGCAGGACTGTCGCGCTCGGCATACGTGATGTCCAAGGCGATCGTCCTGGGCGTGATCACTGCGGCCCAAACCATCGTCCTGTCGGCGGTCTGCCTGCTGCCCCGCCGCCTGCCGGCCCACGGCCTGCTCATCTCCGGCACCGCGGTCCCCGAACTGATGCTGGCGGCCGTCCTGCTCGGCGTCACCTCGATGCTCCTCGGCCTGGTCGTCTCCGCGGTCGTCCGCACCACCGAGAAGACCATGCCGCTCCTGGTCCTGATCACGATCGTCGAGGTCGTGTTCTGCGGCTCCCTGTTCCCCCTCTTCCACAGCCCGGCGCTGGAACAACTGGCCTGGCTGTCCCCGTCGCGCTGGGCGGTCGCCGCCGAGGCCGCGACCATCAACCTGCCGAACATCATGGGGCCGCCACAGGGCCGTACCACCACCGACCCGCTCTGGCAGCACTCGGTCCTGCAGTGGAGCGCGGACATCGGGATGCTCGTCGTCCTCGGCGCGGCCTGCCTGGCCCTGGTGCTGCGGCTGCTGCGACGGCACGAGTCCTCGCTGCTGCGCGGCTGCTGACCTGCGGCTCCTGGCCCATGGCGGCGTTCGTTAGCCGATCATGGGATATTGACGGGCAGCGATCACATCCCTGACCCGGAGGCGACAGTGGCGGAACCGAGCGCACCGATTTCGGACCTCCCGCCGACTTCGGATCCAGCGCTGCGTTCGGACCCGTCGTGGAACCCGAAGCTCACCCTGCACTGCGTCGCCTGCGACACCCACCACCCCCTGCAATCCCTCGCCTGGCGCTGCGCCGATTGCCACGGCGTTCTCGACCTGGCCGGCTTCACCCCCGCGTTCCCGACCGCGGCCGACCTGGCCCGCCGCCCGGCGACTCTCTGGCGGTACGCCGAGGCCCTCCCGCTCGCCGAGCCCGCGGCCATCACCCTCGGCGAGGGCATGACCCCGCTGGTCACCGCGCCTGGCAGGCCGGACGTGCGGCTCAAGGTCGACTACTTGATGCCGACTGGCTCGTTCAAGGACCGCGGCGCCGTCTTTCTCGCCGCGCTCGCGAGCGGTTTGGGCGTCGGCCGCATGGTCGCCGACAGCAGCGGCAACGCCGGCACGGCCGTCGCCGCCTATGCTGCCCGCGCCGGCATCGCTTGCGAGGTGTATGTCCCAGCCGCCACCTCACCCGGCAAGGTCGCCCAACTTCGGGCGTACGGCGCCACCGTCCACCAGATTCCCGGCTCCCGCGAGGACACCGCCGACGCCGCGGCCGAGGCCGCCGACACGTCTGGCACCCTCTACGCCAGCCACGTCCACAACCCCTTCTTCTTTCACGGCACCAAGACCTACGTCTTCGAGCTCTGGGAACAACTCGGCGGCCGCCTCCCGCAGACCCTGGTCCTTCCGCTCGGCAACGGGACTCTCGTCCTCGGCGCCTACCTCGGCGCGCGCGAACTCCTCGCCGCCGGGCTGATCGACCGCTTGCCCCGCATCGTCGCCGTGCAAGCCGCCCCCTGCGCACCTTTGGCCGCCGCCTTCCGCAACGGCCAGAACGCGCCCGCCGAGATCACGCCCGAAGCGACTGTCGCCGAAGGCATCGCCATCGCCCGCCCGGCTCGCGGCGCGCAGATCCTCGAAGCGGTACGCAGCACCGGCGGCAGCATCACCACTGTCACCGACGACCAAGTCCGTGCAGCCCACGCGGCCCTGGCCCGCGCGGGTCTTTACGTGGAGCCGACCGGCGCCGCGTGCTGGGCCGCGATCAGCGCCGGACTCATCGGCGACGGGGACAGTGGCCGCGAGGACGACCTGCCTTCGGTGGTAGCGCCCCTGTGCGGCAGCGGCCTGAAATCCAAGCCGCCGACTGACCCAAGCACATAAGTGCTCTGATTGCCCTCGCCGCGCCTCGCCTCAGCCCCGGATCGCGTCGACCAGGCTGATGACCGCCAGCACCCCCATGATCGCCGCCGCGATGCGCGTGATGACCGTGATCGGCACCACCTTCAGCAGTCCGCGTCCGCCGACGATCGCCAGCCCGGCCACCGCCCAGAGCCCGAGCGTGGCCCCGACGCCGACCGAGATCGGGTCGTGGTACTTGGCCGCGAGGTTGGCGGTGACGATCTGCGTCAGGTCCCCGAACTCGGCGACGAGGATCACGCCGAAGCTCATTCCGGCGACCCGCCGAAACGTCGCGGGCTTGTCCCCCCGCAGCTCCAGGTGCTCTTCTTCCTCTTCCTCATGGCGTCCCCGCAACAGCAGGATCGCGCCCATCAGGAACAACGCGCCGACCACCGCGTGCAGCACCCGCCCGGGCAGCAGCGTCAGCAGACTGCCGGCGGCGATGGCGAGCACGACGTGCACCAGGAACGCAGCCGCCGTGCCGACGAACACCTGCGAGGGCCGATAACGGGTGCCGAGCACCAGGGAGGCAAGGGCGGTCTTGTCCGGCAACTCGGCCAGGAAGACGATCCCGAACACCGTCAGGATGATGATCAAATCCACGCGAGCTGAGTCCTTCAAGTCGGGCCGCATCCGAGGCCCGATTTCAGGGAGGCTTCGGCGCGGCAGCTGTCGCTGCGGGCCGAAGGTCTTGCTCAACACCCTCGCGGGCATCCCGGGGGCCGGGCCCTGACGGGCCAGTATGTCGACGTCCCGGCGTTGGAGCTACTCCCCTTCGCGGTGATCCCAGGGTACCAGGATCACTCGCCGGCCCTTAGCTGCAGGACTTCTCCACCCACCCGGCCGGACCGATGATGCCGCGCGCGCCTCCACCGCCGCGCCCAGCTCCACAACCAATCTCACCAGCACCATCAGGGCACAACTCACCCCAGACTTGCGCTCCGCAAGTTAGCGATATATCGTTAACGTATCGACAGCAACCAAAGACTGTCGCAGACACACCAAAGACAGATCGGAGACGATCGTCGCCCCCAGAAAGAGGACCCCATGAACACCCCCACCCCAAACCCCAACCCCGGCTCCCCGAACGAGCCCACCCGCCGCGACCGCGACCGCGGTCGCCGCCACCCCCGCGCCCTCACCACGGCCCCCCGCCCGGACTTCGCCCCACGCCACTCCCACTCGGAGTGCCGCCCGGCGAGCCACGGCAGCTTCGCCCCGCGCGACTTCGCCTTCGGCGAGCGCGGTTTCGGCAAGCGCACCTTCGACGAGCGTGGTTTTGGTAATCGCGCCTTCGACGAGCGCGGCCCCAGCGAGCGTGGCTTCGGCGAGCGCGATTTCGGCCGCCGCAGCGCCGACCGCCGTGACCGCCGTGACCGCCGCGACTCCGACCGCCGTGGTCGTGACCGCCGCGACTCCCGCGAGCACGACTTCGACCGCCGCAGCTCCGCCCCGCGCGAATTCGGTCCGCGCGGCTTCGACCGGCGTGACTTCAGCGAGCACGGCCCCGACCACCGCGACTTCGGCCGCAACCGCCGCACCCGCGGCGACTTCGCCCAAGACGCCTTCGGCCCCGCCCCCCGCACCCGCGGCAACTTCGCCTCCGCCCGCCGCTCCAGCGACTTCGCCGATCGCGACTTCGCCCTTTCCCGCGGCACCCGCAGTGACTTCGGCCCTTCCCGCGGCACCCGTAGTGACTTCGGCCCTTCCCGCCGCTCCCGCAGCGACTCCGCCGGCCCCGACTTCGGCCGCACCCGCCGCATGCGTGGCGACTCCGCCTCCCGCGGCACCCACCACCCCGACCCCGACCTCGACCCCCGCACCCCCCACGGCCCCAGCGCCCACTGCCACCACCACTCCGACCACCACGCCGACCACCGCACCCCGCACCACGAGGACCGCCGCACCGCCCGCCGTGACCACCGCCGCGCCAAAGCCCACGAGCACGGCGAGGACCGCCGCGCCACCCACCACGACCACCACCGCACCGAGTCCCACAACCAGCACCACGCCGCCCGCCACGAAGCACGCCGAGCCGCCCGAGCCTCCCGCGACTTCACCCCCGACCAGCACGACCACCGCACCGACCCCCGCGCCACCCGCGAGGCCCTGCACAGCGCCGACCGCGCCCTCCGCAAACTCACCAACGCCTACCAGGCCGCCGTGAACACCCCCGACCCCACCCACCGCGACCAGGCCCGAGCCATCCTCGCCACCGCCCGCCGCGACCTGCACACCATCCTCACCCCCGAAGCCTGACCACCCACCGGCCCCGCCACCAAGCGGGGCCGCACACCACCCGGAAACGTCAAGCTGGAACCCACCCCCGACCCGCTAAGATGAGCCCGCGTCGCCGCCAGGCCCTCGTAGCTCAGTGGATAGAGCACCGGACTTCTAATCCGATGGTCGCAGGTTCGAATCCTGCCGGGGGCACAGATCACCCTCTGAGCTGGCACAACTCACTCAGGGCGACGCCACCGGCACAAGCAAGACGCCGACAGACCATCGGATGAGTCGGACTATCACGTCTCGGCAATGGAAGCTCTGTACCGCCGCTACAGAGGAGTTTCCGCCCGTGAGCACGAGTCCAAGACGATCCCCGTTG
Source organism: Catenulispora sp. GAS73 (assembly GCF_041262085.1). Taxonomy (NCBI): domain Bacteria; kingdom Bacillati; phylum Actinomycetota; class Actinomycetes; order Catenulisporales; family Catenulisporaceae; genus Catenulispora; species Catenulispora sp. GAS73. The sequence goes on from NZ_JBGCCM010000018.1 coordinate 144,516, forward strand.
GCGTCCCACAACATCCGCCTTAACCAGGCCGGAACCCTGCCGATGCCTTCGACCCGCGCTGATGTGGCGGGACCGGTAGCCGGCACCCGCGCCGAGAAGATGCGCATTCGCGGGCTCCAGCAGTACGACGGAGAGCTAGAGCGGATGCGCGTCCGCAAGCGGGGCAACCGCCCACTGTCCGAGCGGACCAAGAAGGACTATCGCTACATCGCCAACCGGCTGCACGAGTGGATGACCGACGCTGGCTATGACGTTGGCTGGGACGGTCTCACCCCCGCGATTCTGAACGCGTTCTTTGACGCCGACCACCAGCGGAACCGCTTCGACGCGGAAGGACGGGAGAAGCCGACCGGTACGCACGTAAAGTTCCGGAACCTGCGCAACTTCGTCAACTGGGTCGCTCGCGAATACGAGATCTCTAATCCCTACGACACGCTTGGCAGCGAGAAAGAGGGTGATCTCCGCTACTACGCCGAGAACGCCCCGCCGGACAAGGTTCTTGCACCCGAAGTCGTGTCCGAACTCCTAGAGCACACCGCCGTGCAAGCCGCTCGGAGTGAACGCAGCACCCGAAAAGACAGGTGGGTAGCGAGGCGGGATCACGCCCTCTTCCACATGCTCACGTACGGCGCGCGCGGCATAGACGTGTTGGCGATGACGGCCGAAGACGTGACAGCCTCCGGCAGCCGGAATGTGATCCTCATGCGCGACTCCAAGAGCGGGGGTAACGTCCGCAGGGTCTATATAGAGGACGATGCGGCGGACGCGTTGGATCGGTGGCTGAAGGTGCGCGGTCGCCTGCCGTTCATCGAAGACCCGTTCGCCGGACCTTTGTGGATCAGTTCGCGAGGAACGCACGCCCCGATCGGGAAGGCGGGTCTCCGACAACTCATAGACCGGCGCGCGGCTGAGGTCGGCTGGGACCGGGGGCAGATCGAGCCGCACATGTTCCGCCACACGCGGCGACACGAGTTGGAAGTGAAGGGCGTCAGCGGCGCAACCATCGATAACCAGCTCGGCTGGAGTAGCGGGGCGATGCGCAGGCGTTACGGCAGTTCCATGGCAGACCATCGCGCCCTCAACGAGATGGCGAAGCTCGGAAGTCGTTAGGAAGCGCGCCGGGTTGGGCATTCTGGATTTTTACAGCGTGCCCATCCCTTCGGCCGGATTCCCGTGATCGTCTTGCGAGACGGGCAAGCGCGGCAGCTAACCAGGAGGGCACCACAGACCTCTTCGACGTCGGCCGCGAACCTTTCAGCCTCCCGCCGAAGTTGCTCCACATTCCAGCGGCCGGCGGCCGGGTAGCTCTGCGTTGACACCATGCCCCTACGGTACGGGCGCGTTCGACCGCGCGGCCGGAGGCGCACGGGGTTGGATCTACGCGACGCGGGGTACCGATCCCACAACAAGCGAACAGCGCGTGTCGCCGACGCCCTCCCTACATGGGACTGAGCGGCAAACCGACGCCCTCCTACGCGAGCGAAGCGCCGGACACACCCAGTGAAACAGAGCCCCCACGGGCCGCTGGTGTGTCCTGCGCTTTTTGCTGTTTACGCCGAGGAGAGGCGATGGCAGCCGCGAAGAACATGACCGACGCGCAGCGTCGTAAGAGGGCAGAGAAAGCCGCACACGCGCGATGGAGCCGCACGACGACCGAGGAGCGGCGCAGGCACGCGTACAGGATGCGGGACGGCTGGGAGTCGAAACTCGCCGCTGATATCGACCCTGACGGCTCCATGGATGATCGCGAACGCTCGGCGCGTGTCCGTCAGGCGCAGCAGGCACATTACGCGGGAATGGCCTTCAACAGCCTGAAATCACGGCGAATGCGCGACCTGTAAATCGGGTAGCGGCTACCGATAGCCCCTTGGTATCCGGCCGGAGCCCAGTCATCCGGCTATCACTCAGACGCATTCTCATGCGTTACTGGATACAGAAGGAGGTCCCCACGAGAGGAAAACGCACATGGCGCTAACCGCCGAACAGAAGTCAGAGCTAGGCCGCGCGGCGGCAATGAAGAGGTGGGCAAATCATGTACCCACGCCACGGAAGCCAAAACCCTTGCCCCCAACACTGCTGAACTTCCTCGCGAAGCTAGAGGCGGAAGTAGATCCCGCCGGAGCGATGACGCTACAAGAGCGCCGTAGGGCGGCCGTAGGGCTGTGCCGGGCTCATATGGCCAGCGTGGTCTATTACGACTCGCAGGGGCGTTCTGAAACCGACGTTAGGCCGGATGGAGGACTCATGGACGCGTGCGCGCCGTGATAGCTACAGCTTCGACTACGTCGAAGTACCCCGTAGCGCCCCTACCATAACCGCCGGCTAGCTCGAAATCGCTCCCCCGGAATAGAAGCGCCCCGGCAGTCCGCACGGAGTAGACAGCCGAGGCAACAATCATTTAACACCCTAAGGAAGATTATACCCGTGACCAGCGTAGATACACTTATAGACAGGTCTGACAGTACGAAGACTCCGACTACATTCACGCCGCGCGGCGTGTTTGACGCAGCCGAGAGCGTGGGTAGGCTCGACGGCGTCGAGGTCGGGTGCGGGGACCCATTCCGCCCTGGCACTGAAGCCGTAAAAGCTGGCGCTGAGACTGCGCTAGCCGTGATGATCGAGTCCGACGAAAACGGTGTAACGGAAATCCCGGAGTGGCTCCCCGCCGCACTCACCGAACTTGCGCTAGCCCTCGCACCGCGCCTCACCTATTCGGCCGTCTACGACGCTGTCAGCGGTGCCACCAGCCGCGCGGAAACGACGCTTCGCATCTACCGGACCACGCTCACGCGCACCGGCGGGGAGAAGTCGTGAACAGCGCTGGCACCCTCGAAAAAGTGGAAGCCTTCATTACGCATACCAGCGCCTCGAACATTCTGGAGCAGATAAGGGGGGAGTCTGGCGAGAGCGAGCGTCATCGCTGGTGGCTCCACTTCACCCTATGGAGCTATCGCGACGTCCGATTTAAACTGGCGACCGAAGCAGACGTTACGGCCTTCCTACGGGAAACCTGCGAAAAGCTCAACCTGTCGGGTATCGGCGAAAACACTATCCACACGGCGCGGCGCGCGATCCTGGACCTACACCTCTCAATATCGCAGGCGGAAGATCTCGGCGAGGCGGGAATCGAAACCGAAAAGGCGTGCGAGTTCATCCCCCTCGCGGACGTGGCAGCGGAGAGCATCGAGTGGCTATGGCTCGGTTACATTCCGATGGGAAAAATGACCATCGTCGACGGCGACCCCGGGGTAAGCAAGTCAACAGCGGCGCTCGATTTCGCCGCGCGGGTCAGTACGGGACGCAAAATGCCGGACGGAACGGCAGGTCTCGACAGGCCGCGAGGCGTGCTCATTATGTCTGCCGAAGACGGCCTAGCTGACACCATCCGCCCCCGCCTGGACGTCGCGAAAGCCGACATGGACAGAGTGCACTCGATGACCTCTACCACGGTACATAACGGGGAGACGGGGGAGACCTCGGAGCGGCCCGCAATCCTACCTGATGATTTTCCCCAGATTGAACGATTCATCCGCTGTAACGATATAGGGCTAGTAATCGTTGACCCGCTTATGGCATTCCTCGGGGATAAAACGAATTCTTGGAACGACCAGAGTATGCGGAGAGCACTTTTCCCATTATCACAGATGGCCGATGCGACGGGCGCCGCCATTCTCGTTGTTCGACATTTCAATAAGGGTTCGGGTGGTAAGGCTACGAATCGCGGCGGGGGATCTATTGCTACCATCGGAAACGCTCGCGCTGCGTTTATGATTGCTCCCCATCCCGACGATGACCCTAATCAAGGCGACGTCCGGCGCCTATTCGCATGTACGAAAATTAACGTTGCCGGGAAACCCTCCACGCTGGTATATCGACTCGTTCCGGAGGGGAAGCATTGCCGTATTCAATGGGAGGGGGAGAGTCCGTATACCGCAGATCAGCTAATAGCCGCTGAAGTGTCAGGCGGGAATCAGCGTAAATCGGCGAGCGCCTTTCTTCTGGAAGCACTTAAAGACGGACCGAGGCCTACTGTAGACGTTGAAGAAGAGGCGTCCGAGCTGGGCATCTCCGAGAGGACGCTTAATAGCGCGCGTAAGAAGCTCGGAGTTAAGGCGATAAAACCTAAGGGGAAGGGTAACGCCTGGTGGATGAGTCTCCCTGAGCCGGGGGAAGCGCCCGAAGACGTCAAGGGTGCAGTATCGCCCTAGCCCTACAGTCTCTGCATCCTTGCACCCTTGCATTCTTACCTTATTATAAATAATAATACTAAAAGTAAAAATAGAGGTAAGGGTGTGCAAGGATGCAAGGGTGCAAGGGTGCAGAGACTGCATAGCGGGGAGATGGTTGCACCCTTGCGGCATCAAGCCCCCCCTGCCCCGGCAACACTCCTCGCGGTATCGAATATCTACCGACCTAGATCCGCTCGAATAGCTGCCGGAGTCAGTTACCCGGTGAGTTGTGGATTCTACGCAGAATCACCCGTTTCACCTGCGCTTCTCTCCTCCGGCATACTTACCCGAACGCGACCCACTTTTTACGCGACCCCATAACTGTTTACGGCTACAAATCCGCGTTTCGCCGTTTCACCTAACGGCCGAGAAGGTAACAGGGTGAGTTAAACCGGGTGGGCACTAATCTCTGATACGGGCATTAGCTGTTACGTGGTTATGTGAAATTTTTTCGACATATTCATTCGAGCCCTGGCGGCGAAGCGGAATCGCGACTCCGCTAATGGTGGGGAGGGGTCGAATTGGATTGCGGCGAAACATCACAGAAGATTTTATAACATATCTGCCCGGTTGAATTCCCCTGCGATAATTGCGCTATAGGCAACGCACAATCGTCGAGGAGAAAACATCATGTCGAAAGAAACGTCTAAAGAGGCATCGCCGCTTCGTCCACACTTCGCCGCCGGCGGTACCGCGCATCTGGGTACAGGCCGCCGCACAGTCCCCGCGAAGGGCTCGCGTCCCGCCCCTAGTTCCACACGCATCGCCCCGACGGCAGAGGTAGCCGAGGCAGCCGAGACCCCCGAACTCCGGAGAACGTCGTAGCGCGACTGCGGGGAGCGTAAAGCCGTCATCGAAGCGTTGCAGCTCCTCATGATCGCGTACTGACTATTGAGAAGTAGTCTTCTCGTAAGCTAGAATGTCAGTATGCTGACGAAGGCAGACACTTCTCCCCAGGCCCTCACCTACTCCTCAGATCTCGTACCGGCTCCCCGCCCCGAGGTAGATTTCACGGTGTCGGAGCGGACCCGCGAGAGGATCAAGAGAGCAGTGCCTGAAAGCACCCAGCGCGCCTACGGCCGGCACCTCGCGCGGTTCGAGACGTGGTGCCGGGAGAACGGCCGGACGGCCTACCCGTGCTCGGATGAGACACTCGCCGAGTTCGTCTCCCACCTGTGCGACTGCGACCTGAGCGTGTCCTACATAGACCAGGCCATCGCCGCCATCCGCACCGCGCACCGCATGCGGGGCTTCGCTCACCAGCCCGGAACCACGGCCGCTCGCCTGGTCCTGCGGACGCACCGGAAGGACAAGGCCGCCGCTGGAGTGCGCACGAAGCAGGCCCCGCCGATCGTCCTCGACATCCTCCGAAAGATGATCGACGCCACTCAGGCGGACACCATGTTGGGCCTGCGGGACCGTGCTCTCCTGGTGCTGGGGTTCGCCTTGATGGGCCGCCGCTCCGAGCTGGCCGCCCTCAATATCGATGACATCACGGAGACTGACGACGGACTGTTGATCCTCATCCGCAAGTCGAAGACCGACCAGGACGCCAAGGGTGAAGAAGTCGCTATCCCGCGCGGCGTTCATGCGGCTACAGACCCCGTCCGGGTGGTGCGGGCATGGTTGGCGACGCTGGCCGAGAAGGGGATCACGGAGGGGCGTCTCGTGAGGTCAGTGGACCGGTGGGGAAACCCGCGCAACGCGATCAGCGAGAACGGCATCAATGCCGCTGTGCGGGCCGCTGCCGTCCGTGCGGAGCTGCCGAAGGCCGAGACCTACTCGGCACACTCCCTTCGCGCCGGTGGTGCTACAGCGGCGTACAAGGGTGGTGCGCCAGTGTCCCAGATCGCGCGTCACGGCCGGTGGGCTGAGAACTCGCCCGTGGTCCACAAGTACATCCGGGCAGTGGATCAGTGGGACGACAACCCCATGCGAGGCGTCGGCCTGTAGCCGATCACAGGACCCTTATATGCCGCGTCATGCTGACACTTGGTGCGGCGCGGTATTTTTTGATCGTCATGCTGCACCTGGGTCCCCGCCTTTCTGATCTCTCATGGTGTTGCTCGCTGAGTCGGGCGAACGGGCACGGGAGTAACCGTGTAATACCCGGATCTGATCAGCCACTCTCCCCGGCCGGCGAGTTCATCGTGGCTGCATGTCGACACGAGAGATGCCGTGTCGGCTTAGACGGCATGTCTTACTTCGCGGAAAGCTGCACGCCCGCGCCATCCAATCCCCTATTGTCTGCGACAGGGGTTGGAATCGGGAAATGGGGAGGGAAATCGATGGGCCTGACGCGAAAATTTCTGTCTTTCACGACGCTCGGCGTGATCAAGTACCGCACGTCCAACCAGAAGACGGCGCGGAACACGAAGAAGCTCGCCAAGCAGGGGAAGCAGGCGCGCGCGGCGCAGCAGTATCAGCCGCCGGTCTACGCCCCGCAGGCCGCGCCGCAGCGGGGGACGCCGACGCCGGAGACGCCGCAAGTTCGGCTTGACCGTCTGGAGCGGCTGCGACAGGCCGGGACCATCACGCAGGCGGAGTACGAGCAGCAGCGCGCGCAGATCATCCGGGAGTTGTGAGGGAGACGTGGGCGACGACGAGATACCCTCCTCGCCCGTACGACCGAGGGTTCCTCCACGACAGCCGTACACCCCGATACCTTCCAATGAAGCTGTCGCCTGGTGGCACAGCCTTTCGCGCAATGTGAAGGTCACGATGCTTGTGGTAGTCCTGGCTATAGCTACAGGAATCACCGTCGCCGTTGTCAAGCACGACAACGACCCGTGCGTTAAGGCTCAGAAACTTAATCGCCAGATGGACGATGCCGGGCAGATGTCCGACTTTACGTTCAACCATCAGGCCGACCTGATCGATTGGTCCAAGGAGTGCTACGACAAGGGCGGCGACCCTACTGGTTAAGTAAAGATCTTTCCTGATCCTGTCATGCGAAAGCCCCCGTCCCTTCTCTCACCGAAAGGGCAGGGGCTTCGTCTGTGTCGGCGGCTCCGCCGCTAGCCTGTCGTTCCCGCGTCATTCGCACGTCACCGTCGCGTGTATTGCCGCAGGGAGGCTGCGAGGCTTGCTATGCCACGGCGAGCGCCAGTTCTTCGAAGACCTCGGATGCATCAACGGTGACGACCGGCGCGGGGTTCTCGTACGGCACGCGTCCGCCTTCGACCTTCCGCAGCTTCCGCAGGTAGGTTCCGGCGGTCCGCTCCGAGGTACCGCACATATCCGCGATCGCTTTCGCCGTAACGGGCTTTCCGGCAGCCGTGAGGAGGTCCGACTTCCGGGTGACGCGCGCCAGCTTGCCGGGCTCCGGCAACGTCTTCCACGGGGCTTGTCCGCGCTTCGGAGGCGTCTGCGGGAGTTCCGCCATCTCCGTCATCACGTCGAACTCGTCAGCCGTCTGCGTGTCGCTCGTGGCGTCCTGAGTAGCAATGGGGGCGGCAACGTCGGTCGGTGTGATGTAGGACAGCAAGACGACAAAGAGGTGTGTGGAACCGGTGAGCGCCAGCGGCGGGATTGCCGCATAGACGACCGTGACGGCCATCCAGAAGACGGAGTGCGTGTGCGCGCTCCCGAGACGTTCGATGGCGTTGCCCGCGACCGACAGGAAGGCGAGGGAGTAGGAGACGGTTGCCAGCTTCGCGCGCACTCCGTCTTCCTTCGCCAGCGCCACCCATACGAGCGTCACGACCGCGCCGAAAGCATCGACGGAGAACGGAGCCAAGTAGGCAGTTGAGGGGCTCCCACCAGTCGCGATGCTGAGTCGCTGAAGCTCCCCGAAGGAGAGGATGCCGCTGGTGATGGCAAGTCCGGACAGGACAATGAGCACGACGGCCAGCACGGCACGCCTTGCTAGGGTATTGGTCAGCACTTCGGCTCCCTAGATGAGCTTGAGGTGTCAGACCCCCGGCGAGAGTTGGCGCTCTTTCCGGGGGTTGTTCTGTTGCCTGGCAACGTAGCACGGGAGTCAGGGGGCTGCGCTAGTGGCGTTTGCCAACTCTGCCCGTGGGCGGTCTAGAACCCACCATCGTCCGGGTAATCACTCGGGTCGAACGCCCCGTAGCCGAATACGCGCAGCCCACTGAACGACGCGTAGAAGCCGAACCGGTATGACCGCGCACGCCATTCCAACACGGCCTGATGCACGGCCTCCGGCTTGCGCACGATGAGTTGAGTGCCGATGCGGGCGTGTGCTGCGAACGTCCTGAAAGCGGCTTGTAGCTCATCGCGCGTGTGGAGAGACGTGAACGCCGTGCCAAGGCAAAGGATCACGTCGTAGACGCCTCCCAGCCGCGTAGTGAGCACGTCCATACCTTCAGCGTCGAAGTCGAGGAAATCCGTGGCGTCCGGGCAGCGGCCAGCAATGATGCTCTCGATTGCCTCTTGCTCCTGCCAGCTGACCTGAGTCACGTCAGATCTCGAATGATTTCGCGAGCAACGGCCGCACCGCGCTCCCACGCAAGAAACGATGGCATCCCCTTGCGGCGGTACCACAAGTGATAGAGCACGGACCATTGGCCGGATGGGGCTTCCAGCACGTCAGCGAATTCGCGCCACATCCGATCAGAGATCTCAGGTACGCCGAGGGAGGTACAGAACAGGCCAGCAACGGTGAAGCCGCGCGGCTGGCGCCCCCAGAAGTCCCAATCAAGGATATGCAGGCGCGGGCCGGTGAGGTTGTTCCAGTGCGGGTCTTCGTGCTCCGCAGTCCAATCGGTCGGCTCGGGGAGGTCAACCCCATAGAACCCTCGCAGATACGCCGTGTCGCCGAGCACGTTTGCCGTATCGCGGTTAGTGGGAGTGTCGCCGAGATTCTTGAGTGCTTCGTGAAGTTGCGCCCACCAGGACTCGGGGAGATCCGGTGTCGATTTGAGATGCATCGATGAGCTAACAACCGGCTCGCCAATATGGGTCAACAGCTCAGCGCGCACCAGGTGAGCCGGCTCCTGCCACACAACACGATCAGCAACGACAGGCTTAGGGACGCCATCAATGGCAGAAGACTCCTCATATCCGAGGTGTTTACTGTCGTTCCACTTGGCGGTTTCGAAGCGCCGTACCCGCAACCAATAGTCTTTACCGTCGCGGGCAGCCTTCGACGCATACGAGAAATACGAGCGAACGGGCTGCCCGATGAGGACAAGATCCAGCCGCCGGGCCGCCTCAGTCAGATCTTCGGCCGAAGCTTCGGCCATGTCCTCATCGAGCACAGACGTTCCCTTTCGGTTGTCAGGCGTCCGGCTGGCAGGGGTACGCGTCCGGCCTGCACTCCGCGCCGGGGTCGCACGGGTCAACCGCCACGCGCTTCGGGATCGTCGCCGTAGCCCGCGCCATCTCCTCACCCGCGAGGATACCGGCGAGCGCGGTCGTCTTGACGTTCCCGACCCGCAGCCAGCTCGACATGATGCACGGCGTTACCGACCCGTCCGGCCCGATCGCGGCGCGGCCGTCGCCGCAGTTGCCGCACAGCTCGTTCACGTCACAGGTCGGGTGACTTCCCTCGCCACGTCCGAAGCGCCGGAGCCGGTCTACCCCGACCTTCAGCACGCCGAGAGACACGAGGTCGCCGGTGGTGCGTTCGATGTTCTGTGTGGGCCGCATGGCGACGATGCCGGTCCGCAGCGGAATCCCGAATCCGATCGCGCGAGCGATATTGGCGCGGGTCTTGCGGTGACTGTCGCGGCCCGTGATCTCGTTGTGCTCCGGCGGATTCTCCGAATAGTACGAGGTGGCGAGCGACACTCCCGGTTGCCGGAACAGCTCCCACCATTCCGCCTTGACGTGCACGAGGTTCGAATACACCTCGACTTGAAGGCCGATCGACACCGCGTGCGACAGCAGATCTGCGAAGTCCGGATGCATCGTGGGTTCGCCGCCGATGAGCTGAACCTTTTCGACGCCGGTCCGAATGGCCTGGTCCAGGACGCGGATCCAGTCCTCGCGAGTCATGGTGCCGTGGTCGCCGTCCGGGCCGGAGGCGTTGTAACAGTGCAGGCATTCGAGCTGGCACTTGCGGGTCAGGTCCAGCCACAGGAAGCCCGCCGACTTCTTCGCTGGCGCGCATGACCAGATGTCACCAGGGTCGCAGGGGATGTCTGGCACGCACGGCTCCGCCATAGCCAACCCGGCCGGCCTGTGGGTAACGCTCAGCGGGATGCAGTCCGTGGGCTGGCACTTGTGGTCGTCCGGTGGGCAGTTGCCAACGTTGCCGGTCAGGGTCGCGGTGAGGGCGACGTGGTTGGCGGGCGAGCACTCGATGTCGGGCACGCAGTTCTTGCCGGGTATGCAGTCGCCGGGGTTGCAGGGATCAGCCGTTCCCGCGTTGGTCGGTTCTTCGAAAGTGATCGTCACGCGTGTTCTCCTTTTGGTTTGCAGGATTGTCGGCGTCGTAGTGTCGATTCACGTCCGGCGGTGGGCCTCTCTCCTGCCATGTCTTCACTTGCGCTCCCGCGTCGGACAGAGCGGGTCGGGGCAGAACGCCAGAGGCCCCATACGGCCCGTGTTCTGGCACAGAGGGCAGTTGCGCCAGCGTCGGGGCATCAGGAGCGCCGTGCGCGTTCCCAGGGCTCTCATGCAGGCTCCGGAGCGGTACGCCGGGGGCACTGCAAGACATGAGAATCCAATGCCTCAATCGAGGCGATCAGGCCGGTAAACGGTCCGGTACGCGCCCCACACGGGCACACCACGAGATACCGCACTCTGACCGCTACGCCTGGCGTGTTATTCGTAACGGCGATGAGGCGCGTACCGGGGTCTTTGAATTCGTCCATTACGGCGACCTCCGGGCAATTTTGATGACCGCGCCGGGAACGTACCTGGCCTCAAATTCGGACCCGTCCGAACGCAGACCCTTGACGATGACTAGCGAGCCCCTTGCGGAATAGGTGGCCGATGTCACCTTGACCAGCTCACCAGCACGCCAAATGTGGTCGCCGTTGCGAAGCTCACCCGGATACGCCGTGTCGGACATGGCTATCTACCGAAAACCTGATACGAGACCCCGCCGAAAATGACCTGTGACGCACGGCCGGTATTCACCAGCTCCACCATTTTCGAGACCCGTCGCGCATCAAAGCTCTGTCGGGGGCCGTCCGCGACCCGCGCCACGAGCGCGTTAACGATCTCTTCCCGTGTTCCTGTGAAGCGCTGAACCCGGCTCTCTACTGGCTCGAAGGTGCTCATGCGGGTACGCCCCCGACCTCCGTGGGCAACGCCAGCAGCGCGTCACGCAGATGTTTGAGGGTGGCGAGGGTCACGTGACCGAGCTGCGCATTGGCAGTTTCGATCTGGCGTTGAGCGCGAGCGTCGTCAGCGATGCGCAGGTGAGTCCCGAGTGTGCAGCCGCAATATCCGGCATCGATGATCTTTTCGGTGGTCACGTCGTGCAGCTCGGTAGTTCCCGTGTCCTCACAGTCGGCGCAGTCGTAGTCCGGGGGCGCGCCATTCGTTGTCGGGATGTTGGCCATGGTTCAGGTGTAGATCTACGGCAACGGTGTGAGCAGGGGGACGCACAGGGGGTAACTTCTAGGCGTGGTCGATATCGGGACTCTGATTCGCGAGCGACGTAGTGCGCTGGGCTGGTCACAGCGCGGCCTGGCGGTTGAGCTGTGCAAGTTCAGGCCGACTCTCACCCGAGACGAGATCAAGTCGTGGGAAAGCGGCAAGCACATCCCTGGTGAGGAGTGGCGGGGGCATCTCGCGACCGTGCTTTCCGTACCCCTCTCTGACCTCGACGCGGCAGCTACCGTTAGTCGTATGAACCGGCGTGCGTTCCTGGCTATCAGCGGCTTGGCAGTCGCTAACACCACCCTCGTAACCGATCTCACTGCCAGCACCGCTAGCGGCGACTATGTGCCGATGCGTGACTACCTCACCCCCTACGCCGTTGATCATGCGATGGCGCGCATTGTGAGAGGTGACCGAGGAGCCATCCGCCGGCTCACTGGGTGGATGCAGGACGGGGAAACGGTAAAACTGCGGGTCAACGCTGGAAGCATCCTTTGGAAGACCGGCAATACTGATCTTGTTGAGGCTGCCCCCCATCAGCTCATGCATGATGTGCCAGCCCGTGACTGGTACCTGAAGAGCTACGCGCGCCGCGTGCTGAAGCTGCCATGGGTAGATGCGGGCAACTACACAGGCCGGAACATGTCGGCTCATGATCTCCGAGTCCATGTGCGAGAGCTGTCGGACCAGCTAGACCCTGGTAGCCGCTGGTGTGCCGCCGTGTTCCTCGGGCAAGCCGTAAGGAGTGGAAACCCGCACGCTCGTGCCGCTCTGCTAGATGCGCTGCGCGTTGAACCGGTGAAAGAGAATGTGCGTCTCATCGGCCTGTCGCTGGTCGGTGAACAGCCTTGGAAGGATGCTGCCTGATGCCGTACGCCGAACCGCTCACTGACGACGAGATCTCCGAGCGACTGAGCCAGCTTCCGGGGTGGGAGCGTGACGGAGACTCGATCACGAAGACCTACAGGAGCCGCTTTGTGGACGGGCTGGCGATCATCACGCGCGCCGTGGTCGCCATGGAAGTCATGAACCACCACGCAGACATGGTGTACATGTTCGGGTCCGTGCGATTCACCATCACTACGCATGCCGCTGACCACAAGATCACCGGGAAGGACATGGATCTTGCCGAGAAGATCGAGAAGGCTGCCCAAGGGCTGACGCGGTAGGCCGAAACCCCCGCCGGATTGAAGGCTTCGACCATCGGATTACACACGCTCCCGACCTGCTTACGAGGTGGCTACGCGGCTGCTAGCATGACGTGAACCCATCGCGGAGCTTCTAATCCGATGGTCGCAGGTTCGAATCCTGCCGGGGGCACCGAAGTCGAACCCCAGGAAGCCCCGCTGACCTGGGGTTTTATGTTTCTTCGACTCGAGTACTCGACTCGACTCGACCCGTAAAGTCGTTGAAACGGTCCCGTGTGATGACGGTGTGATGACGGCCGTAGCGACTCCGTATGGTGACGGCCTGTTTTTCGCCGTGCCGCCGTATTGCTCGCGCTCCGGGCGGGCAGGGTCACATCACCCGTTCGGGTTCCCGAACGCAGGCAATCTGACTTTTCCCAGCCCGAAGTCCCCGCCGAGCACTCAGGTCTGTTCGTTCAGAGTGTGGACCACTGGGAAGTCCGGTCGCCGGCGCGAATCGCTGAGACCCGCTGCCGCAGGAACGTGAAGTACCGCTGGTCGGCGCGGGCTCGGCGGAGCGGTCCGGTGAGTTGCATCATGTCCCGCATGTGCATGAGTGCTTCGTAGCCGGGGGAGGCCGCGAGGTCGTAGCCGTATTCGTGTGCGAACGCGCTTGTCCAAGCACCGTCGCGGCCATATCTTCGTGCGGCGTGCCAGGTTGGCACGAGATCAATTTCTCGGGGTCCGTTGCTGACCCAGTCCCAGTCGCCGAGCAGCAGGCCGCCGGTGCGGTTGTCGGCGAGTAGATTTCCTGCCCATGCGTCTCCGTGAACAAGGCCCGGCGGCTGGTGCCATTCGACGTCGGCGAGTTGTTCACGCACCTCGATGATCTCCTGCTTGAGCCAGGCGACCTCATCGCCAGTCAGCACGGTCTCAGGGATGGACTCGATGAGCGCTTCTTCCAACGAGACCAGGGGGACCCAGGGCGGAAGAAGAACGGGGACGGTGTCGCCGTCGATCTCGTGCAGTCGGCGCAGCAGCGAGGCCAGATCGATGGAGGAGTACGTCAGCTTGGCAGGCTGCTGGTGGAATTCCCAGAAGCTGGCTACGGATCCGGACGCCAACGGCACGGGTTCTACCGCTCCGAGCGGTGCCGTTGCGGGGTAGCCGCAGGATTGCGCGAGCCAGCGGGTCACGGCCTGCGTGAGCCTGACCTGCTCCAGATCGGCAGGCCCGACGGTGATGCGAACGATCGCGTCGGCTGCCGGCAGCAGATAGATCGCGTTGCTGTAGTGGTGAATGAGGCGTGCGTCGGTTGGGTCTATACCGGTGCTGGCGCAGGCCGCGACGAGCTGGGCGTGAAGGTCGTCGTCGTTCGTCAAGCCGCCGTGCTCCTAGCCGTCGATGCCGCCAGCGAGTGCGAACGCCGCGTCGAGTTCTTTGACAGCGGCGTTGGCGCTGAAGTCTGCCAGACGTCGGCGGGTCTGTTCGATCGCGCCCTGAGCTCGTGCGCTCGTGAGCCGTCCGATCAGTGGAAGACAGCCGGCCATGACCGCGCATGCGTGCTCCACGTCGGGGTGGTCGGACTGCAGGTACGACATCGCGAGCGTGGTGTTGGCCAGAACATCGCGTCGCGGCATCGCGTCGGCTGCTGCCTCGTCGAGATGCGCCGCGTCGGCGTGCCGCTGCACATAGCTGGTGCGTCCCAGGGCACGTGAGGCGTACATCGCCTCGACCGTGAGCTGACGAGTCGAGAAGAACGAGATCCACCTCGGTTCATCAGTGTCGCTGCGTCGATCGAGGAAGCGCTCGGCCTGGATGAGATGTCGATCGCTCGCCGTGCGGTCGTTCGCGGAGGCCGAGGCACGGGCGGCGACGGCGTGGCAGCGGGCGAGCGTCGTCGGGGAGTTCCCCATATCGGCTGCTTCGATCGCTGCTTGTGAGGTGGCGACCGCAGATCCTGGATGGTCGACGTGAACCGCTTGCATCGACAGATCCGTCAGGATGTGTGCGGCCAGGACGTAGTTCTCGGCTGCCTTCGCCAGCCGCAGGCCGCAGGTGAAGTAGCGGCGCGCGAGATTCTGTTGGCCCGCGTCGAAGGCCATGAAGCCCGCGACGTCGGCGAGACGAGCGATCTCAGCGAAAAGGAGTCGGCCGACCTGGTCGGTGTACTTGCCGGCTGTCGCCAGCGGGAGGGCGACATTGGATAGGTAGTGCGCGACGGTACTGCGGGCATGACCGCCGCCGAGCCGGTGATCGGCGTCGGCGAATGCCTCGGACATGATGGACAACGTCTGCACGTCGGCGGAACCAACGCGCTGCCCCGTCCGATCGACCTGAGCCGCCTCGTCTGCATGACAGCTGTTTGCCCAGGCGCGCAGAACCTCGAGAACGGATTCGGGTCCTGCCTCAGCGCTGGTGTCGGCCGCGCCTGCGTTCATATCGACGCCGGTCAGCGCGCTGAGTCTGGACAGCACCTCGTCAACGGACGGCAGCCACAAGGAGCCGTGCTGGACAAGCACGTCTTCCTTGGCAGGCAACGCAGGGAGCAGAGAATCGGGGATGCCCAGCTTCTGAGTGATCTCCAGAATCTGGCGCCGGTCCGCGACGCCCCTTCGTCCGTTCTCCAGACGACTGATCACCGATTGATCGAGCTTGAACGCAGCCGCGAGCGTCATCTGTCTTGCCCCGGTGTGCGTGCGATACAGCCGCAGCACCGTACCCACGTCCCACTTCGCCAGCGCCTCGGCGATCTGAGCTGTCGCCCACAGCTCTGGCGCAGCGGCCAGCCGCGCGTCGCGACTACAAGCCCCGCAGCGCGTTCCGCGGTTGTACTGGCTCAGCAGCGCGCGACATCCAGTGCAGCGCCTCACGTCACCACCGGCCACGACTACTCCTTGTAGCCCTTCCAGATACCGTCAGCGTTCTTGCCGGGACCACCATGTCATAAACCCGCATATCCGGGTGCTGAAAACCGCGCGACGCTGACCGTGGCCGAATCAAATGCCTGCGACATCCGACCAGGTCGGAGAGCCAGGTAAGACAGAGGAACGGTGCGTAGTGAATGAGCAGAACACAAGCGCCACCCCGATCTTCCGAGGGACAGAGCGCGAAGTCAGACGCCAGCTACGAGGACTACTCGGTAAGGGAGCGGAGACAAGCGCGGTCGATCTTGCTGTCCAGCACGTCCGTGAGGGCCACCGCCACATCGCCTGTGCAGGTGAACGGTTCGAAGTCCTGGACCAGGAGTGGTCGATCGTCCAGGACGTCTACGGCTGCGAGGACGGGCGGGGCTGCCGGAACATCTCGAAGCGTCAGCGGCGGTGCTTCGAGGCCACAATTCGGGCTCGTATTCAGGCTGAGGAATGAGCCATGCCCCACTACTCGATCAAGCTCCCCGGTACCAGGGAAAACGTGCACGAAGCGCGCGTGTGGACCCAGCATATGTTGGGAGATGCGCTAGGCGCAGAAGACGTGGTGCTCGTGGCATCAGAGCTCGTCACAAACGCCATTCGACATACCGCCAGCGGCCTGCCCGGCGGCACACTCACCCTGCACCTGGCCGTCTTCACCAATCGGTGGCGCATACGGGTCGACGATGCCGGCGGAGCCACTGAGCCCCAGGTCCGAACCGTCGACGACGATGAGGACGAAGCGGGCCGCGGGCTGGCCATGGTCGCCAGCTTGTCGTCGACCTGGGGATTCCTCGGCGACTGCAACGCCCGTGGCGTGTGGGCCGAGATCCCGATCCCTCCTGCCGCCATCACTGACGGCAGCCGATCATCGACAACTCCTTCACCGGTACACGCTGAGCTTGCTCAGGGAAGGCCCCAATGAATCCGACGACAGCCGCGCTCCTCCCTGCAGCAGGGCTCGCCTCGGCCCCTGGGGTTCTCGCTGGACTGACGCATAGCTCTGCCCACCTAGTACGAGTCACGACCGAAGACGCGAGTCACCGTATGCCGGCAATCTCGGCCAGTTCGATCATCTTGCCGAGCGCACTGCCGCGGTCGTCCAATAGACGGCGTCCTCGACTCGCGTCGGGATCGCCTGGAGCGGTGGTCATTGACGATGTGGCGGAACTGAACTTCGCCCGCATCGTCGCTGAACTGAGGGCCGCCCGCCTGGAGGCTGGACTTAGTCAAAATGCCTTGTCAGCCTACCTGCCGGTGCGGGGTAGGGCGATCTCCGAATGGGAGACCGGGGCGGAAGAGCCCACCCTGCAGCATCTGGTTCAGTGGTCTCGCGCGCTGGATCAACGGCTCGTGATTGTGAAACCAGGCGGCCTGTTTTGGCGAGGATCCTCACGCCAGAGGGCTGGCGAGAGCATGGAATCCTTCGAGCAGCGCCGGATGGCTCAGCCGTAGCGGAACCGCCGCATCGCGCTCGGTCTCAGCCAAACCGGGCTTGGCCAGCTCGTTGGCGTGAGCAGAGACTCGATCCAGCGCTGGGAGCTGTGCCGTGTACCACCACGCTCGATTGCGCTCGTCGTCTGGGCCCAGAAACTAGGGTGCTCGGTCGGTATGCGGCCAGTCCGCGAAATCGGACTGGCCTGGCCAAATCGGGCGGTGAACCAGTTGCCGGCCGGGAGGGACTCAGCCGGCCGCGAGGTGCTGTCTGGCGAGCATTAGTGCACCGGCAGTCTCCATACCGTCGATGTCTGACCCGACCCGCTTGAACGCCTCCGCCACCGGGACGGTCAGGACACTCATGTCGAAATAGCGCTCGATCTCGTTGTCCAGGACGGGCTCGTGGTGCTTGATGACGCGCGCGAAGTAGAAGTACGTGTACTTGTTCGTCTCCGACGGCAGGGAGTAGAAGCGACCCAGCGGAAGCAGCTCTTCCCCGTCGGCCAGCCGGTAGCCTGTCTCCTCTTCCAGCTCGCGTAGGGCCGCATCTGCTGGATCCTCTCCGGCCGAGACTGCGCCGGCGGGTAGCTCCAGGCAGTGCGTCTTGAGGTTGTGCCGGTACTGGCGGACGAACACCAACTGGTTGTCCTCTGTGATCGGGACCACCATCACGCTGGCGGGCGTGTCCATGAAGTACCAGTCGATGACCTGGCCGTCGGGCATGCGGAGGTCTTCGCGCACGACCCGCTTGGGCTTGGCGAGCAGGATCTCGGTGTTTACGAGCTCGGCGTCCGCCATGCTGCCGTGCTCGACAGTGCCGGTTGCGGTGTCGTCATTCGCTGTCACTGTGTCCAATCCCTTGCTCGGTTCCAGGCACTGTCGAAATGCCGGGTGTAGCGGTCGAACATGCCTCCGTCGGAGGTGCGGCGCAATTCCAGGGTCGGCGAGCTGCGGCCGGCGAGGTACCGGACGTAGGGGGTGACGATCAGGTGCTCGTCGGCCCACGATGCTTGTGGTTGGCGGGGCGGCGTAGACGCGCAGCTGCATGGCTGCGCCGCAGTCCTGCTGCATAGCGTGAAAGCGGGAGAGCGACGCGGCGACGCGCGTTGCCAGCGCGCCTTCGGGGTTTCCCTCGTCTCGGTCGATGTCAACGATGCCAGAGAAGGCGGGGTCCAGAAGCAGAACCTTGATTTCGCAGCCGTATCCGGCGGCCCTTTTGAGGATGACGGGGACCTCGTTGTCGAGGGCGTAGCGGTATTCGGCCATCCCGTAGAGCCACAGTGTGCGGCGTGCGGCCCTGATGGTGTCGTTCCACCGGTCGCGTGTGATCAGCTCGCGCGCAGAGTAGGCGGTTACCGCATCGGCGTCGTCAGTCTCGGTTCTGCCAGCGGTTTCAGAGCCGTTCCTGGATGTGGACGTTGCCGGGGTTCGCTGTCTGCGGGCTGCGGTCCGGAGTACTTCGACGTCGATCTGGAGCACCTGCGCCAGCGCGGGCAGCCAGTAGCGTGGTGTCACCTCGTCTTCCTGCCACCGCCACACATCGTGGCGTGTCAGGGTGTCGCGATTCATGATGGCCATCATCTGATCCGCGATTTCCTCAAGCGTCAGGCTCAGCAGGTCGCGCTGCTGCTTTATCAGCACACCGACACTCATGTGCCCAGCGTAGCGTGACGGCTACCCGCGAGTCCGGCTTCGTACTGGTCATCGGGCAGATACGGCGCGAATGACTACAGCCATGGCTACACGCTGACCACCGCGATGGCCTCTTCTTCCGATACGGCGTTGAGGCACGCTCAGGGCAACGGACCAGGCCGCCTCGACGAGGTGACGGCCGGCCCGCATTCCAGTGAACGGCGACCCAGAGGAAGTGCGGATGGTGAACGCCGACCAGCACCGCCGGGATCCCGAACCCGACCGGGACGAAGAGCGCGTTTTCCGCCAGGACCGCCGGAAGGTTTACGAGGTCGGACGGAACATCGAATGGCTATGCGACCCGGAATTCACTGCGGAACTCGCCCAGTACGTCGTGAAGGAGAGGCAGTGCACCAGCTGATCGCTGCGCCGTTCCTCGGCGGGCACCTCATCGTCAAACCCGGTGGCAAGCCCGGCCTCCGGCTGCCGTCCACCCTGTTCAACGAACTGGCGCAATCGGACCGATGCCCGCCGGAACTGGTCAGCCCGATTAAGGCAGCGTTCGACATCGATCTGGACCAGCTCCAGCTCCGCGACGCGATCCTGTTGCGGGAGCAGTCAGCCCTGCCCAACGGCGGGTTCGGACGCGCCTCATGGGAGATCAACCTGGGCTGCAACTGGGACTGCGAACACTGCTACCTCGCGCTGAAGAAGTTCGAAGGCCTGCCGTGGGACGGCAAGGCCAAGCTGCTCGAGACGATGCGGGACGCCGGCGTCCTGTTCCTTCAGATCACCGGCGGCGAGCCCACCATCGATCGGGACTTCATCCAGGCCTACGCCCTCGCCGCTCAGCTCGGAATGATGCTGCACATCTCGACCAACGCCTCCCAACTGCACCAGCCGCGTATCCTCGAACTCTTCGACCGGCATCCGCCCTGGCGGATCACAGCGTCCATCTACGGCGCGTCCGAGGACGCCTACGACGCCCTGGTCCGCCGGCGCGGCGGGTGGCGGCTGTTCATGAGGGGAATGGCCGCGGCGGTCGAGGCCGGCCTGCCCCTGCGGCTGAACATCGTCCTCACCAAGTCCAACGCCCACGAGCGCGATGCGATGATCGGCCTGGCCGAGACCTGGGGCATCGAGCACAGCGTCTACGGCAACCTCTCGCCCACGATCTACGGAGGCGCCGAGGTGCTCGACGCGCAGGACGCCGCCACGCTCACCGCCCGTTCGCCGTTCACCGGCTGCAATGCCGGCCACACCTTCTTCCACGTCGACCCACACGGCCGCGCGACCGTCTGCAAAGTCGAGCGCGACGTGAAGATCGACCTCCCGACTGAAGGGCTGCAAGGCCTGGCTCGCCTCGGAGCCATCGCTAACCGTGCGCAGGTACGGACTGGCGGCTGCTCTGGCTGCGCGATCTCCGGGACCTGCACCGTGTGCCGGCCCCTGGCCAAGCTCTACCAGCAAGCCAAAGCTCCTCTGTCCAGCTACTGCCAACACGGAAGGAAGGAAACGGTATGACCGCAGTCATGGTGGCTCTACGCTCCCGCCCCGTCGAAGACGAGGAAGACCAGCAGTTGCCGCGCATCTTCGACGACGTCGACACCGTCGAGGTCATCGGTGACATAGGCGACTTCGGCGAGCACATGATGTGCGCCTGCTCCAGCAGCGACGACCAGCCCTACTAGAGTCCGAGCGGCGGGGCCCATGACGGGCCCCGTTTCTCCCTCGTACGCAAGGAGCCCCGTTCTGTGGCGATGACTCACACCGACTGGTCGGCCCTGCCCCAGGCCCTCCGGGACGCCGTCGAACAGAAGACCGGCCGCGTGGCCTCCGCACGTACCGTGGCTGCCGGGCTCAACTCCGAGATCGCCGCGGTTCTTGAGACGGCCGACGGCCGAGTCTTTCTCAAAGGCGTTCCGATGGAGGCCAAGACTGCCCTCGCTTCCCAGCGTCGCGAAGCGGCGATCAACCCCTTTGTGCGCGCCGTGTCGCCGCAGCTCCTATGGTCCACGGAAACCGACGGCTGGAGCCTGCTGACCTTCGAATACATCGGCGGAGCCCACGCGGACTACACACCCGGCTCGCGACACCTCGATGACTTTGTGAAGGTCGCGAACCGCCTGAGCCGCATCACGGCTCCCGACCTGCCTGAGCTCAGAACCGCAGACCAGCGTTGGAGCCCGTGGACCGGGACCGACGACGCTGGACTGCTGGCGGGGAACTCGCTTCTGCACACGGACTTCGCCGGCCACAACGTCCTCATCGGCGACGAGGGCGGCGCATGGATGATCGACTGGGCATGGGCCACGCGAGGCGGGAGCTTCATCGATCCAGCGTGCCTGGTCGTCCGACTCATCGACGCCGGTCATTCGGCCAAGAACGCTGAGCTCTGGGCGCAGAAGTGCGACGGTTGGGCCGGCGCGGACGACCGCGCTGTCGACGTCTTCGCTGCCGCCTCCGCACGCATGTGGGACGACATCGCGAAGGCCGAGCTGCTGCCGTGGAAGGTGTCCATGGCCCGGTCCGCCCAGGCGTGGGCAGCCTACCGCCGGGGTGCGCCATGACCGAGCCCGCCGCGCAGAAGTACGACCTCCGGCACCATGACATGCGCGACGTAGTGGATCGGGTCGAGCAGATGCTGGATGTCCGGTTGGACTCCGACACTGTGGTGCGAAAACGCCGAACGATCGGGGCAGCGACTAACACCGGCTCGTGGGTCCGGATCGAGCTACGCGGCAGCGAACGAATGACCGGCCCGGTCGCTGGCCAAGGCTGGGGACTCGAAGCGGCCCAGGCTCTCACCGGCGTCGCGCGACCGCAGTGGTTCCGCGGCGCGTCCTGGCGTGGCGAGCCCCTGCGACCGGGCACAGTATGGCGCGTCGACGAAGTCGAACTTATCCTCGGCGGCGACCCGATCCGCACGAAGCCGGCGTGGCTAGAGGAAGCCGACGCTCTGCCGCCGCAGTGGTGGGACGACCTCGGCGCGTCGTTGAAGGCGCTGGCCGCGACCGACACCACTAGGCTCGCCGCCCCTGACTGCCTGCCGGTCACCGCCGTACGCATCGAGGCCGACGTCCGCAAGGTCTTCCCAGAAGTTGCCGACCTGCATCCCGAGAACTGGCAGTGGACGACCGCGCATGCGGACCTGGGGTGGGCCAACGTCACGGGACCACGGCTATGGATCACCGATTGGGAGGACTGGGGACGAGCACCCCGTGGCCTTGATGCGGCGAATCTGTGGGCGAACTCGCTCGGCAGCCCGTCGGTGGCGGACAAGGTGGCGAAGAGATTCCGGCCCGACCTCGAATCCGAGACCGGCAGGATCATGGCCCTGTGGCGATGCGCGCAGATCGTCGCATGGGGGCAGTCCCACGCCTCTGCGTATGTCCGGGCCACAGTTGAGGCAGCACGCATCGTAGAGGAGCTTTGAGTGCTCGCCGTTGGCTTCCCAGGCCGCACGCCCGCTCGATCGATCGCACCGAGACCCGCAGCGTCTTGGCCACGGCCTTGTTGTAGTGACCGGTCTCGAAGAAGCCCATAGCCGACAGCCGGACCTGCTCGGGGAACTCGCGCTGCTCGGCGGTCAGGCCCCCACCCTGCGGATACCTCACACTTACGACGTACTGCAGGGATCAAGACCTGTCAGTACACGACATTACGTATTCGAAGTCAGTAGCGTCGCGAGGATGATGGAGACCATGTCCGTCATGGCGCTTGCGATCGATCCCCCTAAGTGGACCGAGGTCGAGGGGTTTTGGGTTGCCCTCGTTACCGCAGTGGCGACGGCAGCTACCGTCATCGGCGCGGTGTGGATCGCGGTCCATGGCAACACAGTGGCGGACTAGCGCTTGAAGGAAGAGCGGATTCTCGCTGACAGGCGACTCGTCGATCAAGCCGCTGACGCAAGACATCAACTCGAAGAAGAGCGGTCGATCGCCGAGCGGCGGATCATAGAGGAACGCGCCTTCGCGACTGCCGAGCGGCTCCACGAACGCCAGACGGCCGCCGCCGCCGTCCTCCTGGAATACCTCGGCGACCTGGCACCCCTGCTGTGGCAGATACCGAATACCGCCACGGCCATGGGCGCTATGCCAGCAACTCTCAACCTCCGCCCGCTGGAGTCCATCGATCCGGTCAAGAATCTGGTCCGGGGTGCGAAAGTCCAAGCACTGTTGCTTGGCAACCAGGAACTTGCTGCCAGGTACCGAAGGCTCGTTCACCTAGTCCTTACAGCTGCACATAACACTGATAGGCAGTTCGCGCAACGGACCATCGGAGATCTGCGTAACTACTCAAAATTCGTGCGCCTGAGTCTGCAAGCGCTCGTTGATGGCAGACCGCTGCCCGATCCGGGAGTCGACACGTATCCGAACCTTAGGCGCAGCCTTGACAAGACCCTGTGGCACCCGATCAACGTTCCCTTAGGTTGGGACGAAGAGGCCGAACTTGACCCTCACGACGTACAGTTCCGCCCTCAGGGATGGCACGCGCTCTGGGGGTAGGCCGCTGCTCAATCGTGGGTACCAGTCCCGTGGGTAACGACGGTCCTGATGATGCAGCCTCGCAGCGGCTCGTGCGCTTGGCGCTGTCCGCAGCGGACGGAAAGGCCGCCTGCGTGGCGGACGGCCCTTGGTAGGCGGCCAGACTCAAATCCGAGGTTCTTGTTGTATTTACCCTTAGACTCGGTGGCCCAGGACCCCGGCAGAACTGCACCGGATAGAGAGCCTCGTCGTGTCCAGCCCAAATAGCTCTTCTAATTTGCCGCGCGATGATAAATCGATTGTACGATTGACGCGTCATCGCATCATCTATGACGCCGCATTAGCCTTCTATGCTGTACTGACGGCATTTGTTTTAAACAGGCCGCTAGGGGTGCTCGGCAAGAGTCTTGTCACATCGCCCGCTGGGCAAGGGGTGGGCGACTGGACCACGCGACTGTTGACACTGACCTTACTGGTGCAGGCGGCGATTTGGTTTCATGCCCTGTTGGCTTCTGTGGAGAAGAGTGAATTACGCACCCTAGAAAATACGGGCAATTCCTCCAGCGAAGCAAGGCGGTATGCGCAGTCTGTCGTCTTGTTCTGGAGCGGCGTGGTGATGGTCATCATCCTCATGACGCTCGGGAATGCTGTGCCTCGCGGCACTTCAGACTTTCTCTTGACGTCTTTTGCGTACGTGATCTGGAGCCTGCTGTCCTCGGTGTTGGAACGGTGGATGCGGCAGGATTTGGTCCCGTTGCGGAAGTCACTCTCGCGGAAGGAGTCAGCCGGGGAGCGGAACGGCGATATCGGTGCATTCAACATCTTGGAGTCTGTAGCATTACTTCTACTCCTGGCCGGCTTGGCGCTCTGGGCGCAACGCGCTCCAGCGCAGGGCCTAGAGCCGTTCTTCCAAGCACTTATTTGGCTGATGGCGGTGATCATCGCGGTGGTTGTGGAGTACTTCCGGTTCATGTGTTACTACGGCATCTAACCGGCGCAGTCGAACTGCTGGTTAGGTGCCGGCGTGTATGCCGATGCCCCCGTGTGACACTGACGAGAAGCGACATGCCGTCATTTCCTGCGGGCTTCTTAGGATCCTTACTGAGCTTCAAAGGGTGATGTCGGCGCCGTGATTGCGGCCGCCCAGGAACGGAAAAATGTGAGAGCCTCGGTAAGGTTGGCGGGTCCGCACGCGGCGTGAAATGCCTTCCCGGAGGTCCGCGCCCAGACCCAGTCGTCTGTGCTGCGGTTGACCTCCTGGCGGGGGCACTCGTGCTCCTCCAGGTCCGTCTCCTGCAGGTCGATTCGGACTGTCCAGCCCGGGTTGTCGAGTGTTTCGATCTTCACGCCCCACTCGTGCTCCCGTCGCTGTCGCACTGTGCCGCGTACCGACCCTGCAGCCAGTTATACATGCTCCGAGTCGCCCATGACCGGAAATGCTAGGTGAGTTGCGGGTCGGAAGCGGGCCAGGTCTGGTCCTCCCAACCGTGCGCCACAGGACCCCTGGCCAGCTCGATCTCCAGCACCGCGAACTGCTCCTCGGTCAGCCGCGGATGGTTCGGCGGGCCGTTCGAGGCCAGCGCCGCCTCGCCACCTGCAGCCCAAGCCGTCCGCCAGCGCTGCACCGAGCGCACGCACGCTCACCCGCAATGCCTTGGCCACGGCTGCATTGTCCTGTCCGGCCGCGAACCGCTCGGCCGCCTCCCAGCGGATCTGTTCCCGGAACGCCTGGCGCTCCGCCGTCAGCCCGCCCCCCCTGCGGATACCTCATAAGGAAGACATAGCGCCGTAGCAAGCATCCGTCGGCCCTGGTCACGTCCGCGCTGGTGGTGTATGGGGTGGCCAGCGGGTGATCCTGTGTTGTTGTTAGGCGATCAGGGCTGCCGGTTCTGTGTCCGGTTCGGGGCCTTGGCCTGTGCGTTGGATCTTAGCGAGGATTTCCAGGCCCATATAGCGGCGGCCTTCGGCCCATTCATCGTTCTGCTCTGCCAGGACGGCGCCGACCAGGCGGATCAGCGCGTTGCGGTCGGGGAAGATGCCGACGACGTCGGTGCGGCGGCGGATCTCCTTGTTCAGCCGTTCCTGCGGGTTGTTGGACCAGATCTGCCGCCAGATCTCGTGCGGGAAGGCGGTGAAGGCCAGCAGGTCCGTTTTAGTCTCGTCCAGGTGCACGGCGGCTTTCGGGAACTTGGCCTCCAGCGCGGCGATGACCTGCTCGGCTTGGGCGTGGACGGCGTCGGCGTCGGGTTGTTCGAAGACGGTGCGCAGCAGCGTGGCGACCCATGGTTGGGCGGACTTGGGGACCTGGTTCATCAGGTTGCGGGCGTAGTGGGTGCGGCAGCGCTGCCAGGTGGCGCCTGCGATGGCGGCGCCGATCGCCTCCACCAGGCCGCGGTGTGCATCGGAGATGACCAGCTGCACCCCGGCCAGGCCGCGGGCGGTCAGCGAGCGTAGGAACGCCAGCCAGCCGGCGCCGTCCTCGGCAGAGGCCACGTCGATCCCGAGGATCTCGCGGGTGCCGTCGCTGTTGACGCCGACCGCGACCAGCGCGTGCACGTTCACCACCCGGCCGTTCTCCCGCACCTTCTGCGTCAGGGCGTCGATCCACAACACCGGATACGGCCCTGCGTCTAGCGGCCGGCCGCGGAACGCGGCGACCTGCTCGTCCAGGTGCTTGGCCATCGCCGACACCTGCGACTTGGACAGCTGCGTCACCCCCAGCTCGGCGGCCAGCCGCTCCACCCGGCGCGTGGAGACCCCCAGCAGGTAGGCGGTCGCGACCACGGACATCAACGCCTGCTCGGCACGGCGCCGCCGTTCCAGCAGCCAGTCCGGGAAATACGAGCCCGTCCGCAGTTTGGGGATCGCCAGTTCGATACTGCCCACCCGCGTGTCCCACGGCCGGGCCCGGTAGCCGTTGCGGGAGTTGATGCGATCAGCACTAACCTGCCCGTACTCGGCGCCGCAGGCCGCGTCGGCCTCGGCCGACATCAACGCCTCAGCAAACGACTTCACCATCGCCCGCAACACGTCCGGCTCGGCCGCAGCAAGATGCCGCTCGAAGTCATCACCGGCGGGCACACTGGTCAAAGCGGTCATCGGGTCCTCTTCCTTCAAGATCATCAATCCATCTCGAAGGATCACCCGATGACCGCCTCACCTACCGGCGATACGCCCAACAGAGCTAACCGATACACCACGTCCCAGGACGTGACCTCGGCCCTCTACGACATCACCCTTTGAAGGTCAGTAATCTCGGTATCCGCAGTCGTCGCCGCAATGGCTTTGATGACAAGCTGGCGTCAGCGGGCCGAGTCCGCACGTCGACCTTCGACCATACTGTTGACATCAACGCCCAATCCTTTACTTCGCGGCTGGGCCGGATCCGACCTAACCAATGCGACGACATTCGGACTTGGCCGCATGCCGAGGTGGGCCAGGTGGTCAGTGAGGATCGCGAGGCGACGTGCTGCAGCGTGGTGGTGGCCTTGTTCAGCGTGGATCTCGATGATCTGCTCGGACAACGCGTAGTTCCACGGCTCGAGTTCGGCTGCGCGTTCCAGGAGGTCGATTGCGCGGTCGGGGTTGGTGGGGCGTAGGAGTGTTGCGGCGTCGGTGTGGGCGTCGATGAGTTTGTGGAAGTAGGCCTCGCGGTGCGGTGCCAGCCAGGCTTCGTCGGTGCCGCGCTTGGGGTCGGTGTGTTCGTGCCCGTGGGCGATCGCGCCGCGGTGCAGCCCGATCGCTTCCAGCAGCCCAGCAGCACGTTCGGCACCCTGGTGGCCGGCGTTGGGTCGGGCGGTGTCGAGGAGTTGGTCGAAGCGCCAGGCATCGACGGTGATCAGGTCCGGGCTGAGGGCCAGGAGTCTGGCGGGCCGGGCTTCGTGGATGTGATCGGCTTTGGTGCCGCACGCCTCGGCGAGGGCGGTGCGGACGTGCGACAGGGTCGCCTTGAAGCGCTTGGCGCGGGCCTCGGGGTCGAGGTTGAGTTCGGGCCAGAGGTCGGCGGCCAGGGTGGTGCGGGTGATGCCGCGTGGGTTGAGGGCGAGTTGGATCAGGATCGCGGCGGTCAGCGGCCGGAAGAGCGCGGTGGCGTCACGGTCCGCGGTCTTCACCTGCAGCGGTCCCAGGACGTTGATCGATAGGGCGGCCTCCGGGGCGACTCGCCTGGCACCGGAGGCCTGGGGAGGGATCGGTGGAGCGTCTGTCGTCTGTTCCGAGTGCGGGACGGGGGTGTCGATCGCCTTGGGCGGGGTGGGATCTGATGGATCTGGTGCGGTTGGGTGGCCGGTGTGTGCGGGGACCTCGGGCACAGCGACGAGTTCGGGTTCGGCGGCTGGCGCTGCAGCGAGCATCCGGTTCATGAGCGCGTGGGCTTCGTCCTGGCTGAGCCGGTAGGACTGCGCTTCGTCGAGGATCGCTGCGGCCGCGCCGGTTGCGGTGATCGTGCCGGTCGAGTCGACCTCGGCGACAGTGGCCGCGTCACGGCAGCCGAGCAAGACGGCTTCGACGTCTTCCACAACTGCGGTGCTCAACACCGATGCCGCGCTGGCGGTCGCAACCAGCAGCGGGCGTTGCGCGCTGCGCTCCGTCTCCGACGCCGCGATCGCGGTCAGCGCTTCTGCGAGTGTGTCGTAGACGGCGAGGCGGTCGTTGATGCGGCCGGCGAGCTTGGTGCCGGTGAGGGTGTACAGGTCATCAGTGGTAGTGACGACCTGGTAGACAGCGGAACCGGCGAGAAAGCCCCCGGCAGACAAGGCGGAAGCGAGCAAAGCGCGGGCAGCGTCGTGCGCTCCATCGCCCAGGAGTCCGAGGCCGCCGACGGCTACTTGCTGGAGCGGGATCGGCTGGCCGTGGCGGTTGCCGATGTAGACCGCGATCGGGGCGCGCAAGGGAGCCAGCGTTCGAGGAATCTGCGGGACATCGTCGCCGGGTTCGTCGACGTACGGGTCGGTGCTGCGGCCGTATCCGAGTGTCGCGGCGGCCTGGAGAAGGGCTGCCTCTGGCTCGCCGAGGCGCTCGGTCTCAGGGCGTGGTTCGGCGGGAGCACGCCGGCGGGCGTAGACCCGGGACCGGACAGAGGCGGCGGCCAGAGCGGCGGCCAGGCCCGCGCCGAGGGTGAGGCTGACGTACCCGCCGGTGGGCAGGTGGACCGCGATCGGTCGGCGAGCTACCGCAGGAGATTGTTGTACTTCGGCAGTGGGTGTGGAGGTGGGCGTGGGCGAAGGAAGAGCTGAAGGAGATGGTGCTGCTTGTTTGGCCTGCACGGGCGGCTGCGGGGTGGGGATCTGCGCCTGCGGCAGAGGTCTGCTTGAGGGCGCTGACGCCACCGGGTCGTCGGGTGCCGACGTTTCGGAGGCGTCCACGGCGCCGGCGGGAAGAGCGAGGACCCACCCGGGCCGGATGAGGTCGGGGTCGGTGAGCACGTTGCCGTCGGGCTGCACGCGGTACCGATTGAGCTCGTAGATCTCTCTCCAGCGTTGAGGATCGCCGAAGTGGTGCTCAGCGATGCCCCACAGACTGTCGCCGTTGACAACGACGTGGAGTACGCCGTTCGTCGTCACCGTCGCGACGGTGCCTGGTCTCGCCGACACGGTGCCGCTGTCGCCGGACGCGGCCACGGCGGTGGAGACCGTGCCGCGCGCGGCGATGATGCTGATCGCGATGGTCGCCAACAGGCGCCCCGGGAGGTTCGCGTGGACGGTCGTCGGCAGCGGAGTCCGTGTCCGCAGCGCCCGGATCGTGTCGACGCTGACGCCGGGGAGCTGGACCGCCACCTGGACGGTGAACAAGGCCCAGTAGCCCCATGCCGCGATGTCGAGGATCTGAACGGCAATCTGGTCGGGCTGAACTTTCGCCTGATCGAGCCACATCTTGACCTCGACGTAGCCGGGGACGTGGTCGGGCAACGGCGGCCCGAAGAAGTGCCACAGCCCCCACGGCAGCCCGGCGATCACGGCAGCCAAGAGCGCGAGCAGCGTCAGGGCCCGGATGCCTCGGCTGGCGGCGCGAAGCGTGTTCACGACCGGTCGTCTCCTCTACTCTGTTCCCCTGTTCGCGGCCTATGGCGCGGGCGCGGCGGACTCTGGGCTGGCGGTCGCGTCAGCGGTCATCGCGATCGTGTCGATGCCGACGATCGGCAGGATCCAGGTGTGCTGCCGGACGGTTGCGTGCACCGTCACCGAGTTGGCGGTCGCAGTGACAGTGCCAGTGGCGCCGCTTGAGGCCAGGAAGCGCTCTGCGGCAGCCTTGGCCTGGTTGGGGTTCAGGACGTGGATCTGCCCGTTGTGCAGGGCAGCGATGTCCAGCTGCTGCGCGCCCATACGTCCGGCCTCGGAGGCAGCGTGCAGGGCACGGACCTTCGCATCCAGTGCTGCGCCGAAGTCAAGACTGACGGCGGCGAACAGCATCAGCATGCCGAGCACGATGGTGGTGAACAGGGTCAGCGAGCCGTCGTCCTGGCGCAATTTCCTGGCCCAGCAGGTACCTCGTGTCATCGGCTGCCCGCCTCGCGCCACGCGTCGATGCCGGATGTCATGGTCGAAACGAGACGAACGTGGCCGGGAAGCCCGATCGCGGTGAGCTCGGCCAGGCTCGGACGGCACACCACGGTGACCTTGACCAGGCCACCCGGGCGGAACGCGCCGGTGTCCACTGTGACCTCAGGGCTCGGGCAGGAGCCGCGCTGGGCCTGGACCATCGTCCGCGCTGCGGCCTCCGCGGCGGCCGGCGTGCGGGCCAAGGAAGCGGCGCGGGCCGCCGCGCTGGCGGTGCCGGTGGCCGTGAGGTTGGCCTGCTCGTACCGGCCGAACCCGATCACCAAACTGGTGATGAGCATCAAAGCAGGTGCCATGATCGCGAGCTCCACCGGGGCGCTCCCGCGATCGGGGCCACCACGACCCACGCGGTGTGAGCTCACGGCGCCGCTCCGGCGGTCAGCTGCTCGACTGGCCCGTGCGCAACGGAGGAGGCCGTGAGGTGGACGAACGGAAGCAGCGACACCACGCGACCACTGATCCGCACGGTGGTCAGCGTCGGGGCACGGGTGACCTCGACGGACGGGTGCAGCAGAAACCCCGAGGCCGTAGCCGACAGAATGCGAGTCGCTTCGGCGCGGCCGTCATCCCCGGTGCCGCCGTCGACTCCTGCGGTGACCGCGGTCTCGGCGGCTGCGGCCGCCGTGATGTGCTCAGCGTGGAAGTAGAGCGCCGCCTGGACGATCAACATCAGTAACGCTATATACGCCGGCAGGACAATCGCGTGCTCAACGCTGGCCGACCCTGCGTCCCTGCTGGTCCCCGTGCGATCGGTCATGGTCACTGCGCGGGGTCGCCGCCGGCGTTGCCGTCGAGGTTGATGCTGTGGGCCTTGCTGACCACCTTCAGCGAGATGATGCCGACCACGATAAGCGCCATCAGCGCGAAACCAGCCATCCAGATCACGCCCTCCGGGATGTTGCCCCGGTCTCGATCCGGTGCGGTCAGCTGGCGGTGGAGCCATTCGCGGGCGGCGGTGGTGTGCACGGTGTACGCGGCGGCCAGGTAGTACATAGATGATCAAATCCTTTTCTAGAAGCCGGTCAGTAACCGGTCGAGGGAGGGGAACACCAACACCAGGAGGAAGCCGAGCATCATCACCGACACAGGCATGTGGGTGCGTTCGGTGGCTGAGATGTTCGCCGCTGCACGTTCGGCGTTTCGGCGTCCGCGCAGCGAGGACGATTTCGCGGCCAGGGACTCGGCGATCTTCGCGCCTTGGCCGCCGGCCAGGCTCACAGTCGCGGCCAACTCACTCAGTTCCGGCACGCCCAGCTGCTCGGCCAGGTCCCCGTAACAGGCCCATACCGGACGGCGCGAGGTACGGGCGGCAGCAGTGGCGGCGCGGAAGTACTCGAACGCTACGCCGTCCCCGATTGCAGCAGCCCCTTCGAGCGCTGATTCGACACCGTCGCCGGCGGTCATGGAAGTCGCGGCGAACGACAGCAGCACGTCCAGGGCCTCGCGAGTCTGATCGCGGATGTCTTGAGCCTGGCGGCGTGCTGCTGAGTCGGGAGCCAGGAAGAACAAGCCGGCGAACATTACCGAGACGCCGAGTACGACCTCCGCGGGGACGGCCATGCCAGCGGAAGCCAGAGCGGCCTGGGCAGCGAGCGGCATCAGCAGGCCGATGACCGCGTTGACGACTTTCCGCGTCGCGAATGCCTTCACGTCGATACCTGCGAGCGTGAGGTCCGCGCTCAGCGCACGGCTCGGTAGCCCGAGCCGGCCCAGCCATCGGGCGGCCGGTGCTCCAGCTCGCGATCCATTCGTGGCCGGAGTCGACACGTCGGCTGGCTCGGCGGCGATCCTGCGTTGCGCCTCGGCCAGCGAGGGCGCGAGCGGTCGCAGCCCGGACCAGACCAACATCGAGCTGAATCCGATGCCTGCGCCGCACAGCATCACGGTGATCATGTCGCATCCCTTCTCGCAGCCGTCACACGATCCAGCCGGGTGAGAAATCGGTGCGGCACGACGGGGCGGGTCATGCGGTACAGCCAGGCGAATCCGACTGCGAACAGCCCGCCGGCCACCGCGAGGTCCAACTGTCCGAGCATCGTGCCGAACGGGGCCAGGTACTCGGAATCCGCTGCAAGCAGGGCGCAGAGCATCGAGATGATGACGCCAGTGATGGTGCGGACCGCGGTGCGGGTGCGCGCCCGCTCGGCCATCGTCTTCCGCATCGCCAGGGCTTGCTCGCGAGCGTCGGTGGCGAGCATCCCGAGAACCGGAGCCAGATTCTTCGCCGGACGGGTCGAGGCGTGGATCAGGGTGGCACAGATCCGGTCGGCGATCGGATCTGCGAGTGTGTCGGAAAGTTTGATCAGCGCCGGGGCCAAGCGCACGCCGTGCCGCAGATCGTCAGCCAGAACCCGCAGCGGTCCCGCGATCGCAGCCGGAGGCACGGCAGCAGCCGAGGCGACAGCCTGCTGCAGACCGGAAGCCGCCGCGAGGGTGTCGCGCAGCATCTCGGCGAACCCTGCGCACGCCTCGGCACGCTCGGCCCAGGCCGTTGACTCACGATCCGGCCCAAGGGCGGCCGGCAGGTACCAGATCGCGACCGGGACCATCACCAGGAGCACGGGCCAGCCGGTGAAGGCTGCTGCGAGGACTCCGCCCGCAGCTGCGATCAGCAGCCGTCGCCACCGGTCGGCCAGCGCCCGGAAGTCCAGGGCGGCACGTCGCCGGGCTACCCGCACCTTCGTGGCTGCTGTCTCCGACGGACGCCGAAAAGCTGAACTCAACAGGTAGAGGCTGTATCCGATGCCTGCACCGAGCAAGGCGACCAGCGCCACGTTCACGACTTCGGCTCCCATCCCTCGACATGCAGCCAGGACTCGTCGAACCCGCCGTTCTCCAAAGCTTCGCGGGTTGGATCGGACGGGTAGACGCTGAACCGAGCGCGCCGGTCGGCGTCAGGAGCCCAGATCTCGTTGCTGGTGATCTGTGGTCCGTCGGCGCCCTCCAACTCGCGGATCGAGGAGACCACCCGCACCCCGTCACGGGATTCGGCGAGCAGCACCACGAGGTCCACAGCAGAGGCGACCATAAGGTTCGTGGCCTCTCGCGACATGCGCTCGGGACCCTGCGCCGCGTAGGTCGCCAGCTTGTCGAACACGCCGGCTGACGTGCTGGCGTGGATCGTGGCGAGGCTGCCGTCGATACCCATGCTCATCGCGTTGCACATGGCCACGATCTCGGGCCCGCGGACCTCTCCGACGATCACCCGCTTCGGAGAGCCGCGCAGCGCGCAGCGCATGAGGTAGGTCATGTCGACCGCGCCGACGTCCTCGGTGTTGGCTTCGCGAGTCTGGTAGACGGTGACGTTGCCCCGCCGGCTGGGATCCTTGTCCAGCGCGAGTTCGTAGGTGTCCTCGACGGTGATCACCCGCTGGGTGTACGGGATCTCCGCAGCCAGCGCGCGCAACAGCGTCGTCTTGCCAGCAGCTGGTCCTCCGGCGATCAAGATGTTCAGTCGGCCCCGCACCGCTGCGGCCAGGAACTCCTTCAGCCCGGCATCGACGGTCCCGAGCAGGTACAAGTCGTCCAGCGTCACCTGCTTGTACCGATGGCGGCGGACGGACAGAGTCGGGACCGTGCAGATCCCGTGCCCGCCGGCGAAGAGCCGTGAGCCGTCACGTAGCTGCAGGTTCACCGACGGGGCGGACACATCGAAGCGCCGCGGGTCGGTGCCGCGACTGGACGCGAGGTCTTGAACCAGCGCGACCATGTCCTCGTCCGACGCCGCGATCGGGCGGTCGCCGGGCTCGCAGCGGCCGTCAGCGAATGTCAGCCACACATTGGCGTGGCCGTTGAC
This sequence comes from Catenulispora sp. GAS73, assembly GCF_041262085.1. Lineage (NCBI taxonomy): Bacteria > Bacillati > Actinomycetota > Actinomycetes > Catenulisporales > Catenulisporaceae > Catenulispora > Catenulispora sp. GAS73. The sequence continues at coordinate 178,211 of NZ_JBGCCM010000018.1, forward strand.
GTCGATCCCTTCCACGGTCTCGTCCCGCAGGTAGTGGTCGAGACCACCGTGCCCGAACAGCCGGTCCCGCACCCACTGGGCGACGCGCCCTTCGGCGGCGGGCCCCAGCATTGCCTCGGCTCGGGACAGCGCCTCGCCCGCGACCGCTGCGAGTTCCTTGTCGATCAGTTCCTCGGCCAGTTCGCGTCGCCGTGCCTCGTCGACTTGCGTGCCGGTCGCGTGCTCCTCGTCCTGACACAGGTCGGAGAGCCGCAATCCGACGACATCAGCGATCCGGGTGCCGAGGCGGGCTTCGGCGAGGTAGTCAACGCTCGTCACAACGTCAGCTCCCCGGCGGCATTCGCGCCTTCGACATCGTGCGAGGCCGGTCGCGGGATGGGGATTTCGCGTGCGACGCGGGCCATGACTGCTCGGCCGGCCAGAGCTGCCGCCGTCCGGAACGAGTAACGGCGAGTCAGGCGATCCCACGCTGCCGCAGCACCCGTCGGGATCAGCGGCAGTTGTCCTAGAACCGGCAGCCGCAGCAACTCGGCGACGTGCTCGGCCGGATATCCAGGCCCGACAAGCAGTAGCCCGATGTTCGGATGCAGCCGACGCGCCAGTTCGCTCACGGCAGCCAGCGAAAGGATCTGATCCGGAAGGGGACGGGCTACCAGCACCAGAGCATCAGCCAGAAGCAGCAGCGACGTTGTCTCCGACGCGCTCGAATCGATTCGACCGACATCGGCGATCAGCGCCGTGCTCGGGTCGTTGGCGGCTTGCTCGAACATTCCGGCCGGTACGAGCAGCGCGTTCAGCGCCGCGCGGAGCTGGCGCCCGTCTTCGGGACCGGTCAGTACTCTGACGCCGTTCGGGACTGTTGCGGCGTACTGATCCAACAGGTCCAGGTCCCCACCGCGGCGGGCCTGCCCTGCGATGGCGGTCATCCTTCTCGGACCGGACATCAGGAATCTGGTCACGAGCGTCCCGCCGCGCGGATCGCACTCGGCAACGTACGCCTTCGCGTCCGTCGGCCAGGCCTCGGCGAGCGCGAGGGCAGTTGTCGTTGCACCTGGCGAACCCCGCCAGGAACCGACAGCGATCAGCATCAGGAGTCTCCCGCTGGCAGCAGCGTCACCGCGACCCCGGACATCGACGTCGAAGCGGCTGCTACCTTGGCTGCGCCGTCAGAGTCCATCAGCAGGTTCGCGACCGTCGCGCCTTGAGTGTCCGGTCTTCCGATCGCCGTCACGGTTGCGACCAACGGCTGCGGAGGAGCCGCCTGCGTGGCAGGTGCCGGGCCCGCCAACGCCGGCTGCTGCGGGGGCAAGACCACCTGCACCTTGTCTCCCGCGACCAAGCGCAGTGGGTACATCCCGGCCTTCAGGGCGACGGCTGCCACCGCTTGCCCGGCAGGCGGAAACACCGCCGGTCCAACGTCTGCGTCGCCCAGCAGCGCTCCAGCGGCGAGCGGCAATGCGGCTGGACGGCCGATGACGCTCGACGCCTGCGCTGTAGGAATGACGTCGACACCGCGGGCAAGGGTGACTGGTGCCGTACCGAGATCGGCAACGGTGATCACCTGGCCGACTGCCACCGGTTTCATCACCACCAGCACGGCAGTGCGCGGGTCCAGGACATGCGAGGCGACGACCGCGCCGATCGAGCAGACCACGACACCCAGTCCGCCGAACACTGCCCGCGGCACGTTCACCCGCCGCGCCGACAGTAACGTGCTTGCCGAGGACGCTGTGGCCGGCCGCAGCGCGGCGCCGGACTGCCCGGGAACCGTCGCGGACGGCTTCGTGTCCTTCGAAGCCGTAGTGCTCAACTCCGTACTCCCGTCACAAGTGCCTGCACTTCCACTACTCGTACCTGCGCGGTTGCCGATGTGGTCAACGGCGGCAACGTCCCGGTCTCGTTGTCCGATGCGTGCCAGCTGATCTGCCAGGCCACCTGCGCGGTCAGCGGATACGTCCCGCCGGGCAACGCTGTCGACGCCCGGGTGAATGCGTGTCCGCAGGTCGGAGACTGCGCCGGAGGGTTCGGATCCCCGGAAGGGTACGGAGTCCCCGGGTTTGCGCAGGTCACCGACCCGCCATCGCCGGACGTCCAGGTGGCTGAGGCGGGGTTTGCGGTGACGGTCACCGTCAAGCCGCTGCTGGAGACTGAAGATGAGACCGGCGTCCAGGACGCCGGATCCAGCCAATACCAGGCATCAGCGTTCACAACCTGCGGCTGGTTCAGGCCCGGGCTCAGATGCAGGACCGGAGGCGCCATGTGGATGTTCTGCACCTCTGATCGCGCCAGAGCCTCTGCTGTTGGAGGAGGCGCTTTCAATGGGATCAGGATCGGCATCGTCATCGTCGGTGCGGCGCTCATGGAGTTGTCCACCGGCGTCGCCGAAGGCTCGCAGGACCTGAAGTAGGGTCCGCTCGCGTCCGTGCTCGGGACCGTTCCCGGCACGTCGACGTAACTGCAGCTCACGTATTTCGGCGCTGAACTCGTGCCGACCTCGGCTTTCGTCGCAGGCTGAGAGCTGTACTTGCTGGTCACGCCGCAGTCTCCCTGAACGGCGGACGTGTAGCCGGATGTGGGTGCCGCGTCAGACGTGCTGCAGTTCGCCGAGGTGTGAGGATCGGGAAGCCAGTCGGACGCTGAGGCGCCGCTGATGTCCGCGACGACGAAGGCAGCACAACCGACGAGCGCGAACGCCGTCCTCAGCATGTTCCAATGGCATCGGACGAGAAGGCGACGACCTTCCAGGCCCCCTGGCTCTGCACGACCTCGGCCGTTGTCGCCCGGTTGCCGCCGGGCTTGTTGTCCCACAGCGTCCCGGTGGACTTTCGGTACATCAGCCATTTCGAGGACTGAAGACAGTCCTTGAGAGTCACCACTGTCGGACTCGCGGCCGGCTCCATCGAGGTGATCGTCGGATTCATCGTCGGCGGGCCGCCCTTCAGCACCGCGCCGCCTTTGTCATCTGCTTTGAGGATGTTGACCAGGACGTTGAGCGCACTGTCGGTGGCGTGCGTGGCGAGAGTGGGGTCGTTCCAGTTGGCGGTTTCCCCGGCCTTCGCCATGTCGTCCCACATGCCCTTGTAGGCCGCTACGGAGTCTTGGCGCGCAGCCGCGACCGGATCGGCGCTGGGAGCGGTCGGCTTCGGCAAGGAGTGGGCGGTCGACTTCCCGCACCCAGCCAGGGCCGCGACGACCATGACTCCGACGGCCAGCGCCGTCCGATGCCCATACCGCGTCGTCAAATCCCGCGCTCCTCTTTGCGATCCCCGTGTTCGGGATTTCAGACCTCGAACTTTGTGCCCGTTAACTTCAGCGCATGAGCAGGCCCGGGAGAAGGACCTAAACTCCCTATTGCCTCGAAATGATGAAAAATAGGATAACTTCGCGACTATGTCAGTACGGCGACCAATGCGCCGGCGACCAGGGCGGGCCCGATCGGGACGTACTCGCCACGGCCCCCACGAAGGCGTGACGCCGCCGCCCACGCAGCTCCGATCAGGCAGCTGACGAGCAGTCCGCGGAACAGCACGGTCCAACCGAAGTAGCCGAGCAGTATCCCGATCAGGCCGGCGAGTTTCACGTCCCCCAGGCCGAGGCCGATGGTCAGGTGCTGGGCTGCGAACACGGCGAGCAGGACGCCTGCTGCTTCGACTCCTCGATACAGCGGCTGTGCGTCACCGGCTGTCGATGAAGCCCACGCCAGAGCGACGAACAGCGTCGGGTACGACGGGAGGGTCAGGAAGTCCGGCAGGCGCATGACGGCGATGTCGATCGCTGACAGCACGGTGCCGACGGCGGCGAAGTAGCAGCAGGCGGGCGCGGCCGGATCGGGATACATCCGCGCCCCGCACGCGATCGACACCGCCGCGCCGATCACCCCGGTGGCGATCCATGCCCAGGTGGTCATGCGAACTGGACGCGGTGCGGCTAGTTCCGGGTGCGGCGCGGTCACGGGCGGAACGCCGTAGTGGCAGCAGGCGGATACGACGGCATGGGAACTCCCGTGGACGAACGTCCGGGGACGGGTGGGACGAGGGCGTGACCGCGGGGTGAGTCCCTGGCAGCTGCGCTCAGCGTATGTGGCAACCGCCCTTTCGGCGCGTGAACCGGGGCGTGTCGGACCGCTGGAACCGCTCGACCGGATGACCGTCGATCAGGACCGTCGAGTTTCGCTCGACTATCGATATGCAGTCAAGGTCCTGTCATCAAAAACGGTCGATTTAAGTCTGTAGCGGTGAAAACGCTTCACATTTCGGCGCTGTCGAGCGTCGATAGGTGTGTCCAAGCGCACTGACCGATTGAGAGGAACCCGACGTGCCCAACGCCGCCGACACCCATACCCCGTACGTAGCCCCCATTCCTGCCCCCGCAGCGGAAGGGCCGTCCCTGACCCCCGCTCAGCGTCGTGTCGCCGCCGCACTGGCCGAGGTGCAATACGCGACTGCCGCAGAGCTCACCGCGCACGTTGGTGTAAGTAAGTCATCGGTTGCCAAGACTCTGACTCTGCTGGAATCTACTGGCGCAGCGATCCGCACCATTCGAGAGCAGCACGGTTTTAGGGAGGCCGACCAGTGGTCGCCCGGCCCTGCACTGAGCTCACTGCTGTTCGGGGCTGACGGTCCGGTCGCTGGCCCCGAATCCGGCGCCGCGCCTGAGGAGCCGGGTGGAGCTACCGGTGTCGCTTCCGCGCAGGTTCGTGCCGAGACCGCAACCGAAGGCCCTGCGTTGCCGGTCAGCCTTGCTGCCGAAACCGAAACGACGAGCGAGGGCGAACCGGAGTGTGAGATTGCGGTGGTCCGGCCGACCGATTCTGCGGCGGCACCAGAAGAGGCAGCGACTGTGCCGCCCTCGCCCGGCGAATCGCCTTCCGACGGTCGACTCAGGCGCCTGGCCTCGGGCGAGTTGGCAGCGATGGTCACCGCCGTTCTTGAGGCGCATCCGGATATCGAGTACACACCCACGATGCTCAGTCACATGCTCAAGGGTCGCAGCGCGGGCGCGATCCACAACGTGTTGGAGAAGTTGGTCGCTACCGGGGCTGTAGCGCGAACTCGCGACAAGCCTAAGTCCTATCGCCTCGTCGCGACCGAGGTACCCAATCCGGCTTGACCGGGCGCTGGCCGTTCCCTCGAGATCCGAGGTCACCAGGCTCGCTGTGTCGCAGCCGCATTTCGTAGTCCGTCGGTCCATCATCCCCAGAGAGGCTCCGTCGTGCCGTGTTCGCCTTCTGACCCACCGCCGATCCCGGTGGCTCGGACGCCCAAGCTACCTCCCGGTCCGGTCCCGGCGCCGATGTCTAAGGCCCCGGCTATTGTCCAACGTCCGGGACCGCCGCGTCTGCCGGGCCCTCGGTGCCCAAGCACAGGACAGCCGATATCGGGGAGCGTGCAGCAGTTCGCGACTACGTCGACAGCCGCCGGGTGGGCCAGGCGGCACACGGCGGACGTCCTGGCCCAATGGGGACTGCCGGAGCTTGCCGACGACTGCTGCCTGGTGGTCTCCGAGCTGGTCGGCAACGCGGTCCAGCACGCTGTGCCCATTGGTACCCCGGCGACCTGCCGCCTGGTCCTGAAGCTCTACACCGATGCGCTATCTGTGGAGGTCTGGGACCCGTCCCCGGACGCCTGCTTGCATCCCCGCGAGGAAGATGTGCTTGCTGAGTCAGGACGTGGGTTGGCGATCGTCGCGGCGCTCTGCGGTACGCCACCGAGGGTGTTCACCACGCCCGGCGAAGGCAAGACCGTTGTGGCTGTACTCCCACGTGACCGTATCAAGAGTCTGTGATTTGTAGCGCCACCTGCGTTGACGGTGCGTGTCTTGGTGAGCCCTCAGCTGCCAGAATGTGCGAACGACGCAGCGGTGACGCGGCCCGCCAGCGAGATACAGACGCCTCGTGACCTTCCGGGCAACCTCGTCGGATCGCACTACGATCACCACAAGATCCAGAAGGATGACGATCCACTCGTTAGGTAAGTCACCGGACACCCCAGAGAGATCGATTAACTTTCGAGAAGTGACTTCGCGCAGTTGTGGGCTCGGTGCGATGACTTTCTCAGGGCCCTGGTCAGAGCTGGAGGACGGACGTGTGGATACCGTGGACCAGGGCACTTCACGAAAGGGTCCTTTCGAGAAGGCATCCGGCACGGCGCCCGGGGGCTGGCCTACTGCGCGTCGAGTTCGGAGAGCCGGGCCTGAACCCGTTCGATGTCCGGTCGCATGCCCAGGCGCCGATAGATCTCCAGGGCCTGGTTCAGGTACGCCACGCCTTGGACGATGTCGTCGACGGCAAGGTGGTGGTCGGCGATACCTTCCAGGGATATGGCCTCGTCGTCGGGTTTGTTCAGTTCCCGGTTCATGGCCAGGGCGCGGTGGTAGAGCGTGAGGGCGCGGGTGCGGTCGCCGAGCGCGGCGACGGTGGCCGCGTAGGCATTCAGCGCCCAGGCCTCGTTGCTGCGGTCGCCGAGCTGCTGGTAGATCTCCAGGGCCTGGTTCAGGTACACAACGCCCTGGACGGTGTCGCCGGCGTTGAGGCGGTAGTCGGCAATGCCTTCCAGGGAGATAGCTTGGTCGTCGGGCTTGCCCAGTTTCCGGATCGCTTTTAGGACCTGCTGGTAGAGGGTAAAGGCGCTGTCGCGGTCGCCTAGCGCGGCGACGGTGGCGGCAAAGTTATTCAGCTTAAAGGTCTCGTTGCCGCGATGGCCGATTTGCCGGAGAATGTCCAAGGCCTGCGTATAGACGCCCGCCACCCCAAGAGAGTCCCCGGACTGAAGCCGCACCAGCCCCAAGTTGGTCAGGGCGCCGATTTGCCGGTGGATCTCCAGGGCCTGCGTGTGGGCGGCCGCCGCCCCCAAATAGTCCCCAGTCTGAAGCCGCACCAGCCCCAGACCGTTCAGGGCATTGGCCTCACCGAGATGGTGGCCGATTTGCCGGAAGATCTCCAGGGCCTGCGTGTGGGCGCCCGCCGCCTCCGGATAGTCCCCAGTCTGAAGCCGCACGCGTCCCAGACCGTTCAGGGCGTTAGCCTCACCGAGATGGTGGCCGATTTGCCGGAAGATCTCCAGGGCCTGCGTGTGGGCGCCCGCCGCCGCCAAATAGTCCCCCGCCTGAAGCCGCACCCGTCCCAAGTTGGTCAGGGCGTTGGCCTCACCGAAGCGGTGGCCGATTTGCGCATAGATCTCTAGGGCCTGTGTGTGGTCGCCCGCCGCCCCCGGACGGTCCCCGGTCTGAAGCCGCACCAGGCCCAGACCGTTCAGGGCGTTAGCCTCACCGAGACGATCGCCGATCTGCCGAAACACCTGCAAAGCCTGCGTATGTGCGTCCATCGCCCCCGGATCGTCGTCGGTCTGGTACCGCACCCGCCCAAGGTTGTTCAGGGCCCTGGCATGGGCGACGGGCGGGCCGCTGCGGGTGACAGTCTCGACGGCCGAATGGATTTCCAGCGCGCGGGTCCATGGGCCGTCGGTGCTCAGGATTTCGGCCATGCCGACGGCTAGGGCGGTGGTGTGCTGGTCAAGACGGCAGGCATGAGCGTGGGCGAAGGCGGCATCGAGGTTGGGCAGTTCAGTACGCAGCCATGCCCGGGCGATCTCGGGATCGGTCAGGCCGGGCGCATGAGCGGGGCCTGGACCGTCGGGTTCAAGTTCTGGTGCGCAGGCCATGAAGGCGGAGGCGGTTTCTGCGGTGTGGGCGTAGTAGTGCAAGAGCCGGTCGTAAGCGGCTTCGCGCAGGTCGGTGGGGTCGGTGTTGGTGGTGTGGGTGTAGGCGTGCAATCGGAGCAGGTCATGTAGACGGTAGCGGCCGGGTGTGGTCTCTGTGAGCAGGCTGCGATCGGTCAGTTCCTGCAACGACGTGTCGGACTTTCGCAGGCTGGTGTCCAACAGTGCTGCGGCGGCGTAGGCATCGGCGTCGGGTCCTGGAATCAGCCCGAGGCGACGAAACATTGTCTGCTGGTCGATGGTGAGGTTGTTGTAGGACAGGTTGAAGGCCGCGGCGACTTGGCGATCGCCGTCGTCGAACACGGACAGGTCGGCCAGCCCAGCACGCAGCCGAGTCTCCAGGTGCCCTATCGTCCAGGTGCGGCGGTGGGCCATGATAGCGGCGGTGATCCGCAGTGCAAGTGGCAGGTACCCGCATAGCTCGGCGATGCGGGCGGCCACAGGGTCGTCAGCAGGAATGCGGCCAGGTCCGGCATGACGGCGCAGCAGAGCGACCGCGTCAGCCGGGGCTAGAACGTCCAGAGATAGCGGATGGGCATCGTCCAGGCCTTTGAGCCGGTTGCGGCTGGTAATGAGCACCAAGCAGCCGGGAGTACCGGGGAGCAGGGGGCGGACTTGGGCTTCGGTGGCCGCGTCATCCAACACGATCAGGGTACGCGTACCGACCAAACGATCTCGGTAAACCTTGGCCCGCTCCTCCAACTCCGGCGGGATGTTCCTCGGGTCCAGGCCGAGGGCTTGCAGAATATGACCCAGGGCATCGCCAGGATCCCGTGGCGGGGCGTCAGGGGTATGAGCGCGCAGGCTCACAAACAGCTGCCCGTCGGAGAACTGCTCGGTAAGCAGGTGGCCAGCGTGAACGGCCAGGGCGGTTTTGCCGATCCCGGCCATGCCGTCGATCGCGGAGATCACCACCGTGCCCGGGGCCCCGGCTTCGCCGGCAGCGAGGTTGAGCAGGTCGGCAACTTGTTGGTCGCGGCCGAGTAAGACGGTGTCCATCGGCAGCTGGTAACGCGGACCGCGCTGCGACGCCACGCCGGAGCGTGTCGGACCGCTGCGGTTCAGTGCCATGGTCTGGGCGATGCGCAGCGCAGGGCTCGGATCGTGTCCGAGGTGGATCAGGGCAGCGATTCCGGCCGCCGCCAGCTGAGCCGCGGCCACCGTCTCGCCGGCGGCAGTCAGGGCACGTACCGCGGTGACGGTCAGCCGCTCCCGTTCCGGATGCGCTGCGACAACGTCGTGCAGCAGCGCCGCAGCCTGCTCAGGTTGGCCGGCATCCAGCTCGATGGCAGCCAGCATCTCCAGGGCGTCCAGACGCTTGCCGTGCAGCACTCGGGTCTGGGTGCGCAGCCAGGACGATTCCATATCGGCAAGCGCACTGACACCTGGCGACCACAGGCGCAGAGCCTGGCGCAGGTGTTGCGCCGCTAGGGCTGGTTCGTGACCGTCACGAGCGGCTGCGGCCTGCCTCACCAGCCGGTCGAAGCGGTGGACGTCGACCAGCTCCGGGTCGATATCGGCCCGGAACCCGCCCGGCCGGACCGCGTGCAGAACGTTCTTCCCGAGCGCCGGCGTGAGGGCTCTGCGCAGCTTGGAGACGTAGTCGGCGACCATGTCGACGGCAGTGTCCGGGGGGTCGTCCGGCCAGGCGCGCTCGACGATGCTGGTCTTGGGCACGGCCTGCCCATGGTGCAGCAGCAGCACCGCCAGCACCGCACGAGCCAGCGGCCCGCCCAACTCCACACCCACACCCTGATGGACCGCCTGAACAGTGCCGATCAGGCGGAACTCAAACTCCGGCGCCGTGCGCGCGTCCTCGTCCATCGGCGGACCGCCCCCTATTATCAGAACCCTGCTTTAGTCACACCAGTGTGTCCGGACCGGCTGTGGCGCTGAGCTGGCGCGGAGGTGGCGTATCGACGGGTCAGGGCTATCCAGCAGCACGTCGAAGGTCACCGGTGAACCCCAGTCTGCGGTGGACCCTCAACTGTGGCCGAGGTCGCGTGTGTTCTTCCCGGATCCGTTGGTTCCCGTGTTCGGACGGCGAAGTCGATCTCCTAGGGTGCTCAGAGCCGGTGTGCTACGTGGCCTGGGCGCGCAGGGAAGTGGCGCGCGGATAGGTCAGGCCTGCCAGCAGCGCCGCGGCCTCCTGCCGGGCGATGGTCGCCTGGTGTGGTTGGTCGAGGTCGTCGTGGGCCCGTGCCAGATGTATCAGGGCTTCTGCGAGCAGAAGCGGCACGGGTAGGTTCCGGCGTAGTGCTACCGCCTGGCGGTGGAAGTCCACGGCCTCAGAGGCCCGTCCCATGGCCAGGAGTGACTGCCCGGTTCTGGTCAGGATTGTGGCCTGCAGGTCGGCAATGTCGATTCCCCGGCTCAGGTTCTCGGCCTGCCAAAGCAGTTCGTGCGCCTGCTCATGCTGGCCGGTGGCCAGGGCTAGGTCGGCCTGGGCGACTAGTGCCCATGTCCGGTGGGCCAGGTCACCGCCGAACTCGGTGACGTACCGGTCGGCGTTGTTCAGGGCGGAGGCGGCCTGATCCCATCGGCCCAGCTCGGTCAGAGCACTGGCCAGGACCCGGTAGCCCACAAGGAAGGCCGTCCCCTGGTAGACGGCATCTGTCATGTCTCTCAAAGCAGTGCTGGCCGTGTCGGAGGCGGCCTCGAGATGTCCTTGTGTAAACAGGGCCTCGGCCAGGTTCACTCGCAAAACTGCCGCCCATCGTACGTTGCCGTTGGCGTGGGCCATTTTGACGGCCTCGGTGAACTCCCCGGCAGCCTGGTCGAACTCGCCCAGAGCAGTCAGGGTCAGGCCCAGGCCGTTCGCGGCGTACAGTCTCCCGGCGGTGTCGCCGAGCCGAGAGAAGACCGTCAAAGCCTGGCGGTAGTGTTCCCCGGCTGGCTCGAGCTTTGCGGCCAGACGTTCGGCGATTGCCATGTCGCGTAGGGCCCGGCCACGGGCGGACGCGTCACCCCAGGCCTCGGCGGCGCGTAGCTCGGCTTGGGCCACCGGCATGCGGTCGTCGGCTGATCCGTAGGCGTACAGCAGCGGCTGGATGGTGGCGGCGAGCCGCCATGCCGCGGCGTGCTGCCCGGTCTGTTCCAGGGTCTGCAACAGAGCTTGCAGGTTTGCCCGCTCGATGGCGTACCAGTCCACGGCCGCTGACTGTCCGGTGAACCGCTCGGGTTCTACACCGTCCGCGGGCCGGGCCGCCGTCAGCAGGCTGGGTTCCAGGTTCTGGAGCATCTGATAGCCGGCGTCGGCGCTGTACAGGTACCAGTGGACCAGCCGCTCCAAGGCCTGCTGCCGCTCGGCGTCGGGCTCATCGGCCTCGGCGACGTCGGCTGCGAAGGCGCGCAGCAGGTCGTGGAGCTGAAAACGGGCCGGCCCGGTCTGCTCCAGCAGATGTGCCCCGGTCAGCACGTCTAGCATCGATCGCGTCTGTGCGGTCGGGCAGCCCCACAGCGCGGCGGCCGCGCCAACCCCGAACTCCGGGCCCGGATGCAGGCCCAGCAGCCGGAACGTGCGGGCGGCGCTGGCGGGCAGCGCACGGTAGGACCAGGCAAAGACCGCGCGCACCGCATCGGCTTCCTGATCGCCATCGACCGAGAGTGCCGCCCAGCGGCCCTGCCCGGAGCTCAGCTCGGCAATCAACTCGCCCAGCGGCATCAGCGGCCGGGCCGCGGCGCGTTCTGCGGCGATCCGCAGCGCCAGCGGCAGCCGCGCGCACAACTCGGCCAACTCAGCCACCTGCCCAGCGTCGTCAAGGCTCCGGTATTCCCCGGTCGCTGCCTGGAACAGGTCAACGGCGGTGGCCGAATCCAGCAGGCCAAGGCTGATCCTGCGGGCCCCGTCTCGGGTGGTAAGCCCGGACAGCCGGCTGCGGCTGGTCACCACCACCAACGGCTGCCCGTCGCCGGGCAGCAGTGGCCGTACCTGTCCGGCAGTGGCCGCGTTATCCAGCACCACCAGAATGCGACGCCCGGCCAGCAGCGACCGGTACATCCCGGCCCGGTCCTCCAGATCGGCCGGGAGGTCCCCGCCCGGCACGCCCAGAGCGCGTAGGAACCGCTCGAGGGCCGCGGCCGGAGCTAGCGGCGGCCCGACATCATAGCCCTGCAGGTTGACGAACAAGTCCCCGTCCGGGAACTGGGCCCGTACCCGGTGGGCGAACCGCAGCGCCAGCGAGGTCTTCCCGGCCCCGGCGGTACCGGCCACCACCGCAAGGCGCAGCCCGCCGCGGTCGGCGACGGTCCTGGCCAGCCTCTCTAGTTCTTCCTCGCGGCCAACAAACCCGGCGACGTCGGCCCGGAGCATTCGCGGGACGGCGGCTGGGACAACAGGGCCGGCATGGTAGTGGATGCCGCCGGAGACGTCCCTGGCCTGCACCACATCCCTGGCCCGGCCCGACAGCTCGGACGAAACCTCCGCCCGATCGGCACCACCAGGTTCGACCGCCCCCATCCGCGTACCCCCTTCGCTCGCCGCCGCAATCCGCACCACGGGTGAATCAGAGTCCTGTTTGAGGCTACCCGTGCCGCGCTCGCACACAAGCCCGACGGCGCAGGCCGACGGCCGTTGATGCGGCCGGGGGCGACCTGGTGCCGGCCCCGGCCAGCGACCTACACCGGCATCTCGAACTCGCCGTTGAACGCGCCCAGCAGGAACGCCTCCCACTCACCCCGGTTGAACGCCAGAACAGGGCCATCAGCGACCTTGTCGTCACGCACATACGCCATGCCGCCGTCGAACCTCACCAGCACGCAAGCTTTGTCTTGCTGGCTGAAGCTGCTCTTGAACCATCCCCGAGAGCCCATGACCCACCTCCGCATGATCTTTGCTCCCGCGCCTGCCCGGTCCCGGTCGGCGCCTTGGACCACAGCATGCGAGCGACAGCACGGAGGTCGGCCGTAGCCATCCCGTATACCAAGGATCAAGGACGATCGCCCACGAGTTCGCCGTCGGGTCGTTGCTGGATCGCAATCAGAAGAGCCGCGTGCTCCTGGTTCCTTGTCGTCGTGGCCGCCTAGGTCGTCTGCTAGGCAGCCTCGTGTGACCTACTCAGACGTCGACGTCTCGACGCGCGTCAGATACGTCAGGCTGATCTGGGCCATGTCGACGATGCCGGCGCGCCGATTATAATCGTGTGCCACAGATTCGTTCTCACGATGCATGAGAACTACGATCGGCTTGAGGAAGCCCTCTCGGGTCGAGTCGAGCGCCGCATACACAAGATCCTTGAAATCGGAGACTCCACCCCAGAAGACGTGCCGATGAGCTCTTCCGTTCGTCGCTAAACAGCGCGAGGGGTTGATGTCCACAGTGCCGGGTTCAACGAACCATCCGTCTCCGCACACCGCGAGCGTGATTTCATCAGGTGCCTGGTATCGCCTTTTCGTGTATCGCGCATAGGGGCCGAGCCCCTCCTTGGCGCGGTAATACTCTTTCAGTGGCACGTCCTTTAGCCAAACTCGAATCTTATCTTTGGAGAAGTACGACACCAGAACACCACCCACCGCTGGGTCATCGACCCAGCCCGAGATGATTTCCAACCTGTCGCGGACGGCCAACTGATCCCATCCGGCCTCGTCAGCCCTTTGATAGACCGTGGAAATGACCTGTGCGCGCACATTGTCTGGCATACGCAGGCGGTACCAGCGGCCCACACGTTCACGGCTCACGCCAGCGGTATACCGCAACGTGGCATCCGCTACCTCCCGGCGGTCGCCAGCGACTGCACGGAGCGGACCTCGCGCGTTGGCGTTCAATACCTGCACTTCGGGTACCAGCACCTTCCACCCACCGGTCGAAGTCTCGACGAGCGTACTTCCATTGATGTGCTGCCAATGGCATTGACCAGTCTCCGGGTGGCACATGACAAGCACGACCGGCAGTGAGTGATTCGTCCAGTAGCGCACGTGGTCATCGTCTGGCCGAAACCACCAGCCATTCTGACCAAGCTCCTGAAAGAAGCTCTTGCCACTCTTGATCTGCAGGGCCAACAGTTTTCCCTTGACGATCTCGCCATCGACCACCTCTATATGGGCGTCAATACCGAAGTCCTCTGTCGGCTGCTCACGGAACAACCATCCGAGTTCCTCTTCGACGGCCAGCCTGGTACGAGTTACACCGAGACTCGCCAACTTGGCCGACGGCTTCCGAAGCATCATGCGCTCATCATGCCAGCGCGTTCGACAGGCTCCTCGCGCCTTATGACCCGCGGTTCACCGCACTGCGCTACTTCGCGGCGGCACCGGCCACCGTAGCCACTAGGAGTAGGGGCGTAATCCGTGGGTACATCATCTGGCGAAACCGCCACGCCGACGACGCCAGGCTACGTCAGATCGTCACTAGGGCGAACGCTACTTGATGCAGCACTAGTCGGGGTCTCTGCTGACTCCAGCATCGCGCGGATGCGCTTCGCAGAGGTGACCGACGGTGCCTTGGTTCCGGCGGGCAAGGCTCCGGCCGCGGCCAAGACTTTCGCATGGGCGGCGAGAGCTGCTTGGAACTCCCGGCCAGAAGGTCGTCGGCCGAGGCTGCTCGTGAGCTCGGGGAACGCCTGGCTTCCGATGACCAGCCAGTCCGGTCGAGCCTTACGCGCGCGGTCGGCCAAGCCGGCCGCGGCGCCGGCGTGGGCAAGGTCCACCTCGCCCACTGCGGCCTCCTGGCGGTCGGTGGTGTCGCCTGCTGACTCGTCAGCGGCGGCCGGCTGCTCGGCACCGTGGCCGACCAGGCGGCTCTGCAGGTTCAGGAGGCGCTCGACCACGAGCGAAGGGAGTGTGGCGACGGCGACCAGGAGGAGGTCTCGGGTGGTGGAGTCGATGAGTTGGCCGGCTTTGCGCAGGAAGTGGTCGAGGGCGTTGCAGCCGAGGCTGATGGCGAAGGCGAGGCGGGCATTGCGCAGGACGGGGCGTTGGCCGGGGTGGTCGGCGGGGAGGCTGTAGCCGACGGCCAGGGCGGTGAAGGCGTAGGCGTCCAGGGCGACCGGGAGCAGCCAGGCGGCGGAGCCGAGGTCGAGTTGGCCGCCGAGGTGGTACAGGGTGTGGGCGCTGATCGCGGCGGCGGCCAGTTCGGCGACGGTGCCGCCGAGGCGGGCGACGCGGATGGAGCTGGTCGGGGTGGGGGAGTGGGCCATGGGACCTCCGGGGGCGGCGGGAGCGGGCATGGCGAAGCGCGCGCCCGTGTCGGTGGGGGAGTCGGGCGCGCGGGGTGGTCGGGCTGTGGGCGGCTTGTGGTCGGGAGTGGGCGGGCGTGATCGGTCAACGGGCGCGGTGGCGGTCGGCCTCGATCAGCGCGATGAGAACTGCGTCCGCCGGGTCGACCAGCCCGCTCAGGACGAGGGCGGCGAGCGTTGCGTGGTCGGGCTGTGGCCTTGGCGGGCGCATCATCGTTGACCGGGAGTGGGCCCTGCCGCAGTGGGCTGCTGGTCGGTTCGGGGCCGAGGTGCTTCCTGCGTCCTGTCTGGCACGCCAAAAGGCGGCCCGCGCACGGCGGGCCGCCTCTATGAGTGTGCTGATCACGGCACGCCCGGTGTCGGCGGCGGTGGGGCCGTGGTGTCGAGAGGTGTCTCGGGGGTGCGGGCGCGGGCGGGCGCGGCAGTGAGAGCCAGTGCTTCGAGGACGGACTCGGGTGTGCCGTCGGTGGCTTCGACGTTCAGGCCGTCGCCGTTGACGAGCCAGCCGCCCGGCTGGTTGTCGGTGCCGTTGAGGCGAGTGATGCTGCGCTTTTCACCTGGGCTTTTGAGTAGGCACAGCGTGCCGGCTGGGGCGTCGTTGTCCAGGTTCCAGGAGTTGAGCCTCAGGTTGTCCACCATGGCGAGGATGGCGGCAAGGCGGATCCTGGCGGCGGCGGACGCGGCGGCGATGATTTGGTCCGGGGTGGGGTTGGTGATGGAGATTGTCCACAGGGTGTTCTTGCTCTGGCCTACTGGGTGGCCGGTCAGAACGGCGGTGGTCGACTCGCCGGGGGCAGAGGTGATCAGCAGTCGGGCTGTGCGGTCCATGCTGGTCCAGGCCTTCGTGGACGTGTCCGCCGATGGTGTGCAGGGGTCGGATGGGCGCCAGAGCGTTGTGGTCAGGTAGGAGTCAACGGCATCGCTGAGTTGTTGCTGTGGGTTCTCAGGCGGGGTTGTCACGGGGTGGCTCCGTTCTGGAAGGGGTGGGTGAGAGTGATGGCGCGGGTTTCGGCGGCGGTGAGGATCCAGGCTGGGAGGCTGTCTCGGCCTTCGATGTAGCCGCGGTAGAGCCGATGGCTTCCGTCTGCGATGAGTTGAACCTCGTCCCCGTTGTCGAGGGTGAGGGTGATGAGGATCAGTGGCCTGCGGAGGTCGGCACCGGCAGCGTGGTGGCGGTTGAACAGCGGTCCGAGTTGGATCGGTGCGTGCGGGTCGCCGTTCATGCCGTAGAGCCGGGCCCAGGCGTCGACATCGATATGTACCGTGTCCCGAGGCCTGGCACGCAGCAGCCGGAACGCCGCCTCGATGTCCAGGACCGTGTTCCCGATGACGGCCAGTTGCTGCTCGTGCCGGGGCACCGCTTGCTGGCCGCCGGTGGAGGTGTTGGGCGGCGGGCTTGGTTTCTGCTTTCGGCACTGCTTCTTCTTGCTCAACAGGGTTCTGCTTTCGATGTCAGTGGCCGCGCCGGGCGACGGCGGTGACGTGTGCTTGGACGATGGCGAGGATGAAGGCGACGTCGGCCTCGGCCAGCGGCTGAGGCACGGATAGGCACACGACGCGTCCGTCAACGAGGTTGAAGTTCACGCAGGCGTCGGCAGGCGTCGGCGGCAGCGGGGGCCGCGAGGGGATGTGGGTTGGACCCGTGGCGCGAGGATCGGGTACGGCGCTGCTCATGATCAGAGTGCTGTCTTTCTCAGAGGTATGCAGGTAGTCGGACGGCGCGGAGGGAGTGCTGATCTGCACGCACGGCGGTGATCTGTCTCCGGTGGCCGAGCTCGGTTTGGGGGTCACGGCGTGTGTCCGTTGTCCACGCGGCCGAGGTCGTCGAGTTCGGCGAGGATGTGGGAGCGCCCGATGCGCAGAATCAGGGCGGCACCGAGGCGTTCGGCGTGCTCAGCAGGGATCCGGCAGGCGCGGATGGCTTCGGAGTAGGCGTCCGTCGCGGCTTCCAGTTCGAGCTGGGCGGTGTGCAGAGCGGTGGTGGCTTCGGTGATCTGTCCGGTGGCGGCCCAGATCCGGTTCGCGGCGGCGTTGACTCCGTCGTCCCCGGCGAGCCAGGTGAGCATCGCGGCGTCAGATCCGGGACCCGGTGGTGTCGTCGACACAGTCGCTCCTCCCTCCCACGGCCCAGCCCACGGCGGCGATCAACGAGGCCAGGACGACGGCCGGGGTGCCCGGCGTCGCGTTCAGGTGGACCGCGGGTGTGAGGATCTGCCAGCCGCCGACCCGGGCGCGGTGCGGTGCTGTCCAGGTCGCCTCGGCCCCGCGGTCGGGGCTGAACCAATCGGTGGTTCCGGACAGCGCGCGTGCCAGTCGCGATCGGTCGGGCCGCATCCCGGCGGCGGCGAGTGCGCGGACGATGGCGCGCCGGTCACGTCCTGAAACATGACCACAGGCGTCGGGTGCCGCCAGCAGCGCCGTGACCAACGCGGTGACGGGGGCGTCGTGGACCGCCAGCGTCCACGGGGCCGACTGCGCCGGACCGCCGGGCAAGCGCATGGCGGTGACCTCGGCTACGAAGTCGGCGAGGTCGGAGCACATCCGGACCCTGACGCGCCGCGACGGGTCGAACAGCACCCATGCCGAGCCGGGCTTGGAGGCGATCGCGATCGACGAGGCGTGCCAGCCGGCCGCGAGCAACTCCTCGCCTACGGCGCGCTGGATCCCGAAGAGCTGTGCGGGCATCAGCACACCGCCGTGATGGGTCGGGCGCCGAAGACGGCTGCGGCAGGGACGGCCTCGCCCCACCGGCGCGGTTCGACTGTGTGCCCGTTCGGAGTCGCGGTGGGCCGGGCCAAGGCATGGCCGGGCAGGGCACGTGTGAAAGCGCTGATCACAGCTGCGGGAGTGTGGGCGGTGGCTTCTGCGGTGAGGCCGGGACCGGTGATGAGCCAGCCGCCGATGTCGCCAAGGTCCCCATGATGGGTGCAGTGCTCGCACGGCGGGGTGTAGGTGGGCAGGTGGAAGGTGACGACCACCGCGCTGTCGGGGCGGGTGAACCGAGTCGCGCGCACCCTACCGCCCAGCGGTACCTCTAGCCCGGCGGCGTATCGCACGGCGTTGTCTCCGGCCGAGCGGCGAGTAGCGCGCTCGATCGTCCATTCTGGGAGTTCCAGCGGATTCGGGTCCGGCGCGCTGGCGGTTGCGGCGGTCGCGGCGGCGAGAATCGCCTGGATGGGAGCGTCGTAGGCGGTCATCCGCCAGGACGGGCTGACTTCGCGGACTCGGCGAAAGCCTGTCCCACGGTGGCCGGAGACTCCCTGGGCGGTGATTTCGACCATCTGACCGGCGGTCCCGCCGAGTGTGAGGATCAGGATCTCGATGTCGGGATGGGTGCGGACGATGGATCCGACTGCGCCGGGGTGCTTGCTTGTTGATTCGTGGCGGCTGTTCCAGCCGCGATGAGCCAGGGCCTTGCCGAGGGCCTCGGCGCGGGCTAGCTGCACGCTGGACGCGGTGGGGGTGCCGGTCATGACCGGGTTGCTCCTTGCCTCGATGGGGTGGGGAGGGGTGGTGGGTTACACGGCAGGCGGCGTGTTTTCGCAGGGCATCGGTGCGGACAGGGCCGCGTGCGCACACGTCGCGACAACCGACGCCGGGACGTCGGCGCCGAGTTGTGCCCGCCAGCCGCATCTCTGGTGGCGGCGGCAGGTCGCGCAGATCAGCGTGACGAAGGCGTGCCGTGACACGCGCTGAGGCACGATCCGAACCAGCACCGCCGCACACGCTGAGGCGGCTGTCAGGACGACGACGCCGGTGCTCGGTTCGGGCGCGGCATCGCTGAATCCGGCGGTTCGCAGGGCGTCTGCAACTGCCGCCGCCGCATGCGCGGGTCGAACGGAGACCTCGTCCATCGGGTACTCCTTTCGGCGAGTCGGGGGCCCGGCGGGCGCGGGGAGCCACTCGCGCGCCCGCCGGGAGTCTTCGGGTAGGGCTAGTGCTTGCTTGCTGGGCGCGGGGCGCTAGCGCTGGCCGGTATCGGTGAGGGCGAGAGCGAGGATCACGGCAGTCGGGGTGTCGTCGCTGGCATGGACGGTGACCGGGCGTCCGGCCGTGCGGCGGATCCGCCAGGGCAACGCGTTGTCTTCGAGTTGGTCGTCGAAGAGCATGACTTCTCGGTCCTGGTCGGGGCTGATCCATTTGCGCTCGCTCGGGTGCGGCTGTGACCATCCGGCGGCGGTCAGCACTTCGCCGAGGTCGGTGGGGTCTTCGTCGTTGGCGACGGCATTTGCGGAGGCGACGGCGGCAAGGGCCTCGACCGGCAGTTCGCGAGTGGCTTCGGCGTGCCACGCGGGGCGGGACAGGTAGCCGTCGAGACGCCGGTATTCGGAGTTGAAGTCGAGGCGGACTTTGCCGGCCTCGGAGGACACCGCGACGGTGAGGCCGGAGCCGTCGGTGAGGCGTGCGGTGTGAATGACACGGACCGTCGCGCTGGCGAATGTCCAGCCGCTGTTCAGCATGTCGTGGGCGAGGTCGGTGGCGGCCGGGGCCGGAGCGTTTCGACCGGCTGCGGATGCGATGGGACCTGCGGCGGTGGTGCAGTTTTTGGTCATGGGAATTGGGGCTCTTTCTTGGTGGAGGTGGGGCGGCGGCCTGCCCCTGGGCGGGCCGCCGCTGGTCGGTCTATGCGGTGGCGAGGGCCTTGACGGCGGCGGCTCCGATGGCGTCTCCGGCGGCGGCCGCGTTGGCTACGCGGACGCGAGTCGCGCCTGGAATCTGCCTGGTTTTCTTCTGGTCGGCGGTGGTGACCTGCAGGACTGGGCATCCGGTGCCGACCAGACGCTCGGTGCGCTTGCGTGCCGCGTTGTTCTCGCTGTCGGTGAATACGCCGTCGGAGACGATGACCAGCAAGCGGGCCGCGCCGGGCCTGGCCAGACCGAGTCCGCCGTCCACGGCGTCGATCGCGGTGCCGATCGGGTGGCCGCCGTTGTCGGCTTTGAAGGTCGAGACCTGGGCGGGGTTGTCGCCGGGTCGCGTGATGGCGGCGGCGGTTTTGCCGCTGAAGTGCACTGCCGCTGTCGTGGCGTCGGTCGCGGACAGTGCGGCGGCCCGGGCCAGGATCCAGGCGATCGATGCGATCGGCTCCGTGAACGCAGACATGGAGGCGGAGGTGTCTACGACGATTCCGATCCGCAGGGGCGGCGTCGGGGTGGTTTTGCGGTTCACCGCACGCCAGGGCTCGGCGGTTGGGATTACTCCGGCCGCGCGTTGAGCGTCTTTGGCGAGTGCGGCGCGGACGTTCAGGCGTCCCGGCGGAAGAGCCGATGCGGTCGGGGTCGCGGCGCGCTCCCGGACGGCTGCCCGGCGCAGTTGCTGCGCGAGCCTGGCAGCCGCCCGGCGCTCGACTGCGGTCGGGGGACGTGAACCGGTGACCTGACCGCACGGACTGTGCGGGGCGAACACTCCGGCCGCGATATTGGCTGTGTGGGCCTGCTCGCTGCGCTCTGCTGCCGCCGCCTCGGCTGGCGAGGGCCCGGAGTTCCGGGATTCGGCGG
The DNA here is from genome assembly GCF_041262085.1 of Catenulispora sp. GAS73. Classification (NCBI taxonomy): domain Bacteria; kingdom Bacillati; phylum Actinomycetota; class Actinomycetes; order Catenulisporales; family Catenulisporaceae; genus Catenulispora; species Catenulispora sp. GAS73. The sequence goes on from NZ_JBGCCM010000018.1 coordinate 198,593, forward strand.
CGCTGTTGATCCGGACTTTCGCGGCGGTCGCCTTGACTGCCTGCGCGACGAGCTCGGCCGGTCGCCGACCGCCCGTGGCGTGCGTGGGGGTGGGTTCTGGCTTGTCAGGGGCGATGTTCAACAGGTCGCACCAGGCGCGCCCGGCGGCGATCATGCCGTCGGTGTCGTCGTCGGCCAGCTGCGTCGCGGACTTCCAGACAACACGCAGCTTCTTCAACAGGTCGGAGCCCAGGACCTTCTTCGCGGCCAGGACGACGGGCCGGGCTTCGCTGATTGTCAGGGTGCCGTTGTCGACGCGGCCCGCGACCAGAAGCGCCGCGCGGGCTGCCGCCCACGGTGAGTCGTCGCCGGAGACTGGCGCGCCCTCCAGGACCAGCTCGGCTGCCATGGCGCGCAGCCATCGGGCATCGGCCGGGCGGCGGACCAGTTGGGCGGCTTCGGCGCGGATCTCCTCGATCAGATCAGCCGCTGCGAACGCTGCCTGGTCTGTGTCCTGAGGCAGTCGAACCTTCCACCGGGTGTGCGCGGCGTGCGCGGCTTCATGGACCAGCGCGCCGAAGCCCACGGGGCGAGCATGGGGATCCTCTGGGGCGACGGTGTGCGTGCCGTCCGGGCCAGTCTCGAACAAGCTGGCATCGATGTGGATCGTCGCGGACGGGAAATGGATGAGCGCTGGGGCGCTGTAGGTGTCGCGGACACCGGGGGCGACCGTGACGATCAGGTCTTCGCGGCTGGATAGGTCTGCGGCGTAGTCGGTGAGCACGGCGGACAGTGCACGCCGGGCTTTGGTGTCCACGGTGGTGTGCATTGTGATCGAGATCGGATCCGGCGGGGTGGGTCGTGCGTGGATGTGGGCGGGCATGCAAGGCTCCTGACAGGCTCGGAATCACGGCGTTGGGGTGAGCGCGGAGCCGCCGTGGGACGGCCCCGCCAGGTGTTGTCAGGGCTGCGTGGGTTCGGTGGCCGAGGTCATGCGTGCGCCGACCGACAGCCGTTGAGCCTCCGTGCCGGTCACGGTGGCGACGACTTCGGCGACGGTGTCGCGGTCGGACTCCGGGGCGACGCCGATGAGGTTCGCGAACGCGGCTTCGGTGCCGAGCACCTTCTCGACCTTGGCGAAGGCCAGCAGCTCGCGCAGTTGCACCGACCACGTGACTTCGCCTGCGGCCGCCTGGGTCGCCAGGTTCTTCGCTACTCGAACGGCCTTGGGATTGATTTCGAGCTCTTCGGCGATCTGATAGTCGGAGGCCACGTGGACGTGCAGGGCGAAGCGGGATGAGAGTGCTTCGGTCAGCACGGCGCCGCTGACGTTGGGGTTGTGGGCGGCGACGACGAAGAACCCGGGGGCGGCGGTGATCGTCTCGCCCTTGTGCGCCTTCACCGTGATGGTCTTGCGGCCGTCCATGGCCGGGTACAGGCAACTCAGTACCTTGGGAGCGGCCAGTGTCGCGTCATCGACGAACAGCACCCGGCCCTCGGTCATCGCGGTCACGAGCGGGCCGTAGATGAAGCTGTAGGTTCCGTCAGGGTTCTGTGTCCACTCCCCGACGAAGTCGCTCACCGCGCAATCCCCGTCGGCGGCAATGGTGACCACGTCCGGAAACGCCGCCTCGATAAGCGATGTCTTGCCGGTTCCGGGCGGGCCGTACAGCAGGACCGGGGTCTCGGCCTCCCGTGCGGCGCGCAACGCGCCCACGTCCGAGAGCCCAGCCAGGGCGCGCGGCCGGTACAGCATGCCGTTCGGCCGGGTCACCGACGCGGTCGGATCCGCCAGCGTGGCGACGGCTGATGATGCGACGACGGGCGCGGACGGCTCGGCCGGAGGTGAAGGCTGCGTCGACACGGATGGCGCAGCCGGCTTGGAGGCTGCCTTGCGGTTGCGCGGCGCCTTGGGAGTCGTCTTGGTCTTGGCGGGCCGCTTCGGCTTCGGCGTCGTAGCGGCTTTGACGGGGACCAGCGGTGCGTCGGTCGCGGCTGCGGCCGTGGCATCGTTGGCGCGGAACCGGCGCGGCGCAGCACAGGTCAGCACCGCCGCCCCGGATGCGGCCAGGGCCATCAGGGCGTTGCCGACCGCGCCGCCGGAGGAATCGTTCAACGCGCGGGCTACCTGCGTCACGGTGAACTCCTCGCCAGGCGATGCGGCCAGGTGCGCCGCCACGAGGGCGCGCAGTCCTCCCGGCGCGAACCGGACGTGCGGCACGGTCTTGGCGGAAGTGTTCTTCGTACGGGGGGTGCTCATTTTCGGGGTGGCTCCCAAAGTCGTAGTCAGGCGCGGCGGTCAGCGGGCGACGGCCGGGCGCAGATTGACGGTCAACGCGGCCACGGCGGCGGCGTGGATCACGGCGGCCGGGGTGTTCGAACCGAACGTGACGTCGAAGACGCGGGCGTGTACGCGTTCGACCGGCCCGCCGGTGAGCGCCAGACGCCGGGCCCCGGCGGGGAAGACCGCGAGTTCGGTGTAGACGCGGCCGGTGGCGTCGTCCGGGTCGGTCAGTTCGACCACCACGACCGTGTGGCCCGGGTTCGCGACGTGGACGATCGCCGGACCGCGCCCGATCGAGCCGGGGTAGTCGTTGACCAGGTGAGGGGTGAATCCGCAGGCGGCCAGACGTCGGCCGAGCCGATCAGGGTTCAGCGGAAAGGGGAGCGAGGATGCGGCCATTGCAGAGTTCCGATTCGATCAGCGGTGGCGGGCGGCCGGTTTCCGGCAAGGCTCCGCCCCCGGATGGCTTCGCCCAGGTCAGGGCAGCAGAGTTGGGAGGGAAGGCGGCCGCCGGGCCATGCGGTCGGGGAAGGCGAGGCCCGGCGGCCGGTCAAAGAGCGCGGCGAGCCGTCAGCCGCGCGTGGAGGTCAGCGCGGATCGCGCTGCGAGGGGACGAACAGCGAAGACCACGTCTTCGGCAGCCGCCCGTGGTTCGACATGATCGCGTCGATCTCGGTGAACCGCGCGGCCATGGCTTCGGCGCGGTAGGCGTGCGGGCAGGTACCTCCGCACGACGGGGCGGGCGACTTCACAGCCCGCGTGGCGGTCGCCGCCAACTCGCGCAGCTGCGCGATAATGAAGTCAGGGTTCACGACAGACTCCTTGCTGATCTTTAGACGGTTCGGTGGGTGTGGTCGGGGCCTGATTCCCGGCGGCGGGGGCCTATTCCCGCCGCCGGGGCACAGCTACAGTGCGGGGCGTGACGCAGCCGCGCGCAGCACGGACACGACGTCGCGCCGGTGCGTCATGTAGCGCTCCCAAGTGTCGATCGCCTCTTCCGCCGGTGACTGCTCATAGCCGTACGGATCTGCCAAGGGCAGGTGCTCGTCGCACAAGGCACACCCGTTCGCGCATGCCTTGTCGCGGATCAACGTCAGCGGCAGGTTCGAGTGCTGTCGGCATTGCACGCACGACGGGCAGCCGAAGACCCTGTCCGCGTCAATGGGGATGTACATGGTGGCAATCAGGTACTCCGCGAGGTTTTCCACCCCGTCGTAAACGGCGCTGGACACAGGCCGGGCGCTGCTAGTGCCGGGTGTTTTCGCATCGTGCGCCTGCCCTGCGATCTCCAGCGCGCCACGGACCGACAACGGGCCCGTTTCGGGCAGCGTGTCCGGGTCGACGGTGCGGTCCCACCCGCGCGTTTCGATCAGATCTGCGGCTTCGATCAGGACCACACTGGCCAGATCAGTGGTGGTGGCTCCCATGGCTGAAATCCTTTCGGGGTACTCTCGGCGATTCGGATTGTCCGTTTCGCCCCTCACTTCCTGATGTACCCAAGATATCTCGATTAACGCCCTGCTCCAAGCGTGAATCGGCTATTTCTTCACCCATTCGGAGTACGTGTTTTGGTGCGAATTGATAATGTGCGCAAGAACTGCCGACTCGCCTTTACCGAGCTCGGGGCCGGTTCTCCTGCCTTTGCCGGGTCTGGCGCGCGTGGCGCCGGCGTGCGTCCGGCGCAGGTCGAGCTTGACAGGCCGCGGAGCGGTGGGCAGGCCGGTTGAGCGGGTGGTGGAAACAGGCGAAGAGATGCAGGCGGGCGTGCGTTGGCCCGCCGGATCAGAGGTGGAAGAGATCGTGTATTACGATCTGTCGGCCGGGCGGGCCGCGCGTAAAATGCCCCTCTGACATGCTGTTACACCCTTCCGGCGGGGTGTGGGGCATCGGTAGGGCGACCGGTGAGAGGAACGGAGGGGCCGTTGGTGGGCGCAACGGCAGGCCGTGCGGCGGCGAAGAGGTCGCCTCCGGCGTTCAGCGGATCGAGTCGGACGACCGCACCCGGTCTGGGGGCGTCCAGGACAGTCGGCTTGCCGTCGATGTCGCCGAGGTAGATCGCGACGTGGTGGGCGAATGTCGGGGTGCCGTAAAAGGTGAGATCTCCGGGAAGAAGACTTTTCAAATCGACTCTATTGCCCGCCTCGTATTGTGCGGTGGCGACTCTTGGGATATCGACTCCGGCGTATTTGTAGGAGGCTTGCGTAAGGCCGGAACAATCATATCCTGCGTAGCTGTTGTTTGTTCCGGTTCCGCCCCAGACGTAGGGACGGCCGATCTGCGCGGCCGCGAACGCGATCGCGGCCGCGGCCTGCCGGCTGGGTGCGTTGTGCTCCGCGGCGGCGATCAGCCCGACGTAGTCGTCGGCGGTGAAGACAGCCTGCGTGCGAACGGGGTCGCCGTGCACGGCGTGCCAGACCGAGCCCAGTGGGCTGGCGATTGAGGCGGTGACGGCTGAGGCGGCGGCCGTGATCAGGACGATGAGGAAGAGGAACGCCGATGCTGTGAGGGCGGCGAGGCGGGCCGGCGTGCTGATGGCGGGCTCCGATCAGGCAACCGCGTGGTGCCCGGAGAAACTCGGGCACCACGCGATGAGAGTAAAAGCCGGGTGTAATCCCAGCTCAGATGGTGTGCCGTCGCTGCGGCACACCCAGATGCGCCGCCGAAGCGGTCCCGAGGCCAGCGAGGGTGAGCCGTTCGACGCCGACCCGCCACACCGGCTGCCACACGGCTCGGTGCGGGGCGCCGACACACGGGTCTCCGTACGCGGTGGCGACCGGTACGCCGGAACGATCCGCGGACAGTTCCCTGTGCAGGTTGTGCTCGCGCTCCGGCCCGGGAAGCCAGAACAGCACCGGAACACTGACAGCGGTAGCCGCGGCCAGATCCGCATAACCGCGCAGTTTGGCGGCCAGCCGGTGCAGGGCCTCGGTTCCGGTGTCGTACTCGAGGAAGAACTCGCACCAGTCCGTCCCGTCGCGCCAACGTGCGAACCCGTCGGGACGGATTCGGCTGCCGAACGCGCGGGACGCTGACCACTCTGACCGCCACTCCTCCAGCGCAGCCCGCCCTCCGGACGCCCGGGCCGCAGCACGCAGCCGGCAGAACACCTCGTTGGCTCCGGCCAGATGGGACAGGTCTGCGCGCAGAGCGACGCTGGCCGCTGCGGAACCGGGCCTCGCCGTGCCGCGTACCGCTGGCACGCGCTCGGCATGTCCGGCTTCTGCCAGCAGCCGGAGGGCTTTGCCAGTAGCGACGCAGTGCAGCGGAGCCGAGCCCGCGACCCGCGGCGGGCGGAAGGTCTCGACCAGCCCGAGGTCCCGGAGCACCTGGATGCGCAACCGGCAGGTGCGGTCGTTGGGGATCAAAGCGGTGGCCAACTGGGTGCTGGTGAGCATGCGGTGCTCGGCGACGAGGCGAAGCAGCTCGACGTCCCGAGAGGTGAGCCGGTTTCCGACCTGTGTGCTCGCGTTGGTCGCCTTGGTTGTGCTGCGTCGGGACGTTGTCATGGCTGGCGGACCTCGCGCTTCCTGGTGATCGAGTCCTGATGGGCGGCATCGGTGCCGGGAACAGCTGCCGGCTGAATCCGACTTGCGGTGACGGGGACGGTAGGTCCAGGTTCGTCAGCTGGCCCGGGCAGAGGCCGCGTGCGCATGGTGAATGCCGGAGTCCGCGCCCCATCGACGGCCAGTCGGACCGCGGCCTGGAAGCCGTCGAGGTGCGCCAGGTCGTGCTCGGTGAGCTGCGGGGCGACGTGCGGCGCCAGAGCCTTGGCGTCCTCGGGGGAGCAGGTGAAGAACACCTTGTTGCGGGTGTTGGCGCTGATGCCCTCACGCAGTTCTGGGGTGAGCTGGGCGAGGTTCTGGTGGGCCAGGACCAGCGACAGCCGGTAGCCCCGTGCCTCGGCGAGCATGTCCTCCAACGGGTACGGCAGGTTGAGGAAGTTCGCGGCCTCGTCGATATATAAGGACGCGTCGACCCGGGCACCCTGCGCTGACTTGGCCCGTTCGCTGGCGGCCTGCCACAAGGCGGCGACGATGAACGACCCCAGCAACCGAGTGGTTTCGTCGCCGAGCACGCCCTTCGGGAGTCGGACCAACAGGATCCCGCCGTCCAGGACCTGCCCCAGGTCGACGGTGGACTGCTCGCGCGCGACCGTCTGGGCGACGAAGTCGCGCAACAGGAACGCGCGCAGCTTGTTCAGCAGCGGAGCGCACACTGCCTGCCGACCACCCTCAGACAGGCTCCGGTACCCGTCCCAGAAGTCATTGAGCACTGCGATGCTCGCAGCCTTCGGGCCGCCACGATCGTCGGGCAGTTCGCGCACGACGCGCTCGCGGTAGTTCGGGTCGGCCAGCAGCCGGGGGATCCCGGCGAGCGTCGGCGGCCTGGTCCGTGCCTCGGCGGTGGCCAACAGCGTCAGGCACGCCGCGCGTAGGACGTCGTCAGTCCGCGGTCCCCACGAGGCGGCGAAGATCCGCCGGAAGATGCCGACCAGGTTGTCCACCATCAACTCCGGGTCGCCCTCGGCCAGCACGTTCAGGCATGGCCGCCGTTCGCCCGCAGGCAGCTCGGCCAGCGGGTCGATCAGCACGGCCCGACTCCGTGCCTCATCCGGAAGCCGGTCGAGCACGTCCGCCACGAGGTCGCCCTTCGGATCGATGACGATCGCCCCGCGCCCCGCCGCGACATCGTCCAGGATCATGCGGCCCATCAGGGTCGACTTGCCGCAGCCGGTCGCCCCGAGGATGTGGGTGTGCTGACGCCCGTCGGCGATCCGGAGCGCGACGGGGGCCGACGTCCCGGCGTCGGAGTCGCCCAGCAATCGGGCCGAGAGCGAAGAGTAGGAGGCGCTGGCCGCGACCTGCGGCGGCGGCGCGACACACCTGGCCCCGGCACGCACCACGCCGGCCGCCTCACCATCGAGCGGGAGGTGTGCCAGCGCTGCCAGTTCGACTGTCGAGACCAGGTGCCCGCGAACCAGGCGCCGCCGAGCCATCGCGAGCTCCGGCTGGTGCAGCGGCTTCCGCGCCCACCAGTTCAGCCCGGAGTGCATGCCGAACGCTGAGGCGAACCCGTGTGCCAGGCCGCGCAGCCGCCGCCGTGCCCACACCTGCTGCTCGTGCCCGGCGCCGGCCCGGATTCCAACGGCGTACCTGATCTCGGTCTCCCACAGCGATCCGGAGTTCTTCACCACCGCCTGGCGTAGCGCGAGGGCGGCGACCGGATCGACGCGGATGGCGAACCTGTTCGGGGCCTTGGACGCCATGCCGAGAGTGACCGCGTCGAACACGTCGATATGCAGCGGCTGTCCGACGACGCCGGAGGCGGCCAGCCGCAGCTTGCCCAGTCGGCGGCGGAACCGGCGGGTTCGTGCGCCCGTCGCCGGTCGCGCCAAGACCTGCACCGCCGCGGCCTCCCCGGCCGTGAGCGCCTGCGCTGCCGCCAGCAGCGCTGAAAGTGGATCGACGTGATGGCCGGTGCGAGTCGGCAGTGCCTCGTTGCGGGCCAGGCGCAGCCTGCCCCCGGTCACCGCCGACCGGACTGGGATCGGCACCGGCGGCGGGGAGTGCACGATGGTCCGCGATCCGGGCCACGCCGCGCTGATCGCAGCCTCGACCGTCGTGGACGGCACGAGACCGGGAACCCAGATCCGGAACGATACCGACCGTTGGACGAAGCAGTACTCGAACACCAGGTGCGGCTGCCCGTACCAAAAGCGCCGCCACGTCGGTCGAAGCAACGCGTGCAGATGCGACCAGAACGCCTCGGCAGCCGCCGGGTTCACGCTCGGCGGCACCTGTACCTCGACCACGCGGGCGTCGGCGTCCATCAGACTGTGCTGGTGTGAGCGCAGCACGAGTCGTGATCCGAAGACCGCGCCGAGGACTGCAACGGCCGACGGCGCCGCCACCGGCCACCACGCGGCAAAGAACCCGGAGATGCTGCTCCACAACTCGGCGAAGAGGGAGCCTGGATCCACCAAGAATCGGACGAGCGGGCCGGATGGCGCCTCGCTCCCGACGACGAGGGTACGCATCACAGGCGCTCGCTCTCTTCGGCCAGGCCGCGGGCCTTAGCGGCGTCGATCACGGCGAGCTCGGCAGGGTCAGTGGTGGCCAGGCGGTGTTCGTCGTCGGAAGCAATGCTGGCGAACGCGGCCCGACTCACCCCGGTGTTGATCAACCCGGTACCGCGCGTGGCGGTGAGCAGATAGGCACGCTCGCCTTCCGACAGTCGGAACGCAGCAGCCACCTGGTCGATGGCTTGGGGCGCCTGGCGCAGCAGGATCTGGGTCGCGGCGTTTGCCACGACAGCCTGCCCGAGGTCGGTGCCGAGCAGATCCGCGGCGTCCTGCGTGATGACTGCCAGTCCGGCCCAGTGCTTGCGCGCGGCCTTGGCCATACGGAACAGGAAGCGGGCGCCGGCCGGCTCCTTCATCAGCAGCCATGCCTCATCGACCACACACAGCCGTTGGCGGCGTTCCGGGGACGTGACCTGCCGCCAGATGGCGTCCAGGACCAGCAGCGTGCCGATGGCCTTCAGCTCCTCCGGCAGGTGCTTGAGCGCGAACACGACGAGGTGGCCGTCGGCCGAGGTGGTTGTGGGGCCGTCGAAGAGGCCTGCGAAGGAGCCGGTGACGTACGGCATGAGCCGGTCCGAAAGCGCCACGGCCTCCAGCGAGCCGGCGCTCGCCAGCACGTGAGCGACGTCGGCCAAGGTCGGCGCGACACGAGTATGCGTGCGGACGTCGTCGGTGATCCCGGCCCGCTCGTAGGCCGCAAGGATCGCGGTGTCCAGCACTGCGCGCTCGGCCGCCGTCAGCTCGGCACCGAGCAGCACCGCGACGACAGTGTGCGCGAACAGCGCTCGCCGCTGCACCGCTTCCTGCGAGTACTCCTGGTTCGGCAGGTCGAACGGGTTGATTCGTACCTGCGGTGCTCCGAGTTCGATGACGGTGCCGCCGACCGCCTGCGCCAGCCGCACATACTCCTGCTCCGGATCGACCACGAGGACCTGCACGCCCTGGTACAGCGAGCGGAGGATGTCGAGCTTGGTCAGGTAGGACTTGCCGGCGCCGGAGCGTGCCAGCACGACCGAGTTGTGGTTGTCCAGGGCCCAGCGATCGAAGCACACCAGGCCGGAGCCGGTGCCGTTCACCCCGAGCAATACCGGCGAAGTCGAGCCTCCGATGTGCGCCAACTGGTCGGAGGTGAACGGGAAACAGGCAGCCAACGCGTCTGTGTCGAAAGTCCGACGGATCCTCAACCCGTCCAGGCCCAGCGGCAGCGTCGTGCACCAGCCCTGCACGGTGCGGAAGGTGGTCGGGACCAGACGCAGCAACATCCCGTCGGCCACCGAGCGCACCGCTGCCACCGTCTCAGCGAGCTGGGTCTCGGAATCGGCGAAGACGGTGAGGTAGATGCCGACGTCGAACAGGCGGCCCTCCCCGCAGGCGACACGATAGGCAAGTTCACGGGCGGCGGCGGCCGCGGACTCGGTGATCGGGTCGTCAAGCCGCCCGCGCTCGGCGGACTGCCGACGTCCGGATTCGATGCGGGCGCGCTGCTTGCGAAGCCGATCGACGGCGATCGGCGCCGGGATCGGTTTGACGTGGATGGCGATGTCGATCCGCGCAGGGTAGGAGAGCAGAGGCTCCAGCCAGCCGTTGCCGACCTCCGCCGGATACCCGGCGACAGCAAAGGTCGCAGCGTGCGTCGACTCACCGATCGCCAGGGTCTTCGTCCCGACCGTGAGGCTGGAAGGCCCGAGCCTCAGGACATCTCGATGGCGGTCCTTCTTTTTGGTGCCGAGGGGGAACAAAGAGGTGGCGGTCGCCGAGAGTGCAGATGTCAGGGTTCGCATGGTCAGGCTCCGGTGGAATCGTGGTGGCGGTTGGTGTCGGGGTCGACAGCTGCGGACAGCACGGCGTACGCGGCGCGCGCGTCCAGGGGCGTTGCATTGACTTCGCAGGTCGTCAACAGCGCCGCGGCGTCGCTGATCCGCCGCACCGCGCGCGGAGTGTGGTGCGGGTCGGACTCGCCGGCGGCGACGAGCGCGGTGCGGTGCAACACCGAGCCGGACTCGCTGATGTGCGCGAGGAAGTCGGCGTGGTTTCCCGCCGCGGCCTCAAGCAGCGGGTGCGGCAGTCGCGGAGCGGCGGTGCGCAGAGCACTGATCTGCGAGTTGAAGTCGGCGGTGGTGGTGCGGGAGATGATCTGCGCCGGCCCCGTGAGGCTGTTGAGCCAGCGGGCGAAGCCGCCGACCAGCAGCTCCTGCTCAGTGCCTGTCCGGAGCGCGAAGTTCACCGTGGAGCACTCGGCCAGTACGACGACGCCGTCGTCTCCCAGATCGACGACGCCGCCTTCGCCGATTTGTCGGATCGGTAGATCCAGCGGAGCCGGCAACGCGGTGCTCTGGCTGCGTAGTGCGTTGGCGAGGAACTCGGGAGGTGCGCTCACTCCCTCCGGAGCCATCACGCGGCGGCGCGGGGACAGCGATTGCCGAAGCGCGGCGATGAGCAGCCGGTCGCAGGTGACGCCATCGCGCTCGGTCGACACGGCGATGCCAAGCACCAACAGGAACGGCGCGGCGGGGGCGGCGAACAACAGCGGCGGCATGAACGAGCGCGTCGCGAGCCAGATCAGCCACAGCCCGACAGCGGCACCGCCGAGGATCAGGCACTGCCGAGCTGTGGCCCCGAACATGATCTTGTCCGGCCGCGATACGTCCTGAGGGATCTTGATGGTGTATCCGCGTGCTTCTTCCGACACGGCGGGTCAGCTCTCTTTCTTTGGTGGCGTTGGCAGGACAGGGGGCTTCCGGCGCGTGGGCCGGGGCTTGTGGTCGGACGGGGCGACGAACTTCACCGCCAGCGGCAGCGGGTCTGGCTTGGCCGGCCGCTTGCGGGGCGAAGGGTTCGGGAACAGGGGTTCGTGCTTGAGCCCCGAGCCCGGAGGAGGCACCGTCGGCGGGCTCTCTGCGCGGCGTGGTGCGGCCGGGGCGGTCTTCGGGACCGGCGGAAACAGGCCGTACTGCTTGCCGCGTTCAGCTGGGGCGGTGGTGAACGCTTGGTGTTGCCGGTCGCGCCGGACGGTCTCGCCGACCGGAAGCGCAAGGGGGCGTCGGACCGGTCCCAGCGGCGTCGGCACAGGCGGGCTATGCTGCCGCGGCGGTTTCGGGCTGCCGTCGGCGGTCCTGCTGGGAGGGGGATGCTCGCGGACGACGGTCGCGGTCGCCTCGACCGTCTCCGGCCGGGGCTGCCATCCGCCGAATCCGCCGCCGCCACCCGGCCGCGGACCCCGGTATGGAGCCAGGCCACTGCCTGGGCCGGCCGGTCCCGGCCGGTGGTGGTTGACCCAGACCCCTGACGTGCTGGCGCGTCCCGGTGTTTGTGTGCCGAGTCGGCTACGGACCGCGGTGAACGCTTTGTAGTAGATGAACGAGCGGGCCAGGCGCCCGACCATGGTCGCGCCCATGGCTTGCCGGCCGAGGACGACCCTCGCGGTCCAGATCGGGATCTTGATGAGGACGAACAGCAGTACCAGGCACAGCAGCAGGTCCACCAGGCCGCCACCGGAGGGCAGTCCGAGGATCGTGTCGGCATTCGGGTCGAAGAACACCTGCACGTCGGTGATCAGCACGAGCGCTTGGAGGAACTGGGTGGCAAGGCACCCGAAGATCGCTCGCCACCACAGGCGCGCGAGGGGATCCGTCTGTGGCAGCGCGTGGCACGCCAGCGCCAGTGGCGCCCCGGCGGTGAGACAGAGGAGAACCGCTGCCCTGATCAGGCAGGTGATCAGCAGCGCGATGCCCATCACCGCGACCGCGCCGCCGAGCAGCACCAGGAACAGCTGGGTGATCCCCGAGGGCAGGAAGATCTTGTCGACGATCATCGAGGTGAGTCGTGAACCGACGCCCTCGGCCGAGAGTTTCCCGGTCATCAGCGAGGCGGCCAGGACGTTGCCGAGCGACACGGTCTGGGAGATCGCCCACAGCGAGGCGTTGGAGGCGATCGCCCCGAGCACGAGGCGCGGGGCGATCTCCTTGGCCGAGTAGCGAGTCTGTACCGTCTCGTGACCCATCACGATCACGGCGGCTGCCAAGACGAAGAGCACGTACAGCGTGTTGGCGGTGATCAGGACACCGGTCCAGATCTGCGCGATCCTGCCGTCGGACAGGTCGGGTGACGAGAGCAGTGTGGAGCCGATCAGCCGCAGCACCGGTTCGAGGGCTGACTTGACCAGGTTCCCGAACCAGGTGTCGATCGCCTTCTCGATCTGTCCGGGCACGTCCCACCAGGACGGGTCCGAACCCCCGGCCGGCGCCAGCCCCGGGCCCATGACCGGAGGCGGGGCCATCGTGCCACCGCCGACGAGCGGACCGTAGATACCCGGATTCGAAGGGTACGGATCCGGAGAAGGTGTGGGATTCGGCGCTGCCGGGTCGGCGGAGGCCGCGCCCGCCGCGAGCAACACGACGACGGTTGCCGCGCCGACCACCAGCAGCGCCTGGCCGGCACGGAAGACGGCACGACGCACGTCATCGCCCGGTGGGCGCGGAGGTGGCGGCGAAGTCGCGCAGCCAGTCCATCCGCATCGGGCTGATCGTGCCTGTCGCCTGCTGCGGAGGGGGAATGACGATCAGGTTCGCGGGCGGCACGCTGCGCGTCGGCGCATGGCAGGCGGACGTGGTGGCGACGAGACCGAGCCATCCGGCGGCGACACCGGCGACCATCGCCAAGGCACGGCGAACGGAAGCAGTCATGGTTGGAACTCCTTGGTCAGGACGGGAAGAGGCACGAGCGGAAACAGCGGCCTTTGGCCGCAGGACGTGCGGCGGCGTCACTTCTTCGAGCCGACGATCGTCTGCAGAACGGCGACCACGACGGGAGCCAGGACCGCCAAGCCGTAGCCGACCGCGGCGGACTTCATGGCGGTCTTGGCCTTCTCGACGCCGCCCGGGTCGCCCCCGGCGATCAGGTACCGCACGCCGCCGATGGTCAGGAACGTCGTGGCCAGCACGGTGAGAACGCCGACCAGCCAGGTGCGGATGTTTCCGATCACATCGTTCAGGCTCGCGGCCGGCGCGATCTGACCGCCGTCCGCGCGGGCGCGGGTCGCGGCGAACACGGCGAGGGCGGCGGAGGCGGCCAGCAGCAGTGCGGCACGGGTTTTGTGCGTGGTGCGGTGCATGTTCGTGTCCTTCTGAAGCGGGATCCGCCGGGTCCTGAAGGTGATCCCGGCACCCGTAGAAGTCCGCTCCCTGATCCGGCAGGGGTCACCGCTTCTGCGCCACGCGGGTCTCCGTCCTGCTCACGCCATGGCGGGGGCTGTCACCTGCGCGCTCCGGGTGCGAGCGTGCTTGAGGTCCTTGCGGGCCGGGATCGGCTGTCCGGTCAGGAACGCGACGAGGCGTGCCTCGCCCTTCTGACGGCGGATCTTCGCGGCGTTCGCCGTGACGCCCAGGCACTCAGCGGCCTCGGCGAGGGACACCTCGTCGAGCCGGGTCATTCCGATCAGGTCCGCCTCCGCCGAAGTGATCACCCCGGCGAGCTCGGCGCGAGCCAGTACGACGTCCGGGTGCGACAACGGCAGCTGCGGCGGCATCGAGGTGGCGTTGTCGTGCGGAACCGGCGCGGCGGCTTCGGCGGATCCGGCCTTGACCACGGCTCGCCATGTCGCCCAACGCAGCCGAACGCAGATCCCGGGACGCTCCAGGTCCATGCCCGCCAGATGCTCCAGGAAGCCGGCCAGCACCTCGGCCGCCAAGTCGTCCTTCCGCATGCCGCCGAAGCGCTCGGCGGCGATCGCGGCCGTCCGCTTCAGCATCGGTGCCGCCATCCCGACCGCAGCCAGTGTCCACACTCCGCCAGCCTCGCGGGCCCGAGCCACCAGGTGCCGCCACACGGCGTCCTTGTCTGCGATCCGTCCCGGCTCCAGCAGCAACTGGCGCGCAGCCGCCGCCGACAACTCAGTGCCGGACCATTCGGCGCCCAGCAGGTCGCCGGCCAGAGCGAGCTGTCGGGTGTCGGACAGTGCGCGGAGGAACTCGCCCTCGGCGGCGGCGAGGACGGTGGTTTCGAAAGTCTTGATGGTGCCCACGGGGATGCTTCCTTGCCTGGAGATGTGGCGATGGGGCCGGGGATCGGCCCGGGGCCAAGGCAAGAGAGGTCGGGTGTAAGCGGCGTCGCCGGAAAGTGTTAAACAGCAGGTGGGAAGGGTGTAGGCGAGGTAAAGCTGAGTTGCTTGCAGGCAGTCCTCGTGCCGGTGGGGTGCTACGACGACCGAGGTGAAATCGAGGGCTGCGAACTTCACCCAGTTGCGGATTGCCGGTGACCCGCACTCGGCATGCGACGGCGACTTCTACGGGTGAAAGCGATCACGGCCAGCTCGGTCGGGACGCCGATACCGCGAAGGACGCCCTTGATGAGAGCCCGTCCAGAACCGATCCCGCTGTTCCCAGTGCCGTCCGACGTTCCGCCGCTGTCGGTGTGGGCCACTGCGCAGACTGGGCCGCGCGCACAGCGTCGCGGACGCTACCTGCCCGAGTCCGACGCCCATCCGGCGAAGATGTTCCCGGCGATCGCAGCCCACGCCATCGCCGTCTACACAAAGCCTGGCGACCTGGTCGTTGACCCGATGTGCGGCATCGGTACGACTCTGGTCGAGGCCATGCACCAGAACCGCATGGCCGTCGGCGTGGAGTACGAGAAGCGCTGGGTAGACCTCGCCCAGCGCAACATCGAGTACGCCGTAGACCGGGGCGCCTCCGGCTACGCCACCGTCGTGCGCGGCGACGCCCGGGACATCGAACATCTCGTCGGCCGCGACGTCCACGGCAAAGCGTCGCTCGTACTGACGTCGCCGCCTTACGGCCCGGCCACTCATGGGCATGTCCGGGTCACGCGGGACTCCGGACATGGCGGCGTGGAGAAGTGGAACCACACCTACGGAAACGATCCCGGCAACCTCGCCAAGCAGAGCGTCGAGGAGCTGATGGACGGTTTCACCGCGGTTTTACGAGGCTGTACCACGCTGCTCAAGCCCGGCGGGTTCCTGGTGATCACCGCCCGGCCGTTCAGGCGTCAGGGCCAGATGGTCGACATCCCGGCTCTCGCTACCGACGCCGCCCTGGCCGCCGGCTACAGCCTGCACGAGCGGTGCATCGCGCTGCTCGCGGCGGCCTGCGACAACGGCCTGATGGCGCGCGCGTCGTTCTTCCAACTCGTCAACGCTCGCAACGCCTTCGCCGCAGGCAGCCCCACTCATGTCACAGCCCACGAGGAGGTGGTCGTGGCTCGCTGGGGCCCGCCGCAGCCGGCCGCTGCCGCTGACTGCCCCATTGCGGACAGCGGCTGCGGCTGCGTTCCGCTCGCTCTCGGCAGCGCTGAGCGGAGCGCGGCATGAACCCGGTCGGCGCCGGGCGCGTCGATCCGCAGCGGGCAGAGCGCGAGACCGATGTGATCGAGGCATGCCAGCGCTGGCTCGATCTCGACTTTCCGGACCGGCCCGCTTCCGAGACGGCCTCAACCGTCCTCGACCTCACCGAGGGAGAACCGCGATGACGACCACCCCCATGGTTTTGACGCTCGACAGCCTTCAGGCCCTGCCGCCGGTGCTGAATCTCGAGGAAGCCGCAAGGCTTCTGGACATTGGGCGGACCAGCGCTTACACCCTGGCCAAGAACGGAGCGTTCCCGGCCCCGGTGCTGCGGATCGGCAAGCTCTACCGGGTTCCGACCGCCGGGCTCCTCGAAGTTCTTGGCGTGCACGCCCTGTCACCCGATCCGGTCGATTTCAGGCCCGGGCACGGGCCGTCGGCTTGCGCTGACGCGACGAGTCGAGCGTCGATCCAACCGACCTGCTGATTTCGACCCGCTGGTCCGCGCTGTCGCCACAGCGCGGACCAGCGCGTTCCAAGAGGAGTGAGCGCATGACCAACTCGATTTTCAAGCGGTGCGGCTGTCGGGCGCCGGTCACGACCGGCGACGGCACGATCGTCAAGAAGCACCTCGGAACGTCCTGCCCAGACCTCAAGCGCGTCGACGGCGCTTGGAACCCAGGGCACGGCACCTGGTGGTTCCACATCGAGATCCCCAACCCCGCCAGCGCCAAGCGCGCGAACATCCGCGGCGGCGGCCACGCCACCCGCCGCGACGCCGAAACCGCCGCCGACAAGGTGTCCGAACTGCTGGCGCTCGCCGACCTGGATCAGGACCCCGATGCTGCGCGAGTCCTCATCGCCGACCTGGTCCGCACCGCCATCAAGAACAAGCAGCCGTTGCCGGAACCCTCGTCCATCCGCACTCGAGTGATCGCCGGCATCCCCGCATCCTGCGATATGACCGTCGAGCAATACCTGACCGAGTGGCTGGTCACGAAGAAGAGGACCCTACGCCCGACCACGCACCGAAGCTACAGCCAGCAGGTAAGGCAGTACCTGATCCCTCACCTGGGTCACTACCGTCTGGAACGGTTGCGCGCCGCCCATGTTCGGCTGGCTTTCGAGAAGATCGCGCAGGAGGCCGAGGCAATCGCGGCAGCCAACGCGGCCCGCCACGCCGTCCTGGCCGCGGCGAAGAAGGCGTGGCGCGACCACAACCCTGGTGCCGCCCGTACCGCGCGGGCCAAACTCGCGGCGATGCCACCCTTTCGTCGACCGGCTAGCGCGGCCACGATCCAGCGGATCCGTGCCGCACTACGTTCGGCGCTGACCGACGCCGTGAACGAGCAGCTGATCACCGTGAACGTCGCTGGGCTGGTGAAGCTGCCGGCGGCCAAGCCCCCGAAACCGAAGGTGTGGACCGACGCCCGCGTTGAGGAATGGCGCAGGACCGGCGCCGTACCGTGTCCGGTCATGGTGTGGACGGCGGAGCAGACCGCAGCGTTCCTGGACCGCGCTTCCCGCCACCGGCTGTTCGCTCTCTTCCTGCTGGCAGCGCACTGCGGGCTGCGCCGCGGCGAAGTGTGCGGGCTGCGCTGGCAGGACGTCGACCTCAAGGCCGGCACCATCGACGTCAACCAACAGATCGTGCAGGTCGGCTATGACATGACCTTCGGCGAGACCAAGACCGAAGCCGGGATGCGAAACCTGATGCTCGCCAAGTCGGTGACAAAAGCCGTCGCCGAGCATCGCGCAGCCCAGCGACGCGAAGCCACCGAGTACGGCAGCAACTGGCTCGACACCGGCCTGGTGTTCACCAGCCGCGACGGCGGCCCACTGCATCCAGGCCGAATCACCGACCTGTTCGCCCGGCTGGCCCGCGAGGCCGGGCTTCCCCCGATCCGCCTCCACGATCTGAGACACGGTACGGCCACCCACGCCCTAAGCGCTGGGGTTGCGATGAAGGTGGTCTCGGAGATGCTCGGCCACTCCACCACCGCGATCACGGCCGACCTGTATACGTCAGTCGTCGACGAAGCGAAGCGGCATGCCGCCAACGCGATCGCTGCGCAACTCCGGCGCTGATTCGGTTCCGGGGCTGGGGTTCGCGATTCCCGGCGTGCTCGACCGGGTCGCGTGAGTATTTCATCGTGACCGGAACAACAGGCGCTCGTTCGGGCGAGCTAAAGGTTCGGACAGGTAGACGTGGCCCGCCCGTCGGCGTGCCGCCGCCCGAAGCCTCATCGTTCAGACTCCGCGGCGCGGCTTGGGCGGCCTGCTCAGGCCGTGCCGAGTCACTGAAACGTCAATTCACTTCGTCTCTTGACGCTGGCCGACCGTACTGCGTCGCTCGACCGGATTGGGCCCCATCGCTTAGCCGATCGTCGCGCCGCACGGGGAAGCGGCTGAGGTGCCGCCCGCGACGTAGAAGCGACAGCGGCTGACCGGGGACCGACGTGTTTGGATCCCCTTTTTTGGCACGGACGTTCGTCAACGCATGGATGTCAGTCGGGTGGGGAATGATGACAACCGTGGGGAGGGGGAGCTCATGGTCGCGTTGCACCGCGGTGGGGTACGACTGATCCCACCCAGTGGGTGTCGATGGTGCGGGCTGGAGAGGCTCGAACACATGCAGCGCTGGGCCGAGCCGGTCGGCTGGCACAAGTGGGAGGAACCCACGATGGACCAACGCAAGGAGCGTATTCTGGCTCGCCGTGCGTTCAGGAGTGACTCGGGGGATCGTCGCACCTCAACCGGCTAGATGCCTCGCCTCGGCGAACACTTGCCGCAATTGATGAGGAACCTGGTCGGCGGACTGCAGACTCTTCGCAAGTTTGTACATCATGTCCGGCTTCCCGCCTGGTCCTGACTCGCTCGCATCCTGCAACATCGTCTGGACCTCGTGGCTGAACTTGCCGGGGTTCCGCAGTGCCTCGAAGTCCTGGGGAACCCAGGGCCGGCCGTCGGCGCGGGGCCAGAGTTCGTTGGCCGTCGCTGCCCACTGGTCGTCCGGGAACAATGCTTCGAACTCGTCGACGTCCTCCTGCTCGCCGACGAACTTGACGACGTCGGCCTGGCGTCCGCCGAAGATCGTGTTGAGGTGGGCCTCCTTGAAGATGCTCTTGGGCAGCCGACGACTGTCCGCATCGACTGCGAGCATGACCGACCTGCCGTGCTTGGCCAGGTATCCGGCGAGGTGCAATGCACCTTCGTTGTTGAAGCAGCCCCACAGGGCGATGCCGGCCGATTGCAGAGACAAGCGCTCGCACAGGCGGAAGAGGACGGGGAACGCGCGTTGCTCGGTCTCTCCTTCGACGGCGAGGAAGCAGCGTTCGTGAAGAAGGATCGAGTTGGTGAGACCCACGGCGACCGCGATCTCCTGGAGGTGCTTGTCGACTGCTCCGTGCTCGTCGACGCACAGTCTCTCAACGGCTGTCCGGCGGTCGACCAGCTTCAAGTGAACGACGTCGGGGATATCGACCCCGTCGATCAGGCTCATCGAGTGCGTGGCGACCAGCACCCGGACGGACGGGATGGCACTCTGCTCCCTGATCAGCTTCATGATCTTGCGTTGGTTGGCGTAGTCGAGGTGAGTGTCCGGCTCGTCGTAGACGACGATCGTTTGGACCGGTGGTCGGTCACCGATGCCGTCGGACTCGTGCTCCTGGCTGAGGAACTCGCTGGTCCACTCCCAGATGGCAAGCGAGACCCGTCGGCTGCTGCCCAGTCCGGAGCGTTCGAGGCTGACCGATTCGCCGGAGGAACGGGAGATCCGGAGCGGAGCGCCGCGGAAGCCGCCCTTGAACGACACGTCGGGCTCGACGAACACTTCCTGTAATTCGGGACAGCGAACCATGATGTGGTCGCATAAACCCTTGGCGTCCGCCGTGACGCGCTCGACGACTTCCGTCTCGATCTGCTTGATACGGCCCTGCAGCTCGGGATCGGCCATGTGCGTATGGAAACTGTTGGACAGGACCGCTCTCACAGCCTCGTCGGGGTTGGCGAGAAGACCGTCGAAGGGGAGCAGCCGCGGCAGCCGCTGCTCCAGCCCCGCCGGAGCGCGCGACCATCCCTGCTGGCTGGAATGTTGATCCGCGAAGGCCTTCAGCGTCGCCTGGTTGTCGGCCTTGCGGATGCTGACCGGCAGTTCGAGATCGGTCACAAGCTCCTTGAGCGCCTGGGCGTTGTAGCGCTCGAGGCCGCGCAGCCGCTCGTCGTCGGCAATCGGGCCCCAGATCTCGAACACGGCCTTAAGGTCATCGCCGACTCGACGTCGAAGACGGCAATCAGCCGGGAGCCCGTGCTCGGCCTGTTCGGATTCGTCGAGGAGGAAGACTCCCTCCACGTCGGTCGTCTCACACCGGCGTGGAGCATCCATCTTGTATGTCCGATCGTCCTCGGACGGCGCGTACTCTCCCAGAAGAAACGAAAGGGCGGCCAGCAGCGCGGTCTTCCCACCGTCATTGTGGCCAGCCAGGATGGTTGGTCCCCCGACGGGTATCCCTACAACGTTATCCAGCGATCGGAATCCGTGAACGCTGAAACTTTGAAGATGCACGATGTTGAGGCCTCACTGCAGGGGACTGGTACCGCCGCGGGAGCCGGTCACCGCAGGCCAGATCTCAACCGTTGCGCTTGACCTCAAACGTACTCATGCTTCCCGTCCGTGCGACTATAGAACTCCTGACCCATGCTCGTACTGGGAAGCGCGAAAACGGCCGCGAAGTCTGGTGGCCCTATCGCCAGTTGACGGAGCGCCACCATGTTGTGTGGCGGGGCTCAGCACGTGGGGCTGGCGGCACGCGGATGTCACGTCGGACACAAAGGGAATAGCAGTGACAAGGGTTTGCAGGGTCTTCGAACTTGAGCGTGCTTGGCGGCAACCGCCAGTCGTGTTCGGTGGCTGCGGCCGGGTTGATTCACTTGCCGCGGTGCACCGAACGAACCTTTCACCGAGGTGGCGCTTCTTGACACCATGACCGGTGAACGAGAGCTTTCGTGGGACGGCTGTGTCAATGTTCGGGATTTGGGCGGGCTGGGGCAGGTCAGACCGGGTGCCGTGGTGCGTATGGAGGCCCCGACACGCTTGAGCGAGGCAGGGTGGGCGTGGGCGTATGGAGTCCGCACCGTTGTCGATCTGCGCCGCCACGCCGATGAGTGCCGCACGGACGCCGCACCGAGGTCGGCGGGGATCACCACCGTGCAGGTGCCACTGGATCCGGTCGGCGGCACCCCGTTCTATGAGCGCTGGGCGAAGATCGACAACCTGGCTTCGCCGCTGTACTTCCCGGCGCTGCTGGCAGAACATCCGGAGCTGGTAGTAGTCGCGGTACGGGCGATCGCCGATGCCGCGCCAGGGTGCGTGGTGTTCCACTGTGCCGGTGGCAAAGACCGGATCGGGCTGCTCGCGTTGGTGCTGCACGTACCGGCCGGAGCGACGACGGAAGAGATCATCGCCGACTACCTGCTCACCTACGACCGGATGAAGCAGTAGTATGACGAGCTCGGCGCCCGCGACCAGCTCGCTGCGGTGACGGTGACCCTTGCGGACCACCACACCACCGTCGAAGCATCGCTGGCCTCGACGATCGCGTCACTGGCGATGCCCGACTTCCTGTTGGAGAACGGCTTGTCTGAGGCCGAAGTCTCCGTCCTGCGTGCTCGAATGACCAGTTGAACGTAACCAGGCGTAAACATCAGGGCCTTGACGGATGCGAGGCGCCCGTGGCATTCGGTGATCATTCGAGTTGCGAAGCTTGAAGGATCTCCAGAGGGGCCACGGGTCCACGTCGCGCAACTGGCGAACGACGCGGTCACCGAGGTTCGGCGCCGGGCCACTGTGTAGTACCGGGGCTGGCGCTGCCGCAAGGGCAACCGCGAGTGGGATCTGCGTAATCGGCTGACCAGGGCCGCCTCGAGGAGGCGCGCCGTCCACCTCGATGGGATGGTCGCCGACTTGGCCGATCTCCCGGCGAAGGTCGGCAAGCCGATCCTTGCGGCCTGGAACGTCAAGGAAGACCTTCGGGACCTGCTCGACCTGCACGGTGCCAATCCGACCAGAGAGCAGATCGGCAAGCTCCTGATCTGGTTCTACGAGAACGCCGCCGCGTTTGGCCTGCCGGAGATGGAACGGCCGGCCAACACCGTGTCCACCTGGTGGCCGCAGATCCTGGCCGGGATCAGCACGGGCATCACGAACGCCGTCTCCGAAGGCGTCAACCGGCTGATAAAAACGGATGCCCGCTGCGCGTTCGGCTACCGCAACCCCGCCACCCAGCGCCTGCGCGCACGCTGCGCCACCACCCGACGAGCCCGCGGACACCTCACCACCCGAACCAGCGGACCATGCTCAACCCAGAGCTTCGACCAAGCACGGTTAAGTTCGCAGCGCCGGTTTAAGCAGTACAGCGAGGAACGCCCGGTCCTCCGGGGCGAAGCTGGCCCGGTTTGAGCCCAGCTGCCGCTGCAGGACCGCCAGCTGATGACGTAGGGACAAGATCTCACAGGGGGTGACCGAGGTGGGCCCCGCACCGGCATGACAAGCCCATACCTGATGACTCGCCCGGACGGGGTATTCGGCAGGCACAGGCCGGTAGGTTGTACGCCGAGTGCAGATCCGCCGGACCGAACTGGCCGGAGTCGCGGTGGCAGCCGCGTTGCCGGTCATCCCGGTGACCCGGCCGATGTACGTCGGCTCGTGCACATCGGTACGGATCTGCGCGAAGCACCCGTCGAAGCCGGGCTTCGCTGTGCCACACACATTCTTGACGTTGCTCGGGGCGGCGTGCGCGCCAGTGGTGGCATTCGCCGGCGGCGCTATCGCGACGGCTAAGTGCCGACGGCTAGTACTGCGGCGCCCAACGCCCCTAGCAGCCGACGATTCGCAATTCGACTCATGATTCTGTTCCCCCTCAGCCGATGGTGTAGGCGTTGTCAACGGTCTGTGCGATCGACCCGCCGAGCGCGTCGGTGGCGGTCACCTTCAGCCACGGCGTGCTGCCCTTGGCGCCGGTGTTCTTCCACCATGCGACGAAGTGGTTCTGGCCGGCCTGGACCATCGCCGCCGCCGTCCAGCTCGCGCCCTTGTTGAAGGACACTGACACCGTCGCGCTGGTGACTGGGGCGTGCGAGCCGGCCCCGCCGTAGGACTGGTGGTCGACCCTAAGATCCAGGATTTGCAACCGGCCGTGGCTCGTATTCGTGTCGTTAGTGGCTAGGTGGTAGTTCAGGTTCAGCATCGGCAGGATGGAGCAGGGAGTGGTGCTGCCAGCCTGCACTTCGCAAGTGTTGCCGGCTGGAAGCGTCCACTTCGGGTCCGGCGTAGGGGTGTAGGGCACCGTGACGTCGGTAAGCGTCGCGGTGGACTGCGTGAACCCGAAGGCGCTCAGGTCCTGGTCATACACGAAGCGATAGGTGCCGGGCTTCTGGGCCTGGTTGGTGAGGTCGGCCCCGTAGAAGCCTTCCTGCGAGAAGACCTGATTGCCATCACGGTAAATGGTCAGGAGCCCGGCGATCGGGCCGTATAGCTGGCCCTCGGTGTCTTGCGAGCTGTCCTGGACTTCGTTGACGGCCAGAACCACGGAGCCACCGTCGACGCAGGCCCGGCACCAGGTGCCGCCCGCGAACTGACCGACCTGCGGGGCCAGCGGGCCATGGCCCCATGTCAGGCGCATCTCCCCGGCGCGGGTGTATGCCGGGTCGTCGGCTTGTAGAAAGATCACGCCATTGGGGCCCCTATTCAAGCTCGGGAGCTCCGGTAGCACTATGTGCTCGTAGTTCCCGTCGCCGATGGGGGCGCCATAGTAGGTAGTCAGGGCCCCTGGCGTCGCGACCAGGTCGCCGGTGAGGACCGCGCCGATCTCTGCCGTTTTAGCTCCCGACAAGAATTCGCCTTGGCGTGAGGGGTTGGTCGGGTCGGTGTCGAAGGTGTTGTGGATTGTTTCCAGCTTGGACGCGTCGATCCTGTAGTCCTGGTTCGTGTCTATGCGGTCAGTCGGCGGGAACATCATGTCGTAGTGATAGGGGTCTACAGTCCCGGCCGGGCTCGAGGCGCTCCAGTCGAACACCTGGTACTTGAACCTGCCGACCCGTGGCGCCGCGGTCGGGCTTACGTAGATGGGGCCGCCGTTGGAACTCAGTTGGAAGTCACTGGTCAACCCATTGATATCGGTGCTGTCGAACAGCAGGTATTCGCTGGCGTTTACCGCGGGCTTCGGGGTCGTGGCCCTCACCCGGGCGCTTGCGGTCCGCTCGTCGGCGGACACGGTGGTCACCCCGGTATCGGTGACGGTGATGTCGGGCTGCGTCACCACGTGAATGGTCTGGTTGGCCATGGAGTCGTAGGACGAGAATATTGTGGTCGCCGAGTAGTGGCCAGCCGGCACCGCAACCCGTGCCACGCCGTTGGCAACCACGATCGGGGTGGACCACCGATTGATATCGTCGACGTTGGTCAACAAGGTGAAGCAGTCGGCGGCCGCCCCATCCAGACCCACGGCATTGATCTGCAGGATGTGCAGGGGGAAGTGCTCCGGCGTCGCGGGAGGGCCCGCCACGCTGAGTCCCGGGACCTGATATTGCGAAGCCACGAACTGATCCGGCGTGGCCATCACCGACTCGGGGATGACGTATGCGTGCTGCGGGTTCGGCGCGTAGCGCACAGCTCGGACGGTGCTGCCGTCGGGGGCCAGCACCGCGATGTCCGCAGCGGGGCCGGAGCCGAATATCAGTACGCGGTCACCGTTCGGCAGGGTGCTGACTTGCGGTGCGGTAGCCAACGGCCGGGCTTGGTGCGCGGTGGCCCGGGGGATGGGCGGCGTGCCGGTCGCCGCGGCGGTGCCGGCGGCGCCGACTAGGCCAAGGACCATGGCCGCTACCATGGGCGGGACTCGGTGGATATGTACTACCACAAGCAGCTCCTCCAGATCGTCGGACGGCTCCTATGCGCGGGTGTGCCCGCGCGCCGCGCCTTGCGCTCTCGTGAATTACCGACGGTGTGAAGCATCTGAGGAGTTACGCGAACTTCGAAATATCTGTTCTGCTCCTCGATCACGAGGGCGGTTGGCGGGAGGGCCGCAGGTTGCGCTCGTGCGGACCCAATACCAAGCCATGGCGACTTCTGGATCGGCCGGATCTGCTCCCCGATGCCCGGACCTCGCTGCGACCGCCGAGGCGGTCGCAGCGTCACTCGCGGCCGACGACATCGGCGTCGGCAGGCTCATTGATCACCGATGGGCGTGCGGCGACACACCTCACTAGCCTTCGGGCGTAAAGGCCGATCTTGCAAAACTAGTTCGGGCATGGAGGTATCTCAGCAGGCGTACTGCGGGTGATAGGTGGTGCTAAGCGCACAAGCGGATGCATTGCTGATGATCCGGATACGAATGCGGGCTGGCCGCACACAACAGCTGGCAGCCAGCCAGAGCTCGGTGCCGCAGGGAGCGACACCGAGCCGACGAAAATATCCCTCGATAGAACGATCTTTAGTACGGATCCTCACTCACGTGTACCGT
Source organism: Catenulispora sp. GAS73 (assembly GCF_041262085.1). Classification (NCBI taxonomy): domain Bacteria; kingdom Bacillati; phylum Actinomycetota; class Actinomycetes; order Catenulisporales; family Catenulisporaceae; genus Catenulispora; species Catenulispora sp. GAS73. The sequence continues at coordinate 223,753 of NZ_JBGCCM010000018.1, forward strand.
CGCGTTGGCGGTATGCACGAACGCGGCGTCCATGCTGGTCGACCACCGCGGATCGCTCGCGATCGCATACATTTGCTGCTGCGTCAGCGGCATTTCGGAACGATCGGCGCCGAAGTTGCCGCTCTCACGGCCGTTGATCTGCATAAGAGAGACCTCGGTGCCGTCAGGCCGCAGCAGGTCGACATACTGCGTCGTCTTCGTGTTCTTGACTTCGCCTGGAGTGTTCCGACCCGGATCAGTCCAGACGTTGACGTGGGTGCCGTCCGGCAGCTTGTAGTCAGCGCAGTCCTGCATGCCCGTGGCGCAACCAAGCGGCCAGCCTTTGCCCTTTTCGAAGACGCGGATCGCAATAGTTGCGTTCTTCCAGAAGAGATCTGCCGAGGCGATGTGCTGCGAGTACGGGTCCGTGGTGTCGTCGGCGAACCCGGTGGCGTGTTGGACGGCGACGCCAGCGTCTGGAAGCAGCTGTTCCAGGAGCGCGGCCATCGCAGACCCAGTCGCCAGTACGGCGTCCTTAGGTACAGCGGCAGGCGCTGGCTCCTGCATCCACGCCGGGGTGGGCTGCCAGTTCGGCCGCAGGTTCGAGACCGGCTGCGTTGCGGACTTGCTGGGGGCCGCGCCTTTCGTCGAGCTGTTGTCCTTCGCCGGTGCTGAGGATGGTGCCGACGTCGCCAGCTGCGACACGGCCGGCTTCGTGCTGGATGCAGCCGAGACTGCAGTCGTCCCGCCGCTGCTGTTCGCCAGCCCGCTTGCCGTGAACGCGACCGCCGTCACCCCCGCTACGCCGGCGAGCATCTGAGCCGCGCGCCGGTTGCGGCGCATCCGTATACCGTCTGCCTCTGAGTCGGCCACCAGGCTGCCCAGCGGTGGCGGAGGCTTTTCAGACAACTGATCGAGGAGCTGGCCTCGGAAGAGCTCGTCGTTCATTGTTCCCCTAAAGGAGTAGTAGATTTGGCATCTGAACAGGGCCGGGCCCTAGACCCCGGCCTCGATTGGGAAGTCGCCGCCGAGCAGCACCCTTAACTCCCGCAGCCCTCGGAACGCCAGGCTCTTGACCGCCCCGGGGGTGGTCCGCATCAGCGCGGCAACCTGTTCCACGCTCTGGTCCTCCCAGTACCGCAAGACGACGACGGCGCGTTGGTTCGGTGATAGCGAGCCGAGAGCCTGCAGTAGGGTGAGACGTAGATCTGCGGAGTCGCTGCGGTCTGCCAGCTCTGGCACGTCGGCTGTAGGTCGCTCAGTGGAGCTGAACCGCCGCTTGCCATTCAGGAACTCGCGCACCAGTATCTGCCTGGCGTACACGTCGACGTTGTCGCGCCTCCGGATGCGCGACCAGTTGACGAATACCTTGGCGAGAGTGATCTGCGTGAGATCTTGCGCCTGGTGCCAGTCATGGCACATCAGGTACGCGACATTGCGGAGCCGCGTGGCTGCCGCCGTCGCATACTCGGTGAACTCCTCGTGGTTACCCACGCTGGCGATCCCTCCATGTGGTTACGTGCCTCCCACTGGAATAGATGCGGTGACCGACGATTTCGATGCGTACGATTTTTGGAGCGCCGGCCACGCCGCCGGCCGTTGCCGGATGTATTCGCCGCGCCCCCTGAGTGAGGCTTCCGACATCGCGCCAACTCCGACCTCGCCAAGAACCAAGCATGCGCCACCGATGAAGACGAGCATCAGCACCTGATACGACGTCTGGTAGCGGATGATGCGAGCCAGTGGCGGCGCGCGGTCCGCGGTTTACGGGCTGGGCGCTGCCAGGCTGCTTGCGCCCCGAGCCCGGTCGGGAGTTCGAGTTGCTTCGGCGACCAGTATTTGACCCCGGGGTCAAATATTGCATAGTCTGGTGTTGTGGGCAGGCCGAAGAAGTTCGAACCGGATGTGGTCCTCGCGCGGGCGATGGAGACGTTCTGGAGCAAGGGCTACGCCGACACGTCCCCTGCCGACCTCGTCGAGGCGACCGGAGTAGCCAAGGGGAGCCTGTACCACGCGTTCGGTTCCAAGCGTGAGCTGTTCGGCAGGGCGCTGGATCTTTACTGTCAGACCGGCGCGGAGGTGACCGAGGAGTTCCTTTCACGGCCCGGCACCACCAAGGAGCGCTTTCGTGCGTTCTTCGTCCTACTCGTGGATCTGGACCTGGACGGGCCGGTCCGGCGTGGCTGCATGGCCCAGAACACAGTTACGGAACTTGCCGGTCAGGATGAGTTGGCCACCCGCAGGGTGCACCGCATGGAAGAGCGCATGGTCCAACTGTTCACCGCGCGTATCCAACACGGGCAGCGGGACGGCGATGTCGACCGGGGCCTGGACGCCCGGGCTCGGGCATTGTGTCTGCAGACGGCGCTCGCGGGGTTGCGGACCATGGCGCTGACGTTCGACCGACCGACGCTCTACCAGATCATTGACACCACCTTGGAAGGCCTCTGAGGCACGCTGTTTTGCGGGCCAGCTTTTTTCCGCCCTAATTTTTGACCTGTAGTTCAAGAAATAGCGAAGGGACATCAACCATGGACCTCGGTATCAGCGGCAAGACCGCTCTGGTCACTGGTGCCAGCCGCGGCATCGGCCTGGCGATCGCCCAAACCCTCGCCGCGGAAGGCGTCCGTGTGGTCGGCGCCGCCCGTACCGTGACCCCGGAATTGGAGAAGGTCGCTGCGGCGACGGTGGCCGTCGATCTGAGCACCCGACAGGGCGCGCGGTCGGTGGTTGATCGGGCGCTTGCTGCGGTTGGCGGGATCGACTTCCTCGTCAACAACGTCGGCGGGGGCGACCCGGCAGGCTTGTCCCTCGGCGGGGTGCTCGACGTAGAGGACGAGCAGTGGACGCGGACCTTCGACCTCAACCTCTTCAGCGCGGTGTGGACCACCAAGGCGGCGCTGCCAAGCGTGCTGGAGCGAACGGGTGCGATTGTCAACATATCCTCGATCAACGCCCGCGTTCCCACCGGGTCGCCTGTCGGCTATGCGGAGGCGAAGGCAGCGCTGACCCAGTTCGGGAAACGCCTCAGCGAGGAACTGGCGCCGCGCGGCGTCCGCGTGAATACGGTCTCCCCGGGGCTGACCGCCAGCCCGCTGTGGACTGACCCGGAGCGTTTCGGTGGAGCGGTGGCTGCTGTCTCCGGGGTGGCCCATGCGGATCTGATCGCAAACCTGCCCGGACAGGTCGGCGTCGCCTCGGGCCGCTTCAGCGAGCCGCAGGAGGTGGCGGACTTGGTCGTATTCCTACTGTCCGAACGCGCCGCCAACATCTACGGTGCCGACTACGTCATCGATGGGGGAACCCTCAAAGCCGCGTGATCGACGCGCCGATGCCCCTGGTCGGCTGGTCTGACCAGAGGCATCGCGCTTGGTAGGACCAGGGTTCTGCCATCTCAAGTTGCCGTTCGCCCGGGCCGCAGGCGATGAGAGGGATGAGCGTGACATCCGCGATCTGCCGGTACGCGCCCGTCGCGCTCGGCCTCTTGCGCATGATCGCGGAACTGCTCCCAGTCCTCGGGGAAGATCCGCCGCGCGCCGTGGTAGAGCCCGTCGACCTCCTCCGGCCGCGTCATGGTGACGGCCGGGATGATCATCTCGGTGACCCGCTCCGGGTGCGCCTGCGCGTAGACCAGAGCTGGAAGCAGCGGTTCGACGCGTAGGGCGATCCGGGCTTACCGCTTTCCAGCCGCCTGGCTTGTCGTTCAGGACGGTCTCCGGCGGGCCCCGGACGCGGAGCGTTCCCAGCGCCCCTGTGCCACTGCAGGGCGTTGGCGACGTCGAGAACTTCGCTGATCGCCTCGGCGCCGTGCTCGAGCAGGTCCCGCAGGGAGGCGACGGCCTGCTGCGTCCGGGCCAGGCCGGCCTCCATCCGGGCGAAGTGGGCGGCGATGAGCTGGTCACGCGTCCGCAGGTCGCGCGCGGACAGCACGGCGTGGATGTCGTCGAGCGACATGTCCAGGGCCTGGACTTGCGACGACCTGGGCCGCGGGGATCCGTTCGGCCGTGCAGCGGCGGTACCTGGTGTCCGGGCCGACGTCGGTCGGCTCCAGCAGCCCGATCTGGTCATAGGGCCGTAGCGTACGGACGCTCAGGTGCGTGGCCTTGGATGAAGTCGCTGATGGTCAGCGCGTGGGTCAACTCTCCAGCAAATGTGAGGTCAAGCCGACATCCAGCCTTGACCCTTATGGTGCGTGAGCAGTCAGGCTAATGGGTGCCAGATCAGCTCACCGGAAAAGAGTTCGTCGGCGATCGCGTGACCCAGGAGGTCCACGAGGCCATCGACCACCACGGCGACATCATCGTGCGCGCGAAGTACGACGGCGACTACGACAAGGCTGACCTCCTCGAAGTGCTGGTCATGACCAGCTGCTTCGCCCTCCGCCGCGGCAGAATCAGCAGCCTGACGATTATCTTCAACCAGCCGTCGCAGCTTTTCGCGCAGCCTGGCCGTGGCGACGAGGTTGCGCAACTCAGGCGCGATATCTGGAGTCGGCCGGGCCGGCCTGCGTTCCCGGGACTGTGGCGCGCATGCCTCGCCTACGCAAGTAGACGCGGTTGGCCTTCGAGCGCCGCCGCGGAACCGGCCCAGGCCGTGATCGGCGGGGTCGACCTGGCCCCTGCTGGCAGCTCCTTCTCAGGAGCACCATCGTGGCAGGCCTCGGCGGCGTGTTGATGTGCCCGGCTGATCGTGGAGTCCACCTCCGTGCCACCTGCCCCGGATCGCACTGGTCTGGGCCGACAGCGGATATGCCGGCTGGCTGGTGGCCTGGACCGCTCGAAGGTTCGCCGGGCTACGCCTTCAGGTCGTCAAGCGCATCGCCAAGCATCGGTTCCGGGTGCTGCCCCGCCGATGGTGGTCGAGCGCATCTGGGCTGGAGAACCCGCCCACGGCGGGGCGTGCGGGACTACGAACGAGGCGCCGACGCCCACCAGGCGATGGTCCGGTGGGCAATGACGCTGGTCATGGCCCGGCGCCTGGCCCGTTGTCAGGACAGCGGCGGTCACACCATCTGGCCCACCCGGCACCACCTCAGTTCACTGGCGCGATTTGGGATGTCGTTGGCATCAGTTTGACAGCAGGACTGCTCAAAATTGACTCACCAACCGCATCACGCTTGGGCCTTGGTTGGGGACATCTGCGCACGTTTCTAGTTGTGCTGCCACGGCTCAGAGTCCTGAGGTTCGCCAAACCTTCGAGTGAGCGGACGCAGTTGCTGGCGTTGACGCATCGCGAACTGGGAGAAAGCCTCCGAGCCGTGGGTGCCTGTCCGGACCGCACTGGACACCGGGCCGAGATCGTCCCGCCAGATCACTACCTGTTGAGCCAGCTGGCCTCACGGCTATGACGACTACCTCGGAGCTAGCGTGACTGCCGCAGACCTCGTCGGCCATGACGCCGAGTCCGCGTTTCTGCGAGCCGTGAACGCTCTGCGCGCGCAGCATGGCAGGCCTAACCCGCTGTCTGACGAGCAGGGCGCGACGAACGTCGCGATCGCCAGAGGCATCGCGGCGAAATACGGCGACGGCAGTACCTTCTCCTACGTCGCCGGATTCTCGTTTATGTATTCCATTGCCGAGCAGACAAAGGGTCTGAACAACGCCAAGGGCTTCACCGTGCAATACCTCGTCCTCGTGAAGAGGTACTTCGCAAGCGGCTGAGCACGCGTCGTTGCGCGGCCTGCATGGGGGACGTGGGCGATGCAGGGCCGCGCCCACGCAGACCGAGCCCGAGAGAGTCACACAAGGTCGCAGGGCTATCCGTGCGACCCGGCAGCCAACGAGTTCTCTTCGACCCGGTCGATGCTCCGCAGGGCAGGGCCACTTTGTGGTCGTGATATCCGAAATGCCGACTGTGCTCGGATCCTGTTTGCGGCACTCGGTTGTGGATCTGAATCTGACGCACAGCGTGCGCGGGCTGCGCAAGAAGGCCGGTTCGCGAGCCAACGGGGTTCGCAAACCGGCCGGGGTGATGCGTGTGTCAGTTGGCGAAGTTGATCTGATTGTGGTTGTCGGCTGTGCCGTTGCGCAGTTCGCTGTAGAGCTTGCCGGAGACTGTGTTCGTTGCCGTGACCGGGCTTGGCTGAGTCTCGTCCGAGCACACGGTGCCCGGCTTCGGGAGTGTCAGATCGGCCAGGTATGTGGCGGTCGCGGCGGTCACGCACGCGCTGCGGCCGAACGCGGTGTGGCCTTCGGCGTCGAAGGTCAGCAGTTCGGCGTTGTCGAACGTGTGGGACAGCGTGACAGCGTCCTGGTACGGGGTGTCGGGGTCCTTCGTCGTGCCGATGACGAGGATCGGCGCGGACCCGGTCGCCCGGTAGGACCCGCTGTAGCGGCTGACCCGCTCCACCGGCCACTGGACGCACGCGGGCGCGCTGTTCTGGTCGTACATCGGCGGCGCGTACGCCCACGGTGCGCCGAGCAGCGGGGCCGCGGCGGCTTCGGTCGTGACGTACGCCTTCAGCTCGTTGATGCTGGTCGGGAAGGCTCGGTCGTTGCACGAGACCACGGTGTTGGGGTTGAGCTGGGCCCAGCTGGCCGTGGACGGCGGGTTGAGCAGGAAGGAGTTCGGGTCGTGCTGCTGGGCCTGGCGCAGCGCCTGGCCGAACGCCGGCCAGATGACCTTGCCCGAGTCGATGTTGAACAACAGGCGGTAGGCCAGGGTGAAGCCGTTGGCCTTGCGGCCGCTGGGCAGCTGGACGGGGTTGGCGTCCAGGTCCGCCTTGAGGGCGGTGAACGCCGCCTTGGCGTCACCGTTGCCGAAGCCGCACATCGACTGGTTCTGGTCGCACCAGGTCAGGAAGTCGTTCATCGACGCGTCCGTGGCGATGTACTGCGGGAAGTCGTACGCGTAGGGGTCGTTCGCGTAGTGGTTCGGGTCGTACGCGCCGTCCAGCGCCATGGCACGCACCCGGCTGGGGAACATGCTGGCGTACACGGTGCCGACGTACGTGCCGAAGGACCGGCCGTAGAACGTGAGCTGCTGCTCGCCCAGCGCCTGGCGGATCAGGTCGATGTCGCGCGCGACGTACTGTGTGCCGAACAGGCCGGCGGTGTCGCCGAGGTTCTTCACGCAGTTCTGGTCGTAGTCAGCCGCCACCCGCACGGCGGTGTCGAACGCGTCCGGCCCGGGCACGCCCGGGGTCGCGTCCACGGCTGCGTCGTACTGGGTGTCGTTGTAGCACACGACCGGCGAGCTGGTCTGGATCCCGCGCGGGTCGAAGCTGACCATGTCGAACTTGTTCTGTAGCTCGGTCGGCAGGCCCGCCCAGCTGTCCCGGCCGAAGCTCAGCCCGCTGCTTCCCGGCCCGCCGGGCTCCATCCACAGCGTGCCGACCCGCTGGCTCGGGTCCGCGGCCAGGTGCCGGATCAGGTGCAGGGTGATGGTGGAGCCGGCCGGGTCGCGGTAGTCCAGCGGCACGGCCGCGTCGGAGCACTGGAAGCCGCCGCTGCAGTCCGTCCAGGTCAGGGTGGGAACCGGCGAATCGCCGCGGTGCGATGCGGACGGGCTGGCCAGTGCCATGCCGATCCCTAGCCCGCTGATGAGCACCACGGCGGCCATGACTGAGGTGAGTCGGCGTCCGGCCCGGGACCGGCGAAGCCTCTTGATTTCCAATGAACAGCCTTCCAGATGGCGCAGATAGTCCACGCCGTGTGACGTGATCTGGTTGTGTGGAAGCAGCTTCGCCGCGGGACACCAGATCGCTAGGGCGAAGTCGCGCCGCGTTCGAGCTACTGATCGTTTAGCTGGCTCAACTCGGCGCCGGTGGCCCGCCAGCGGGCGCCGGCGGCAGTCTGGGTCTCAACTCGTGAGTTGGTGAAGTCGAATCGCTCACCGCTCACCACCGCCACAGTGCGGCCGAACGACTGTTCCGCGTTGGCGGCCGCTGGTGGCGTGGATCACGGTTGCCTATCCAGCGATCTCATCGTCACGACCGCGTGTGTAGACGGGATGTCGCTCTTGAGATGACCGAGCAGTCCCCGAGGACACTGCGCCGGGGTAACACAGACTTGCATAGAAGCTCCCTGCCCAATGCAACCGAAGATGGCAACGGGTGCAGTCAGATTTTGCACAGGTGTCATGCCAAACCGATGCCATCCCCATGCCACCTTGCAGTGGGGGACTCTGTCGGGGATCTTGAGTTGCAGGGTCATTTTCCTTGGCGCCACCAGATCGGGCGGGGCAGGTCATGGGCGTCGAGGTATTGCTGCAAGGCCGTGGGCGGCCGAGGTCGGTAGTCGGAGTCCGCGGGTTCTTGCCTGCTCAGTCGTTCGATGTTGACGGCGATCGCGGTCAGGACGTGCTGAACATGCGTCTTGGCCAGCCCGCGGTAGCGGCATTGGCGGGCCCGGTGTCCGCCTGTGAACTCTGCGATGGTGCCCTCGGCGCCGGAACGGCTGGCGTAGAGCTTGCGCCAGGCGGAGTCCTGCTGGTCGTCGCGGTTGCGTTTTTGGAGCTCGTGGATCCGGCGCGGCAGGAAGTTGATGGTTCGGGCCTCGCCGCTGGTGCACTTGGCCTTTTCGGGGCAGGGACTGCACTGGCGCTTGCCGAACCGGACCACCGTGTAGGGGCCATCGCGGGGAGCTCGTTCCAGCTTCCACTGACCTTGCCGTTCGGGCAGGTGACCTCGCGCCGGTCGAAGTCGATGATGAAGTTGTCCTTGGCGAACCCGTCCTTGGCCTTGGCCTGTCTGGAGCTGTTCTTGCCGATCGGCCCCACCAGCGCGATCTTGTAGTTCCGGTCCGCGTCGGCCAGTCCGGCACCGCACGCGTAGCCGCCGTCGACCAGGTGCGCGGCTGGCAGCAGGCGGCGCTTCTTGAGCCGGGCGTGGATGCCGGGCAGTGCCTGGCTGTCGGCTTCCGATACCCAGGTGGCCACGTCGGTGACGACGTTGATCCTGTTATCGTCGCAGGTCTCGGCGACATGCATGAGGTAGCCGGTCCAGCGGGTGTCACCGCGGCGCACCCAGCGGGCATCGGTCTCATACGGCGACTGGATCCGGATCCGGGATGGCGGCAGGCCGTCGCGCTCGGTGCGGGGCCGGAACCTACCGCGGGCATCAATCAGGAAGTGCTGGAGCAGCAGTCGGCGCAGCACCTCCGCCTGCTCCGGTCCCTCGTCGCCGAACCGGTCGCGGACCTGGTCCAGCAGCACCTGGGCGTCGGAGCCGACCTGGGTGAGCCGGGCCACCGGGTGGCTGGGCGGGCTGCACATGCGCACCTGCCGGCCGTAGCGCTCGCTCCATTCGGCCGTCACCAACTCGTCGAGGACCTGCGGCGCGGCCGAGGCCAGGTGCTCCAGCAGCGCCCGCACTGCCTCGGTCATCAGCTCAAGCCGGGTCAGCTCCCGGCCCGCGAACAGGACGCGGGTGGAATCGGTGCGCTGCCGCCCGCGCGCTTTGACCAGGTCGGTCTCCTTCAACCGGGCCAGCGCCAGGTCGAGCAGCCGGTCGGCACGGCCGTCCTCGGCCAGACGATCACGGAAGTCACTGAGTACGCTGTGATGGAATCCGGTGTCCTCCAGCTCCAGCCCGAGCGCGTATTTGTAGTCAATCCGACACCGCACCGCCTCGGCGGCCTGCCGATCCGACAGGTTGTCCAGGAACTGCAGCACACACACCGTGGCCAGCTGCGCCGGAGACAGCGCCGGCCGCCCGTCGCGGGGGTACCAGCCGGCGAAATCCTCGTCCTCCCACAGCCCCTCCAGCCGGTCCCGCACCCACATCGCGGTGGTGCCCTTCGGGTTGGCGGCCCGAGCCACCCGCGCGGTCAACTCCGGAACCTCGACACCCGGACGAGGACGAACCGACATCTGCACCACCCTGGGATCCGACAACCGTCATGCCATGAAGGCCCGGACCGTAGCAGAGCATTGATTCAATCAGGAAACCACCACCGAGCAAGATCCCCGAGAGAGTCCTTCAGTAGGGAACCTGCATGCTCGAGCGAGCTGTGCATCGTAGGCCTGTCACCATCACCAAACTGCACGGTTCCGGCTCTGTCAGGCACATGTAGACGTGTCATGACGTGTCCAGCACCGCCAGAATGGGGCGGGTCCGGCGAGCGTGCCGGAGAGAAGCACGCAAGGAACCGGCGTCTTTGCGTCTTCAGTTCCGACACCATGCCAACTAGGCCGGCCTGTAGCCCACGAAGACGCCGAACCCGTCATCGACCGCGCGCAGCGTGGCCCACTACTTCTGCCGACGGCGTCAGTTGCGCGGTCGAGGCCTCCGGCGGCCCAGCGTCCTGTGGGCGGCGTAAACGGGCTCGGACTTCCGTACGTACTACAGGAAACCGCAGCTCACAACCCGAAGAATGAAATATTGGCGTGTCGGCGTCGAAATGACAGCGCGATGACAGCGCTTTAGCATGAGGCGTGTAGACACTGGAATCCATATTGGCGTCAACCTAGCGAAAAGTGCCATGGACTCTCATGTGTTCGAGCGGTCGACTGTGGGTTCAGTGGTCTCTCTGGCCGGGCTCGTTCCGGGTTCGCCTCGGTGAACAGCCGCCGCCAACGCCTCGTAGAGGGCGGCGCAGACGGAGCTCTCGATGCTTCATGTGGGACCCCGCCACCAGCCTGGATCCGGTTTGCGTGTACGGATCCCACCTACATTCAGAGGTAATCTATGAGTGGCGCCATCAATATCCTCGACCCGAAGTGCCCGAAGCGGGTCCTGATGGTCGTGGCAAACCCGGCGGTGAGCCCGCAAACCGGATGGCCCGTCGGTTTCTGGTGGGCGGAGCTGACTCACGCCTACTGGGAGTTTGTCGAGCACGGCTACGTCGTGCAGGTCGCTAGTCCGGACGGCGGAGAGCTGAAGGCGGACTCGTGGAGCGACCCGAGGGACGAGAGCGGATATTCCGCCGATGACCTCATCAGCTTGGGATTCATCAACTCGCCGAACCACAGGCAACTGGTCGAGGCCAGCACGAAGCTCGCCGAAGCCAGCATGGCCGACTATGACGCAGTGTTCTTCGTCGGCGGCCAGAGTCCCATGATCACGTTCATCGATGACAAACGGACTCATGACCTCGCGGCCGCATTTTACGAGGCCGGCAAGATCACCGCGGTGGTGTGCCACGCCACGGCCATCCTGCTCAAGACCACGCTGTCGACGGGTACGCTGCTGGTAGACGGCAAGACATGGACCGGCTTCGCCAACAGCGAGGAAGACTACGCTGACGACTACGTGGGACAGCGCATCCAGCCGTTCCGGATCGAGGACGAGGCGCGCAAGCTCACGGGAACGAACTTCATCGTTGATTCCCGGTTCAAACCGCATGCCATCCGTGATGGCATGCTCATCACCGGGCAGCAGCAGTACTCGGGAGCCGCCGCAGCCCGGCTCGTCATTGAAGCGCTCGGCATGTAACCAACCGTCCCGACAGCCGGGGCCAGCACAACCACCGCCCTTGCCCAAGGAACGGCCGCGCTACGTCGCCTTGCTCGTCGATCAATGCCCCGTCGTTGGCAAAGTCTCTCGACGTTCTCGCGGCAACGCATCACATAATAGCGATCACCGACCTCGCGACAGCACGGTTGTGGACGTCTTGCCGAGCGAAGGAATCTGCCTCCGCCTGAGGCTGTACACGGCTGCTGGCGTACCGAGCGTGCACTACGGGCCCGGCGACGTACGCTTGGCGCACGGGTCCTGCGGGCAGGTCCGAGTGAGTGAAATCGTTGTGGCGACCCGCGTGGTCGTCCTGAGGGCGCTGCGCGCCGTCGGCGTCAACCTAAGCAGCAGGAGGGATGAATATGCCGGTCAGCACGACCATCGGCAGCGTCACCGTCCTAGCCTTGGAAGACGGTGTCGGCCCGTTCTTCGAACCCCGCGAGATCGCATTCCCCGAGGCTGATGCGCAACTGTGGGCCGAGGCGGACCGGCGCGATCCGGGGAGTGTGCGCGACGGCGGTTGGCAGCTGCGGTTCCGGTGTTTCGCACTACGGTTCGACGATGGACGGATCATCCTGGTCGACGCTGGCATCGGGCCCGCATCGGCACCGTCAGCATGGGCACCGCTGCCTGGGCGGCTCCCCGAAGAACTCGCCGCCGCCGGCATCGACCGGCACGACGTCGATACCGTGGTACTCACCCATGTGCACACCGACCACATCGGATGGTCGATGGACGCGGAGCGGGCGCCGTACTTCCCCAATGCCGAATATTTGGTGCAGGCAGCCGAAATCGCAGCTGTCGAACGCCGCGAGCCAACGCTAGCGCGATGGCTGTTCGAACCGCTGCGAGCAGCCAATCAGCTGGCCGTTGCCGACGGCACGCACAGGCTCGCACCGGCCGCCGTCGTACGACCCACCCCCGGACACACACCAGGGCATCAGTCTGTGCTGCTGGGCGGCGGCGAGCCGACCCTCGTCGTTACCGGCGATCTGCTGGTGCACGTGGTGCAGCTCATTGATCCGGACCAGCCGTACCGCTACGACGACGACCCCGCGCTGGCCCGGGAATCGCGCCTCTCCCTACTGAAATCCGCCGGCGGCCTCGTTCTGGCCACCGCGCACCTCAGCGAGCCCTTCATCCCAGTCGCTGGGAGCGACGGAGGCACTATGCCGACCTGCGTGACCGGGGTGGCCCGATGAAAAAGACGGGCCGTCCTACCAGGGGATGCGCCGTCCGATAGACGACGGATGCGGCGCGTCCACCGCGGTGGCGGGCCAAAAGGGCAGGCCGAAAATGAACACACGATCGAGACGGGAGATTTGTGACGGAATCATCAACCGAGGGCGGGGCGACTTCGGTTTTCTGGTCGGCGCATGGAGGGGTCGAATCGACGCTGCGTGAGTGACTCGTCGGCTCCACGGACTGGGGGACATTCACTTCTTGACCGAGCTGCCCATCCTGGCGGACTGTGGCTACGAAGGCGCAAGGTGCGGGCGTGTATGTCCCGGTCAACCAGCCCAAGTACGGCACCGAGTTGTCCTGCGACACTCGCGCCTACAAGCTCCTGCGTGGACTGCGATTCCAGGGCGAATGCGGCTTGGCCTTCCTGTTCACCCGCTGGAAGGCCTGGCATACGTGACGATCAGCCCTTCCAGGATCAGCGACCTGATGCGAGCCGCGGTGGTCCTCACGCAGTTCGAACACAAGATGATGTCGCGATAGTCTTCGGGCTCACCTCAGCGTTCTCGCGGTCGGCACGGCGGATCGCGGACGGCGGCCGCCGCTCGTGCCGAGGCTCAGACAACGGTGGAGAGCGCTACCTTGTGCCATCGGTCGAGTTCACGGTGCGCCAGATCCAGCTTCGCTTCGACGCACTCGACCGCATCGGCGCTCAACAGCAGGCGCAGCGGCGGCTCGTCGACCGCGGTGAGATCGACGATGGCTTTTAGCTGCCTTCACCGGTCCGCCTGGATGACGGACGCTGGAGTCTGGCGGTCGGGGCCGGAATCGGCGACGCGAGCTTGTAGCCGTCGAGTTCCACCACACTCTAGCTTCCGCTGTCGGCGTTGCCGAAGACGACGGCGTACTCGGTCGCCGGAGCGTCGCAGGTCTTGACGGCGGCGACGGGAGCGTTCATCAGGCCGTCGTAGATGACGGCCCCCTGGCTCCGGTGATCGTCGCAGCTGTCTCGAAGTCTCTGGTGGGCTTGGGTTTGTCGTAGGTGCCGACGAGTTGGTAGTAGCGGACGCGGACAGTTTTGGCGGCGTTCGATCCGGAGAAGAAGGGCGTGGTCGTCCCCGATCCGCTGGACTGCGCGTTCACGAATGCCATCTCGGCGAACTGTTCGGCACACCCGCTCGACTGCGCTCCCGGTGACACCGTCTGCTTGATTCGCCCGGTGGACACGATCGTGGACTTCACGGCCGCCAAGGCCTTCGTCACATAGGGATCCGATGCGGGGCACACGCCCCAGAGCGGGATCTGGAACCGGTAGGCCTTGCCGTCGGCCTCGACCAGCGCGATCCACTGTTGGGCGTAACCTATGGCAGGTCAGGCGATGGGCCCCTTCGGAGTCGGCTGCGGCGGCTTGACGTAGCGGGCCCGCAAAGCGCTGGCGAAGGCGTCGACGGGGCCGGTCGACCGGACCGTGTTGACGACCTGCCACTGGCCCTGGCCGGGGACATCTTGGTTGGCCATCACACACTCGAGCAGCGAGATCGGGTGAGCGTCGGCCGGAAGCACGCCAGCCGCCGACTGCGTGCCTTCGTAGATGCCGGATTTGACGGACGACGCGAAGTCCGCGCAGTCATTCATCGTCTGCACCGGTGTGGCCGACCCGCTGCTCGGCACGCCTTGGCCAGTGCCGGCACCTGGCCCCACCGGCGTGCCCGCGCATCCGCTTGCCATAAGCGTCGCCATGACGACACCCCCCCAGAATCGTCTGCGTCATCGCCGTCCCCTGAGAAAGGTCCGCACCGCCTGGCCCTTGGGGTCGGTAGCGTGCAACCCGGCCGCGTCCCAGGTCGGTTTGCACGGCGGGACTGCCTTGACCAGCGTGATGATCCGTGGTCGTTCATCTTTGGTGATGCGGGGCCGACGCACCCTAGCCGCTCGACGATCGAAGCGGTCGCATCCCATCCCAGGCCAGATCCGGGCCACACGAAACAGCTTCAGCATGACAGAACTCTGCCACTACGCACGATGCCCCTGGTCTCCAGACCTGACCAGGGGTATCTCACTTGCTGTGAGGAACGGGGCGCTACCTCAGCTTAGAAGCTGGTGAGGCCGATTTGTCCGATGCCGGGCATCTCGTCGACCCAGGCGCCGTAGAGGCCGCCGTCCTTGACGATGGCGGCGCCGTTGTCGGTCAGGACTGCGATGCGGCCGGTGGGCTGGTCGATTTGCAGGTCGGTGACGTTGCCCATCTCGGTGGGGCTCCAGGGGCTGAACAGGTTGCCGTCTTTGATGATGGCCTCGCCTGTCGTGGTCA